>JAAEZO010000016.1 GCA_018222825.1 Gammaproteobacteria bacterium
TACGATACACCTCTTTCAGCAACGGCGCATGCTCGCGCTTGTCGACGAAAAAGGCCCCCATGTGCAGGTTTTCCTCCACCGTCAGCCGGGCAAAAATCCGCCGCCCCTCGGGCACGATGGCAATGTCCTTGCGCATGATGGCGGGCGTATCGAGTCCGCCCAAATCCTGACCTTCGAACAGCACCCGCCCTTGGGCCGGCTTGGGATCACCGCAAATGGTCATCATCAGGGTGGTCTTTCCGGCGCCATTGGCCCCGATCAGGGTGACGATTTCTCCCTGCTTTATTTCGATGGTGACATCTTCCAGCGCCTGAATTTTGCCGTAACGGGCACAGACATTATCCACATGCAGCATGCTCAGGCTTCTCCCAGGTAGGCTTTGATCACGGCGGGGTTATTGCGCACCTGCTCCGGGGTACCCTCGGCCAGCGGCCGTCCCTGATTGACCACATAGATATAGTCGGAGATATCCATCACCAGCTTCATGTCATGTTCAATCAACAGGATGCTGACTCCTTCGTTGTCACGCAAATCACAGATCAACCGATTCAACTCGTGAGTCTCGTTCGGGTTAAGCCCTGCCGCCGGCTCGTCCAGCATCAGCAGAGACGGACGAGCCGCCATGCAGCGGGCAATTTCCAGTCGCCGTTGCTGACCATAGGCCAGGTTATCGGCGGTACGATTGGCAAATTCGGTCAGGTTGACCTTTTCCAGCCAGTAATGAGCCAGCGCCAGCCCTTCCCGCTCGGCGCGACGAAAGGCCGGGGTCTTGAGCAGGCCGGACAAAAAGCCGGTGTTCAAATGAAAGTGCTGGGCCACCAGCAGGTTTTCCAGCACCGTCATTTCCTTGAACAAGCGTACATGCTGAAAGGTGCGCACCATACCCAGTCGGGCAATCTTGTGGCCCGGCATCCCCTGTATGGCGCGACCCTTGAAATTGACGCTGCCACCGCTTGGCCGGTAAAAGCCGGACAGACAGTTGAACACCGTGGTCTTGCCGGCGCCGTTGGGGCCAATCACCGACACAATTTGCCGCTCATCCATGCGGAGCGCCACCTGGTCGACGGCGACCAGACCGCCGAAACGCATGGTCAGGTCGGATACGGTTAGCATGGCCGTCATGATTTAAGCTCCATGTGGGGTCGGTGCATCGGCAGCAATCCCTGCGGCCGCCAGATCATCATCAGCACCATCAGCAGGCCAAACAGCAGCATGCGATATTCGTTAAATTCCCGCGTCAGCTCCGGCAATATGGTCATGACGATGGCCGCCAGTACCACGCCAATCTGCGAGCCCATGCCGCCCAGTACCACGATGGCCAGAATGATGGCCGACTCGATGAACACGAAGGATTCGGGACTGATAAAGCCCTGACGGGCGGCGAAGAAGCTGCCGGCAAAACCGGCAAAGGCGGCGCCGATGGTAAAGGCGCTGAGCTTGATCAGGGTCGGGTTGAGGCCCAGCGAGCGACAGGCAATCTCGTCTTCGCGCAGCGCCTCCCAGGCCCGGCCCAGCGGCATGCGCAGCAGGCGGTTGATGATGAAGATGGTAAAAATCACCAGCATCAGCGCCAGCAGATACAGAAAAATCACCTTGTGGCCCGAGTTGTAGGCGATGTCGAAAAACTGGTGAAAGGTGTTGTCACCCCGGCGTTCGAATTCCAGCCCGAACAGCGTCGGCTTGGGAATGCCGGCGATGCCGTTGGGGCCCCCGGTCAGCTCGGTCATGTTGTTGAGCAGAATACGGATGATTTCGCCGAAGCCCAGGGTGACGATGGCCAGATAATCGCCGCGCAGCCGTAACACCGGAAAGCCGAGCAAAAAACCGAACAGCGCCGCCATGCCGCCCGAAATCAGCAGGCAGGTCCAGAAGTCCAGCCCCAGATAGGCGTTGAGCAGGGCATAGCTGTAGGCGCCCACCGCATAAAAAGCGACGTAACCCAAATCCAGCAACCCGGCCAGGCCCACCACCACGTTCAACCCCAGCCCCAGCATCACGTAAATCAGGGTCAGGGTGGCCAGATCGACCGCCCCGCGCGAGCCCATGAAGGGCCAGATCAACAAGGTAGCCAACACCAGCACGGTCACGATGCGATACAACCAGGGCCGTTCTTCCGGCACCGGCAGGGCAAAATGGCCCTTACGGTCCGACAGATACTTGAAGGGACTGCGCAGCTGCCGCTGAAACAGCTGGGCGAAAAACACCAGGGCGGCGCCCAGCGCCAGCCACTCCCAGGCCTGATCCAGGCGGTTGGAGACAATCAGCCGGGTGCCGGCGGTTTCGAGCCGAAAACCGAGCAGCCAGCCGGCCAGCAACAGAAACAGCACGGCGGCAATCAAGGCGGGTTTGAGTTTGTTCATACCTTCTCTACCTCCGGTTTACCCAGAATGCCGGTCGGCATGAACAGCAGCACCGCAATCAACAGCCCGAAGGACACCACATCCTTGTATTCGGTGCTGAAATAGGCGCCGGTCATGGCCTCGGTGACCCCCAGCAAGAGGCCGCCGATTACCGCGCCCGGAATGCTGCCGATGCCGCCCAGTACCGCCGCGGTAAAGGCCTTGAGCCCGGCCATGAAGCCGATATAGGGGTTGATGACGCCGTAGTAGGAGCCCAGCAACACACCGGCTACCGCCGCCAGGGCGGCACCAATGACGAAGGTCAGTGCAATCACCGTATTGCTGTTGATGCCGAGCAGGTTGGCCATGCCCAGATCTTCGGCGCAGGCCCGGCAGGCCCGGCCCATACGGGAGCGGGAGATAAACAGCGACAGCAGGGTCATGGCCACGAAAGTCACCACGAAAATAATCAGCTGCATGTAGGACAGCGAGGCCTGAAAGCCGCTCTCGCCGAAGGTCCAGCCGCCGGGAAGCAGGCTGGGCATGGCGATATCGCGCGAGCCCTGCGACAGCCGCATCATGTTCTGCAGAAAGATGGACATGCCGATGGCCGAGATCAGCGCAATCAGCCGTTTGCTGCCGCGCAGCGGCCGGTAAGCAACCCGTTCGATGGAGTAACCGTACACACTGGTCAGGGTAATGCTCACCAGAAAGGCGGCGGTCAGCAGCAAAAAGGTACTGTCGATACCGATCATCATCAGGCCGGTCATCACCATGAAGGCGGCGTAGGCGCCAATCATATACACCTCGCCGTGGGCGAAGTTGATCATGCCGATAATGCCGTAAACCATGGTATAGCCGATGGCGATCAGCGCATAGGTGCTGCCGATGGTCAGGCCGTTGAGCAGCTGCTGAATAAAATAAAGCGTGGGCTCAGACATACAACTTTTCCTTGTCGTAAGAGCGAAGGGAATCCGTTATATCAAGCGAGGCTGGCAGGTCCCGCCCTTTACTAATCATTCTCGGTGCTATCAATAAAGGAGAGCAAAGGGTCGTGACTGCATGCCCTTTACCCTCCTTTGCGGCAGGATGAAAATATCTACTTCACCTTACATCTGAGTAGAAGAACCGTCCTTGTGCCACTCGAACACACCGAACTCGAAGCCCAGCAGATCGCCTTTTTCATCCCAGCTCAGCGGCCCCATCACGGTATTGACCGGCTCGGCACGCAATGCCTTGGCCACCGCTTCCGGGTCGGTACCGGCGCGCTTCAGGCCTTCGGCAATGGCTTCCACCGCCGCGTAAGTCGTCCACACGAAGGGGCCGCTGGGGTCTTCACCCTTGGCCTGAATCGCCTGCACCACGGCGGCGTTGGCCGGATCCAGATCATATTTCTTGGGCAGAGTGACCAGCAGACCTTCGGAAGCATCACCGGCAATGGAGGTTATATCCTTGTGACCGACGCCTTCGGGGCCCATGAAGCGGGCATCAAAGCCTTTTTCGGCCGACTGGCGCAGTATCAGCCCCAGCTCCGGGTGATAGCCGCCGTAATAGACGAAATCGACCTTGTCGCGCTGCAGCTTGGCAATCAGGGTCGAGAAGTCCTTGTCGCCCGAGGTGATCCCCTCGTAAGCCACCACCTCGACACCGGCGGCCTTCAGCGCATCACGCACGCTGGAGGCCAGGCCTTCGCCGTATTGCTTCTTGTCGTGGATAACCGCAATGCGCTCGGGCTTGAGCTGGTCGAGAATGAAACGGGCGGCCGTCGGGCCCTGATCACTGTCGAGGCCGATGGTACGCATCACGAATTCCAGATCCCGCTCGGTAATCACCGGATTGGTGGAAGCCGGGGTAATCATCAGAATGCCTTCGTCGTCATACACATCCGAGGCCGGCAGGGTGCTGTCGGAGCACAGATGACCCACCACAAACTGCACGCCATCGTTGACCACCCGGTTGGCCACCGCCACCGCCTGCTTGGGATCACAGGCGTCATCGTATTCCACCGCCTCCAGGGTGTAGTCACCAAGCGTGCCGGATTTGTTGAGCATTTCGACCGCCATGCGGCCGCCGGTAAACTGCATGTCACCATACTGGGCCACGGCACCGGTAACCGGGCCGGCGATGGCCACCTTGACCGTTTCCGCCGAGGCGGCAAACGCAGCTCCGTAACCCAGGGCCACCGAGACGGCCGCCGCCACCGCTTTCTTGTTCCATGTGATCATTCCGCTTCCCTCTGTCCATTGAGTTCTTACGCCGAGCTGCCCCGGTCTGCTCTTTTTCTAACCTTAGTGTGCCATTTTAACAAGTGAAAAAGTGCTCCGCATGACACCAGTTATAACCTAAATCCAAGGATTGTGAAGCAGGGCGCGGATCGGGACGGCTTTCAGCAGATGCGATACTTCGGCCAAAGCGCCCGCTCCACCAACTCGCTATGAATACCTCCTTGTACGCTCTCTGTTTCATTCATGAAACAGAAGGTTGGCGGAGCAGATCCCTTTGTCCTCCCCGAAATATCGGCGTTGTTTATAGGCAATACCTGAAGTCACAAGGTGTTCAAGAAGCAAGAAGATTGATAGTACTGAGAGAAGCCGACTTGAGCGCAGCTTATAAGCAGAAGGCATCTGGGGATGGCGGGGGAATATCGGGGATGGGTGCCATAGCGGCGCCCATCCCCGGAGCGGGACCTTAGGTCCAGTCGAGGATGACTTTACCGGACTGGCCGGAACGCATGGTGTCGAAGCCCTGCTGGAAGTCGTCGACCTTGAAGTGATGGGTGATGATGGGGCTCAAGTCCAGACCGGACTGGATCAGGCTGGCCATCTTGTACCAGGTTTCAAACATTTCGCGGCCGTAGATACCCTTCAGCACCAGCCCCTTGAAAATCACCTGGGTCCAGTCGATCTCCATGTCGGACGGCGGAATACCCAGCATGGCAATTTTGCCGCCGTGGTTCATCTTGGCCAGCATGTCGCGGAATGCCGAGGGCACGCCGGACATTTCCAGGCCCACGTCGAAGCCTTCGGTCATGCCCAGCTCGGCCATCACGGTGTCCAGTTTTTCGGTGGCCACGTTAACGGCCCGGGTCACGCCCATCTTGCGAGCCAGCTCCAGCCGGTATTCGTTGACGTCGGTGATCACCACATGGCGGGCACCCACATGACGAGCGACCGCCGCGGCCATGATGCCGATGGGGCCGGCACCGGTGATCAGCACATCTTCACCCACCAGATCGAACGACAGCGCCGTGTGTACCGCATTGCCGAAAGGGTCGAAGATGGAGGCCAGATCGTCGGAGACTTCGTCGGGCAGCTTGAAGGCGTTGAAGGCCGGAATCACCAGATACTCGGCAAAGGCCCCTTCACGGTTGACGCCCACGCCTACGGTGTTGCGGCACAGGTGGGTGCGTCCGGCCCGACAGTTGCGGCAATGGCCACAGGTGATATGGCCTTCACCGGACACCCGATCGCCGACCGCAAAGCCGCGTACTTCCTGACCCACGGCCACTACTTCGCCCACGTATTCGTGGCCGACCACCATGGGGACCGGAATGGTGTTCTGGGACCATTCGTCCCAGTTGTAGATATGAATGTCGGTGCCGCAGATGGCGGTCTTGCGGATCTTGATCAGCAGATCGTTATGGCCCAGTTCGGGCTCGGGCACGTCGGTCATCCAGATGCCGGGTTCTGCTTTCAGTTTTGCCAGTGCTTTCATGGTCATAGTCCCCTTAGATGATACCCAGCTCGCGGCCAACGTCGGTAAAGGCGGCAATGGCCTTGTCCAGCTGTTCGCGGCTGTGGGCCGCCGACATCTGGGTACGAATACGGGCCTGGCCCTTGGGCACCACCGGGAAGGAAAACCCAATCACATAGATTCCGCGCTCCAGCAGCTGATCGGACATCTGTGCCGCCAGGGCGGCATCGCCCAGCATCACCGGAATAATGGCGTGATCCTGCCCCGCCAGAGTAAAGCCGGCGGCGCTCATTTGCTCACGGAAATAGGCACTGTTTTCCCGCACCTTGTTGCGCAGGTTATCGCCGTTTTTCAGCATCTCCAGCACCTTGATGGAGGCGGCAACAATGGCCGGTGCTACCGAGTTGGAGAACAGGTAAGGACGTGAACGCTGGCGCAACCAGTCAATCACTTCCTTCTTGCCCGAGGTATAACCGCCGGACGCACCACCCAGGGCCTTGCCCAGGGTGCCGGTGATAATATCGACCCGGTCCATTACACCGCAGAACTCCGGGGTACCGCGGCCCTGCTCGCCGACGAAGCCGACCGCATGGGAGTCGTCCACCATCACCATGGCATTGTATTTGTCTGCCAGATCGCAGACAACCTGCAGGTTGGCGATAACGCCATCCATCGAGAACACACCGTCGGTGGCAATCAGTTTGAAACGCGCGCCGTCGGCGTCCGCCTGCTGCAGCCGGGCTTCCAGCTCGACCATGTCATTGTTGGCATAACGGTAGCGTTTGGCCTTGCACAGGCGCACGCCGTCGATGATGGAGGCATGGTTGAGCGCATCGGAGATGATCGCATCGTCCGGCCCCAACAGGGTTTCGAACAGACCGGCGTTGGCATCGAAACAGGAGGTATAAAGAATGGTGTCTTCCATGCCCAGAAAAGCGGACAGCTCGGCTTCCAGCTGCTTGTGCAGATCCTGGGTACCGCAGATGAAACGCACCGAAGCCATACCGAAGCCGTGGCTGTCCAGCCCCTGCTTGGCCGCCGCGACCAGCTCGGGATGATTGGCCAGGCCCAGATAGTTGTTGGCGCAGAAGTTGATAACTTCCTGTTTGCCCACCTCGATGGCGGCACTCTGGGCCGAGGTGATCACCCGCTCCTGCTTGTAGAGCCCCTCTGCTTTGGTTTGTGCTAATTGCTCGGATAAATAAGCATAAAATGCCGATGACATAGTGAACTCCCGCTATCAATCTGGCTATCTGGGTTTAATTCAGATCATTTTACTACCTAAACACCCAACACTCATAACATATTCCAAACTTTATCCTATTTGTGAAAGGGATCACTGGGTTGAGATGCCAGCGCCTGATAATGTGCCGACAAGGTTGCCAGTTCGAGTCCTTTCTCCGGATGAAAGTAGGGCTTGAGCAACAACAAGACCCGCGCCACCCCCTGATAAAGCACCGCCTGGCTGATATGCGGAGTCAGCGACTGGGCCGATTGGTAGCTGACCCAGAACGACACCACCATTCTCAGAATTTCACTCAGGGGGGCTATATCGTCATCGGGAATCACCAGCACCTGCTGGCCGTTCAACTCACGCAACAGTGCTTGCAGGTTCTCTGCCAGTTCCTGCTGCACCAGCAGATACTGGCCATGTAGTTCGGGATCCCGGTGCAGAATATCGTTGAGGTTGGCATAGAAAAAACGGAACTCCCACATCACGTAGAACACCGCGTCCAGATAATGAAACCAGACGCTGGAACCGGCATTGGCCGGCCCGGTGACGGGAGTGAAGCTTTTACGAAGATGGTCGGCATATTGCAGAAAAATGCGGCCAATAATGTCGTTCTTGTTGCGAAAATGGTAGTAGAGATTACCGGGGCTGATGCCCAGGTGAGCGGCAATATGATTGGTGGTCACATTCGATTCCCCCTGCTCGTTAAACAACAACAGGGCGGCGGCAACTATACGATCCTTGGTTTTCATCCGGTTAACCAAATGCTCAATACCATTACTGAATAGTAACACAGGCCGACGGGTTAGTTTTCTGCCGGGCAAGCATGGTAAACTTCGACTTTATTTTACTTCGTTCAGCCGGACAGGTTCCGGCCAGCAAGAGGCAAAAAGCGATGATCATTGTGACTGGCGGCGCCGGCTTTATCGGCAGTAATCTGGTAAAAAACCTGAACGACCAGGGACGCACCGACGTCGTGGTCGTCGACGACCTCACCGACGGCACCAAGTTCGTCAACCTGGTCGATCTGACCATCGCCGATTACCTGGATAAAGACGAGTTCATTCACCGCATCATTTCCGGCGACGAGTTCGAAGAATGGGGCGGCATCGAAGTGATCTTCCACGAAGGTGCCTGCTCGGCCACCACCGAGTGGGACGGCAAGTTCATGATGGAGAACAACTACGAGTACTCCAAGGATCTGCTGCACTACTGCGTTGAGCGCGACATTCCCTTTATCTATGCCTCTTCTGCAGCCACCTATGGCGGACGCAACGACAATTTCATCGAAGAGCCGCAGTACGAACAGCCGCTCAACGTTTACGGCTACTCCAAGCAGCTGTTCGACCAGTACGTGCGCCGGATGATGCCCGAGATAAACTCCCAGGTGGTGGGCCTCAAATACTTCAACGTCTACGGCCCGCGCGAGCAGCACAAGGGCGGCATGTCGAGCGTGGCCTTCCACCTCAACACCCAGTTGCACAAGGGCGAAAACCCCAAGCTGTTTGAAGGTTGTGACGGTTTCCCCAACGGCGGTCAGAAGCGCGACTTCATCTATGTCAGCGATGTCTGTCAGGTTAACCTGTGGTTCTGGCAGAACCCGGGCGTATCCGGCATTTTCAACTGCGGTACCGGTCAGGCCGAACCCTTCCAGAACGTAGCCGAAGCGGTGATCAAGCACCACGGCAAGGGCCAGATAGAATACATTCCCTTTCCCGAACAGCTGAAAGGTCGCTATCAGAGCTTTACCCAGGCCGACCTCACCAAACTGCGCGCCGCCGGTTACCCGCACAAGTTCAAGACAGTGGCCGAAGGTACCAGTGAATACATGGCGTGGCTGAACAAGGCCTGATGGTCATCATGAGGTCGAAATCTTGAATATTACCGCCAACATCATCACCCTCAACGAGGAAGACAACATCGCCGCCGTGATCGAATCGGTCAGGGCGGTATGCGATGAAATCATCGTCGTTGATTCACTGAGCACCGACCGGACCTGCGAGATCGCCGAATCCATGGGTGCCCGGGTGATCAAACAGGCCTACCTGGGCGACGGCCCGCAAAAAGCCTTTGGGATCCAGTTCGCCAGCAACGACTGGATCCTGAGCCTGGATGCGGACGAACGACTAGCCGACGACGCCATCGCCGCCATTCGAGCCTTGAATCTGGCCACCACGCCCCACGACGCCTTTTCGTTCTGCCGCAAGACTTTTGTGGGCAAGAACTTCATTCGGCTCTGGTACCCGGACCGGGTCACCCGCCTGTACGATCGCCGCAAGTGCGGCTTCTCGGCCAAGAAGGGACATGCCAAGGTGGAAGCCGGCAACATTTGCCAGCTCAACGCCAACCTGCTGCATTATTCCTACGACGATTACGCTCACATGGTGCGTACCACCGAGAAGTTCATCAAGCGCGGCGCCGTGCTGGCACTGGAAGACGGCAAGCGGGCCAAGGCCTGGGATCCCTTTACCCACGGCCTGGCCGCCCTGTTCAAGGCCCTGGTCCTGAAAGGCGGTCTGCTCCATGGCATCAATGGCTGGAACGTGGCGGTGATCTCCGCTTTCAGCTCCTACATGAAATACGCCGTCATGCTGGACATGCAAAAAGATGAGCAATAACAAAAAGGTACTCGAGCTCTGCCTGTCGCCGGATCTGGGCGGGCTGGAGCTTTACATGCACCGCTGCAGCCTGGCCCTGGCCGAACACCACAGTGTGTTGCCGGTGATCGCTGAGGGCAGCCGATTGGAACAACGCTTTGCCGAGCAGGGCGGCGAGGCCAACGTGCTGAAAACCGGCGGCCGCTTCTCCCTGCGCACCGCAAGGCGGCTGGCCCGGTTGATCGACGAACAGCAGGTGGATTTGGTTCATTTCCACTGGACCAAGGACATGCCCATCGCCGTGCTGGCCAAGTGGCTGTCCCGCCGCAAGCCCCTGCTGGTACAGAGCCGACACATGACCATGACCCGGTTCAAGCGCGACCCTTTCCATCGCTTCCTGTACAGCCACATCGATCACATGCTGTGCGTCACTCAGGCCGTGGCCGACCAGATCCACACCTTCATTCCCGCCGACATTCGCCCGGCCACGACCGTGCTCTATCCGGGAGCGGATGAGGTTGAACCCCTGGCCGAGGCGGAACGACTGGCCCTGCGCCGGCAACTGGGGAGTGAAAACGCCTTTCTAATCGGCCTGGTAGGCCGTATCAATCAGGCCAAGGGCCAGCACCTGCTGATCGAGGCCATGGCGCAACTGGCACCCCGCCACCCCGAGCTGCGCGCCCTGCTCGTCGGGCACGCCATGCGCGAAGAGTATCTGAACGAGCTGAAGCAAAGGGTGGCGGCACTCAGGCTGGAGGATCGCATTCGCTTTCTCGGCTTTACCGACAGGCCCCACGCCCTGATGCAGGCATGCGATCTGATGCTGACCACCTCCCGCAACGAGACCTTCGGCCTGGTCACGGTGGAAGCCATGCGCTGCGGCACCGCCGTGATCGGCGCCAACAGCGGCGGCCCGCTGGAGATCATCAAGGACGGCGAGGACGGCCTGCTGTTTGAAAGCGGCAACGCCGATGATCTGGCGAGCAAGATAGGGCGGTTGTTCTCGGATACAGCGTTGCGAGCCCGACTGGCGGCCGCCGGACGGGACAAGGCCGAACAATGGTTCGACAACGGCAAACACTTTCAACAACTGGGCCGGCTGTTCGCCGAATGCTAATCGCGGCGCCGGCTTCAGGCCGGCAACTGTGCACGCAACTGCTGCTCAACGAAGACCCGATAGGGCTCGCCCCTGAGCTTGCTCACCGTCAGTGAGCGGCAAATGGCGTCCCAGTGCCGGTCCCGTTTACGGGGCAAGCGGCGCACATGGGCGTCAATCCAGATGATCTCCCCCTCCGAGTCCAGCAACAGATTGTTGTAGTGCAGGTCGCGATGCACGAAACCGGCTTGCGCCAGCCGCGCCACTTCCTCACTGAAACGAGTCAGAAACGCCTGCCGTTCGGTCTCGTCCATCTCCTCGAAGCAGTCACCGCCGGAGCGGGCATGCTGCAGGTGTTCCATCAGCAGCAAGGAGCCACCGGCATTACCCGGATGCAGCGACACTCCCCAGCCAAAGCAGCGGGGGGTTCGCAAACCCGCGTTTCGCAGGATGCGCAGGCTGCGGTATTCCTTGGCCGCATCCGTCTGCAACAGCCACCGCTTCTCCAGGTAGTCGTGCAACAGCCACTTCAGCGGCTGCCGCCGGCGGGAGTACTTGTCGGTGGACACCTTGCCCAAAACGACACCGTCCTCGGACAGGTAGAAACGACTGCTGCCCACTGCCTCGAATTCATCGGTCAGCGTCGAAGACACCAGCCGCAGCGGCCCGTTCAGGGACTCGGCGAACAGCCAGTATGACCAGCGCTCGGCGCCGACCGGAATATCGATGCGTTTCATGGCGTGACCGTCAGAGCGCTTCGAACTGGGGCAGCACAGTTTCTTTCAGAAACTGCTGGTAATGACGCGGCTCGATCACCACGGGCGCCTCGTCCATGCGGCTAATAGCCGCGGCCAGGCCCTCGGTGTCGTCCCGGGACAGCAGAAAGTCCGCCAGTTCCTGAGTCAGGATCTCCTTGGGGCCGCTGGGGCAATCCACGCTGATCACCGGCGTGCGCAGCAGCAAGGCCTCGATCAGCACTCGCGGCAGACCTTCCGCATCGGAGGTCAGGATCATGGCCTTGGCCTGCGCGATCCAGGGATAAGGATTGTGGTGATACCCCACCATCTGCACCTTGTCCTGCAGGCCCAGCTCGTCAATCTGACGGCGAATAGCCGCCTCGTTCTCCGGCTTGCCCTTGCCCATGATCAGCAAGGGTGTGCTCACGCCGCTCGCTTTGTAGGCCTTGAGCAAACGGTCATGGCGCTTGCGCGGCTCCAGCGCCGCCACGCAAAGAAAGAAGTCGTGCTCCGGCACATCGGTGGCTTCTTCGGCCGCCATTTCCACAAAGGGCTCACGCTCATAAGGGTTGTAGATAGGAATGATGTGCCCGGCTCGCAGCCCGACTACCTGCTCCAGGTTCTCCTTCACCCCGTGAGACACGGCGATGACCTGACGTCCACGGTAAAAACGACGCACTTTGGCAAAGGCCTTTTCCCGCTTGGCCGCATCGCTGAACTTGGCGGATACGTCGGACTTGATCCAGAAATACAGATTGGGCTGGTTCAGGTGACGGGTGATCTTGTCACAGGAACAGGAAATGGTGACGTCGGGCCGCCATTCCTTCAGGGCCCGGGCAATACGACGAGCCTGCCATTTCTCGGTCAGTACCGTGCTGGTGGCCTTGGTTAAGCGCGTCACCACCCCAAGATTGACCACTTCCAACTCTTCGGGGATTCGATGCTCAACCAGTTCTCTCAATGTGAATACGATGACCGCATGACCACGCTGGCGTAATTGGTCGGCGGTATAAATGAGTGATTTCTGCGCCCCGCCGCCGTAAAGATCTTCGATTACAAAGGCAAATCGTTTATGGTTCAAGGAAAGACACTCCTGGCCGACGGGATATGGCCGAGCATGCTAGCGTAAAGGACCGAGTTGGACAAGAAGCTCGCTACGCATACACTTTCTAATCATTATTAACGATCAAGCATCCCCCTATCAATGAGCGAAAAAACATGTCCGAGGTTCTCTTCATCACTGATCATCTTAATACCGGTGGAGCTCCCGTCGTCATTAGGGATCTTTGCCTGGCACTAGATAAAAAAGGGGTGAACGTCACTCTGATCATTTTGAGCGATAGAGTTGCTCATCACCTTCCAGACTCCATTAACGTATTTCAGATCCCTTTCGCTCACTCCGGATGGTGGGTACGCCGACAACGCTATGCTCATCATGCTCGCTTACTAAATAATTGGCTTGAACAACACAAGATGACGAAGCCTTCACTGGTCGTTGCCCATCTGCATCATGCCCACCAAGTCGTAACTCGCAGCCTGCTCGGCAGACAGGCTTGGTACTGTCTTCACTCCAATCCTGAAGTAGCATTTTTAGGTAATAAAAAAGGTTGGACGAGAGGTATTAAGCGACGCAAAGTTAGAGCTCTTTATAAAGGCCGTAAACTGATCGCCGTATCTCATGGAATCATAGAAACATTGCGAAACGCTTTTGGAGTAGAAGGCTCTCCAGCCATAGCCATACATAATCCTCTCGATCTTGATTCAATTAGGGCCCGCAGTCTGGCGCCAATTCATGATGTACCCGATAACTATCTGCTTTTTGTCGGTCGACTCGAACAACGATCAAAGCGTTTCGACAGATTGCTGCAAGCCTATGCTGACAGCGGTGTAGAAATACCACTGTTGATCATCGGGGAAGGTGGTGCGCGTGCTTTTATTGCTGCAGAAATTGAACGGCAGGGCTTGCAAGGTCGCGTACAGTTGCTTGGAGAGCGTGACAATCCTTACGCTTACATGAACAAAGCACGCGCGCTGGTGCTGAGCTCAGACTATGAAGGTTTCCCGTTAGTAGTTGCCGAAGCACTGGCGTGCGGCACGCCGGTCGTCAGTACCGATTGTCCTACTGGACCAAGCGAAATTCTTACCGGCGAACTGGCCCGCTATCTGGTGCCCCTGGATAACCCGGCCGCCTTCGCTGATATCCTCCGTGATGTGGTGGCGAACCCACCGTTCATACCGACTACCGTGGTTGACCACTTGAGTGCAGAGCAGGTGGCCCAGCGTTATCTGGCATTGACGAACAAATAGCGTAAAATTGACCATCACCTGTCGTCCACCACTATCTTCACGGTGGCAAGAACAACACGGAACCAAGGTATGAAAGTAACAGTATTCGGCACCGGCTATGTTGGCCTGGTACAGGGCGCAGTATTGGCAGAAGTCGGCCATGACGTGATCTGCGTAGATATAGACCAGGCTAAAGTCGACGGACTTAAAAAAGGTCTTATCCCTATCTATGAACCGGGGCTGGAAAGCCTGGTAAAACAAAATTACTCCGCTGGTCGGCTGAATTTCACCACCAATGCTAAAGAAGGTGTAGAGCATGGTGACATCCAGTTCATTGCCGTGGGCACGCCGCCAGACGAAGACGGTTCGGCAGATTTAAAGTATGTGCTGACCGTGGCCGAAACCATTGCCAGCCACATGCAACGCCATGCCGTGATAGTAGACAAGTCCACGGTACCAGTGGGAACTGCCGACAAGGTATCGAAGAGAATCACCGAGGTCCTTGCCAGTGCTGGCAAGCAGGAGCTGAACTTCGATGTGGTTTCCAACCCCGAGTTTCTCAAAGAAGGCTCTGCGGTTGCGGACTGCATGAAACCGGACCGCATCATCATTGGCACCGGCAACAAGTACGCCGAAGAAGTAATGCGCGAACTCTATGCCCCGTTCAACCGTAATCACGAAAAAATCATCGTGATGGATGTTCGCAGCGCCGAATTGACCAAATACGCGGCCAACTGCATGTTGGCCACCAAGATAAGCTTCATGAACGAAATGGCCAATCTGGCAGAAAAGCTGGGTGCCGACATCGAGATGGTTCGTCAGGGTATCGGCAGCGACCCACGTATCGGCTACCACTTCATCTACCCTGGTGCGGGCTACGGCGGTTCCTGTTTCCCCAAGGACGTACAAGCCTTGATCCGTACGGCCGAGAGCATCGGTTTCGACGCTCAGGTACTCAAGGCGGTCGAAACACGCAATTATCAGCAAAAAGAGACGCTGTTCCAGAAAATCAGCCGGCATTTTGACGGAGAGTTGGCAGGCAAGACATTTGCGTTATGGGGACTGGCTTTCAAACCCAATACCGACGATATGCGCGAGGCTCCCAGCAGGGTATTGATGGAAGCCTTGTGGCAGGCGGGCGCAAGAGTGCAAGCCTATGACCCGGAAGCGATGGAAGAAACGCAGCGACTCTATGGCGAACAGACCCGTAATAGCACACTCACCCTGTGCGGCACAAAGGAAGCAACCCTCAATAAGGCCGACGCCCTCATTATCGTCACCGAATGGCAAAACTTCCGGGCTCCGGATTTCGAGTTGCTTCGCCAACAGTTGACTCACCCACTGATCTTCGACGGCCGTAATCTGTTCGAACCGGCGCGCATGCACAAAAAAGGCTTCGTCTACTACTCCGTTGGCCGCCTGGCACCCGGCTCGAATGCGTGATAAAGACGCGCCCGAGCATTACATCACACCGCCAACAAGAGCATGACTTAACATGAAGATACTAGTCACAGGCAATGCGGGCTTTATCGGTTACCATGTCGCCAGAACCTTGCTGGAACGCGGCGATGACGTTGTCGGCTTCGACAACGTCAATGATTACTATGATCCAGAACTCAAGGAAGCTCGCCTGAGCCAGCTACAGGAAACAGCAACGCGTACAGGCGCCGGTTATGATTTCATCAGAGCCAATCTGGCAGAGCACTCCCGCGTAGACGACTGCTTTGAACAGCACAGCTTCGACCGGGTGATTCACCTTGCTGCGCAGGCGGGTGTACGCTATTCGCTGGAAAACCCGCGTAGCTATGTGGAAAGCAACCTGCTTGCCTTTACCAACATTCTGGAAGCCTGCCGGCACCACAAAATCGCTCACCTGACCTACGCCAGCACCAGCAGTGTATATGGTGCCAATACCAGCATGCCATTCCGGGAAGATCATGGCGCAGATCACCCACTCCAGTTCTATGCCGCAACCAAACGGGCGAATGAACTGATGGCTCACAGTTACAGCCATCTTTTCGGACTGCCGACCACCGCCCTGCGTTTTTTTACGGTTTACGGCCCTTGGGGGCGGCCGGATATGGCACCGTTCAAGTTCACCAAGCGCATTATTGAGGGGAAACCGATACAAGTGTTCAATCATGGCAATCACAGCCGTGACTTCACCTATATCGATGATATTGTGCAGGGCATTTTGTTGGCCAGTGACAACGCTGCTACCGCTGCCACTGACTGGGATAGCGCTAACCCGGAACCGAACAAAAGCAGTGCTCCCTTCAGGGTATTCAATATCGGCAACAATGACCCGGTTAGACTGGGCAGCTACATTGAAGCCATTGAAAAAACCTTAGGTAAAAAGGCGATAAAGGAATATCTTCCTCTGCAACCCGGTGACGTACCAGATACTCTCGCAGACAGCTCAGAGCTGCAGCAGCAATATGGGTACCAGCCTAAGACTTCGGTTGACGAAGGCGTCAAACGCTTCGTTGCATGGTATCGCAGCTTTTACAACCAATAACAGAACCGAACTCGATTCCTGCATCTATTGGCGACAACCGCATATATGTTAATCAATTATACTAGCTGGAGCAGAGACTCCTTTTTTAACTGCCACAAGTTCTTTGAGTATGTCGGCTTTCTGGCATTGCTTGCCTACGGCTTTTCAAATCTGTTATGGCCCTCGGCTGGCAAGCTTGTGCAAGTTTTTGCCATTGCCATTGGTGTCATTTCGTTTTTTGCCTATGGAGATAAGAAGCGCACTTCTTTTCCCGTGTATCTGCTGATCGCGGCGCTCGTCATTCAGGCCACCTCATGGGGGCTTGGATACTTCAATCACCCGGAGTGGACAAGCAGCAGCCCGCGCCTTGACCGCCTGGGCAAAATTTTCGCTTTTATTGCTTATGCCTGGTTGCTTGGTGGAAGCACACGCAACACCCTGTACCTATGGGGGCTTTCCGCTATTGGTTTTCTACTGGCTACACTGCTGCAAGGGCATGCCACCGACTGGCTCACCGGGCTAGGCGGACAACGCGTCGACTTTGACATGCGTAATGCTCAACACACGGCGATGTTTTTCGGTACTGTGTTACTGGGCATGACGTGTTTCTCTTTTCGCATTATCCATCACCAGAAGCGTCTGATTCCCTGGCGTTTTTGTCTTTGGGCTCTGTTTACCGTTAGCAGCCTGATTGGTCTGTTTATCACGCAAACCCGTGCCATATGGCTGGCGATTACCGCCGCCATGATCCTGATGGCATTGGCCTGGTTGTGTGTTCGCCTGGCCCGTAACAAGTCCAATGCCGGCAAGCAGCTTGCCTTGAGCGTCGGCGCCCTCATGCTGATCACGACATCGATCGTCTGGGTAGCCAAAGACATTGTCGTTAAGCGACTGGCGGCCGAATCGGAAGTCATCAGCACGGTTATTGCAGGCAATTTTGCAGACGTGCCCTATACCAGTGTCGGAATCAGAATTCAGACCTGGCGGGCGGCAACCGAATGGATTGCCGAACGCCCCGTTTTCGGCTGGGGAGAGAATGGCCGCAGCCTGGCCATCAAGGAAACCTCATGGCTACCAAACTTTGTCCGCGAGGATTTCGGGCACCTGCATAATTACTTTCTTGAAGTCTGGATAGCCTATGGCCTGGTGGGCGTTGGCCTGATCGCGGTGCTGGCCATCTGGATTGGCAGGGGTACCCTGCAGGCTTGGAGAACCGGCGTCATACCGAACGACATGGCGTTATTCTCGCTGGCCTTTTTTGTATTTTGGATCATCGTCAACCAGTTCGAGTCATACAACTCGTTTGGCTCTGGCGTATATGTCTTCAATATCATACTGGCGGGTCTGACAACCCACATCTGGCGCGCCCAGTCTGTAGCGCAGGCAACCGCCAGGTTTCAGGATTCGAACCAATAAAGCAATTAAACACCAGTGGGGACCTTGGTCCCCACTGCTTTATGGAGCCGGTGGCAGGTCAGGCAATAATCCCGAGACAAACGCCGATGCCGGTACACTGGCAAACACTTCGTGCGCCTTGATGTGCGTCTGAAAATAATCATGGGCGCCGTAGTCTTTCCAGTCAGAAAGTGGAATCCCACTCAAATAGCGCCGTAGCCAACGCTTGAGACGCTTCTCAAGTTTCAATGGGGTTCTCAGGTCATGCATGGTATCCAGCGCCAGTACCTTGTCCTTTTGCACATCCATATCAAGATACTCACTGTAAAGCCGCCACAATCCCATGGAAGAGTGAGCCTGGCTCCATGGCCAGACTCCTGCCGCGGCATGGGCCGGACCAAGAGGAAACCCGCGTACACCCGCCAGGTGATTGGCATACATCAATACCTGTTCAGGCTGATGGCCTGACTGACGCATCGCCAGGGCACACGCCTTTGCCGCGGCAACGTGATCCGCATGCGGATCCACTTCCGGGTGAGTAACCACCAGAATTCCGGGCTTTATGCGTTCCAGCAACTCCTGCAGGTCACGAACCAAATGCTCCCCGCAATTTTTTGGCGCAGAGTCTGAATCAAGAGTCATCCGGTTCCAGACTCTAAAATCTCCCGGACATACCTCTTTTCCCGCTCTGGAGGGAACCGTCATCTCCGGAGTCTTGAGCATATTGGATAGGGTATCGTTGAAGTATCCAAGCATGATATTGCGTTCGAAAGGAACATCGGCCAGCAGAGGGGTTGTAATACTGTTCCACGCACGGATCCGACCCTTTCTGCGGCCGGCACTGCCGGAGTCCTGATCCAGGCCGGGAATATACTGCTTATCCAGGCGTTTTTGCGTTTCACCCGCGGTCAGAGTCACGATCCAGACATTGTTACTATATCTGCGATAGAGACCATACGCCGCCAGTTCGGCATCATCAGGATGGGGCGCAACGATGAGTACGGGGCCATTGTTTTCAAAGTCGGGGGATAAAAATCCCATCAATCTGGCTTTGTTGTTCAGCTGGCACCGGGTTGCTTTCAGTTTGATCTTTTCAATAGAACTGGCACCGGAAAGATTAAGCAGCCGGCTCCCCGACTGTCCCGGCTCAAAATACTGGGAAAACAGCTCTTTAGTATTTTCTGAAACAGATACTGCAGGAAAAGCCACCTTACTTTTTGACTGATAATCGACTTCCAGAAACCAGTTATATCGTTCTTGCAGCAAGGGCTTGTCTTCGGCAATAAACTTGATATCACCATTATCTATATCCACATTCAGGGTCACATCCGGCGACAGTGGATAGGCATGATCACGCATCATAAATCAAATACTCGAATTAAACAGGCTACTTAATCAATGAAATATATTCCCTGACAATTTTTGGCTCGGAAAACTTGTCAAGCCAGGCATAATCAATACTAACCGGGGAGTTAATGGCTTCGAACATTTTGTCCGCCAGGCTTGCAGCCGAATTGGCAGCTAGCAGCCTTCTCTGTTCATCAACAAGGACTTCACGAATGCCACCAGGCACATCGGTTGCCACACACTGTATTCCCAATGCCAACGCCTCGATAAGAACCAGCCCCAGCCCCTCGGTTCGCGAACTCAGAACAAAGGCGCTAGCTCTAGCAACCCAGGGATAAGGATTTTTTTGTTGCCCCAGAAAGTGCACATGCTCGGATATTTCAAGCTTGCTGGCTAATGACTCCAAACTACGTCGCTCTGATCCGTCCCCGATGATCACAAGCGGCAACGCAAGGCCCTTTTGACGAGCAAGCTGATAGGCCTCAAGCAACAGTTGCTGCTGTTTAACAGGCACCAGACGGGCCACATGAACAAGATAAGGTTGGCCAATGTCAGGGATGCAGTCAGCCTGCGCCAGTTGTTTTATCTGTTCAAACGGCACCGCATTATAAATCACCTTGCAGTCGGCGATACGAGTCTTGCCTTGGGATATATTATTCAGCAGCTGGGTCCGAACGCCTTGAGATACGCAAATGACCTGATGATCATGATACAGACGATGCAGCAACCAACGGCCCCATCGCCCCCTCAGGCCCCCGGCCGCCGACTCCACCACACGCCAGACTCGTCGATCACGAACATTCCAGAGCATTTCAAAAGCGCCCTGACCTCGAACCAGAACAAGATCAAAGCGGCCATGCTCTTTTTCAATCTCGACAACCGCATCCTTGAACACTCGGCTGCCCCCAAGGCCCTGCCATATAAAACCGGAACGAGGTAACAGCGGCCGCAGCAACAATCGCGACACCAGATGCCATGCGATTCCGGACAGAGTGCGGCGCTGCCTTTTTTCCACATCGCAATGATGCAACTTGACCGAGGGTGCAGGAGCGTATGTCGCCTTTCCCTTGAGCACCATCATATGCACTTCATGGCCTTCATTGATAAATGCCTGCGCCAGCGTTTTTGACGCCTGTTCAATGCCGCCCATACCCAGACGCCTGAGTACAATAAGAATGCGTCTGCCGGCAGGCTGGGAGGAAGAAGGTATCTCGTTATTCATGGACAAAATTGACTCGGTTCATACACAGGTCTGCTGTAATGCCCGTATTCAGGGCTGCTATTACCGATCGCATAAACTCGGCTCCCGGCAAAAGTGAAAGGATACCAGACTTTGATGGCCATTGCCGGGAGAGCATTTCGGGTTCCAATATCGGGTATTAAAGGCCGTATGGGCAGAAAAGTATTTATGAATCCCGCTCGCTATCTCGGATATAATGTGGCCAAAGTCATACGTTTATACCGGCATATGAAAATTCTGATCGTGGGCCCTTCCTGGGTCGGGGACATGGTGATGTCCCAGAGTCTGTATATCAGCCTTAAGCAACAGTATCCCAACGCAGAGCTGCACGTAATGGCGCCCGCCTGGTGCTGCGCCCTGCTGGAACGGATGCCCGAAGTAGACAAGGCCATCGTCATGCCGCTGGGGCATGGAGATTTCAAGCTCACCGCTCGCTTCCGCCTCGGCCGGCAACTGGCCACCGAAGGTTATGACTGGGCCATAGTGCAGCCCAATTCGATGAAATCGGCGCTGATCCCGCTGTTCGCCGGCATCAAGAAACGCACCGGCTGGAAAGGCGAGTCCCGCTATGGGCTGCTGAACGATCTGCGCAGCAACAAAAGCGATTTCCCACTGATGGTCGAACGCTATGTCGCGCTCGCCCACTCCAAAGCGGACATGCAGAACCATCATCATATTCCCGCCCTGCCCTGGCCTGCGCTGCTAGTTGATAGTGCCAATCAGCAGCATGCCCTCGATGAGCTTGAACTCGCGACCGATAGCCCGGTGGTCAGCCTGTGCCCGGGTGCCGAGTTCGGGCCGTCCAAGCGCTGGCCGGAGCAGCACTATGCCGAGGTAGCCAAAGACCAGATTGAACAAGGTAAGCAGGTGTGGATTTTCGGCTCGGCCAAGGATATTCCGGTCGCCGAAGCCATCAAACATTATTTACCGCACAGTTTGCAGGAAAAGTGCCACATCCTGGCGGGGAAAACCTCGTTGCATCAGGCCATCGATTTAATGGCATTGAGCTCGGTGGTGATCTCCAACGATTCGGGCCTGATGCATATCGCTGCCGCGCTGCAACGGCCGCTGGTCGGCATATACGGCTCTACGTCGCCCAAATACACGCCGCCATTGGCAGAAAAGGTGGCCATAGTGCATACCGATATCGAATGTCGTCCCTGCTTCAAACGGGAGTGTCCGCTCGGTCACCTGAAGTGCCTGAAAGAGCTACCCGCCGAGCAAGTACTGGTCGCCATTCGGCAGCTGACCGACCCGGACCATATCGCCGCCAGCCACCGGTAACTTCATGATATATCGCTTTATATACAACCTGCTCATTCATCTGTTCAGCCCCTTGCTGCTGGGGCTGCTGTACTGGCCCAAGAAGGGCAAGCCGGGCTTTGGGGCCCGCTGGCCCGAGCATCTGGGACTGGTTGCGGCTCCCCAAAGGGCTAACCCTGTCTGGCTGCATGCGGTCAGCGTTGGAGAGATGGTCGCGGCCACTCCGCTGATAAAGGCGCTCAAGGCAGAGCATCCGGAGCTGCCCATTCTGGTCACCACCACTACCCGCACCGGTGCCGATCAGGCTGAAAAACTGGGAGATCTGATTGAACACCGCTATGCCCCATTGGATTTCCCCTGGGCGGCCTCGCTGTTTTTGCGACGGATTCGCCCCCGAGCGCTGCTAATAATGGAAACCGAGCTCTGGCCCAACTGGCTGGCAGCCTGCGGACGAAAACAACTCCCGGTGATGGTACTCAATGCCCGTTTATCGGCCCGCTCAGCCAAAAGATATCACCGCTTTCATGGCATATTTGGCCTGTTATCGGCGAATATCAGCCACATAGCCTGCCAGCATCAGGATGATGCCGACCGTTTCGCCGATCTCGGCCTGAATCCGAAAAAACTAAGCGTAACCGGCTCCATCAAGTTCGATATCGACTATGACGACGATGTTCGCCGCCAGGGACAGACACTGCGAGAACAACTGGGTGAACAACGCCCAGTATGGATTGCCGCGTCCACCCACGAAGGCGAAGACGAACAATTGCTGGACGCCCATCGGCAGTTGCTCAGCGTCTTACCTCGGGCATTACTGATCTTGGTCCCTCGTCACCCGCAACGCTTCGATATGGTCGCGGAGCTGGTCACGCGACAGGGTTTTACCCTGAGCCGACGCACGAACAACAACCGGCTTCCACCCGCTCAGGTGTATCTGGGCGATACCATGGGCGAACTGCCTGTCATGCTGGCGGCGGCCGATGCAGCTTTTGTCGGTGGCAGCCTGATCGAACGCGGTGGCCACAATCTGCTGGAGCCGGCGGCACTGGGTAAACCGGTGCTGACCGGCCCTTCGTTTTTCAACTTCAGCGACATCACCCGGCAACTAGTCGACGCCGATGGTGCGCAGGTGGTGGCGGATAGCGATGAGCTGAGTCGACAGCTTCACCGTCTGCTTAGCTCTCCCGAGTACAGTACACAAATGGGAGCCCGAGCCCTGAATGTCGTCACCGCCAATCAGGGTGCATTGGTTCACACCCTGACCGCCATCGGTACTCAGCTGGATTTATAACCGTTCAGCAGTGACTTCCAGTCCGCTTCTTTCCATTGAAACTCGGGGTGCAGGCCCAGCTCCTTGCGGAAAGAGCGCAGCAGTCGATCCATGTTTTCCCGGGTCCAGCTGCCGGGCTGGCGGAAGTGACATTTGTCGAAGTCGATCAGCCAGCTCTTGCCGCCGTCGTCGAGCAGAATATTGTGACTGTTCAGATCCGCATGATAGAGGCCGGCATCGTGAAACTGACGAATGGTCTTGCCGATGCCCTGCCATTCCGTTTTGCTGAGCGCTCTTTCCTGCAGAATGGCCACCAGATCTCGGGAGTTTTCGATACGGGTCAGGATAATGTCGGCACGGTAGACCAGATTGGAACGCACCATGCGGGCGGCACAGGGCCGGGGAACCGGCAAACCACGGCGGTAAAGCTTGGCCAACACGGTAAATTCGGCCATGGCCCGGCTTTTGGACTCGGCGACATGCAGAAAGGTATCTTCCATCACTCGCCCAATCATGCCGCCCCGGTAGTAATGACGAAGCACCTTGTGACCGATGGCATCTTCCACAAACCAGGTGGTATTGCGCCCGACCGCCTTGCCGCGAATGGCATTGCGCTCACGCCAGTAATCGATTTCAAAATAGTCCCGCTGAAATGCGTCGAAACATTCCGGGTCATACCAAATAATCTCCGATCCGTGCTCTATCCGTTCCATTACCGTCCCCCCAGCGAAAACACAGATTTTACATGGCCCGCAAGCCTTTGCATAATGCCGGACTCAGATCCTGGAGACTTCATCTATGGCATTGCTCGATTCGGCCCCCGCTTCCCTTTGTTTACTGCGCTTGTCTGCCATCGGTGACTGCTGTCATGCCATCGCATTGGTACAGGCAATACAACGGCAATGGCCCCAGACCCGTATTACCTGGATCACCGGTAAAGTCGAAGCCAAATTGCTGCAACTGGTGCCAAATGTCGAAATTATCGTGTTCGATAAAGGCGCCGGCTGGCGTGCCTATGCTGCGCTCTGGAAACAGCTTCGCGGCCGCAGGTTTGATGTGCTGCTGCATATGCAGGCTGCCTTGCGCGCCAGTCTGGCCAGTCTGGGCATCCGTGCCCGACATCGACTGGGTTTCGAACGGGAGCGAGCCAAGGACGGCCAGTGGCTGTTCACCAATCTCAAGGTACCCGCCACCGGCGAGCATGTGGTGGATGGATTCATGGGCTTTGGTCTGGCGCTTGGGCTAACCGACCTCATGCCAAACTGGAGTTTGCCGATTCCTGCAGATGCTGAACGATGGGCGGCGACTTATGCCGAACGACAGCCGCTGCTGCTGATCTGCCCCGCCGCCAGCAAGGCCTATAAAAACTGGACCGCCGAAGGCTACGCCGCCCTCGCCGATCATGCTCACGGCAAGGGCATGCAGGTAATGCTGATCGGCAGCCCGGCGCAACAAGAGCGAGAACTGGCGGATAAAATCTGCCATTTAACAGATAATATCGCCGAAAACCTGATAGGCAAGACCGAGCTGCCGCAGCTGTTGGCGCTGATCAAGGCCGCCCGTCTGGTAGTGGCACCGGATACCGGGCCGACACACATGGCGACCCTGGTAAACACCCCGGTGCTGGGGCTGTATGCCCATCACAATCCCGAACGCACCGGCCCTTACCACTGCCGAAACTATGTGGTCAGTGCCTACGACGAGGCGCTGCTGGCCGAAACCGGTAAAACCGCCACTCAGCTACCCTGGCGCACCCGGGTCAAGGATCCGGATGCCATGCAGCGGATTCGTACCGAGCAGGTCACAGCCCAATTCGACCGCCTTTGCCGGGACTTCAATCTTCTTTCGGTCACATCAAACTGACAGATACTCGCGGGCCCAGGGAGTAACGGCCGCGGCCACCTCGGTCACATTCACCTGACTCATGTCTTCCACCTGCGCATTGGCGGGGGGATGAAAAGCCAGGTGGCGCCCCTCGCTGTTGAGCGGGCGCCAGCGCAACGGCGTGGCCGAGCGGCGCAGCGGAAAGAAGCCTACCGTCGGCACGTCCAGCGCGGCTGCAATGTGCAGCGGGCCGGTACTGCCCGCCACGAAAAGGTTGCCGCAAGCAATGAGTCGACAGAAGTCCGGCAGCGGCAAATCCCCCGCCAGCACGGCACCGTCACCCACTTTGTCCACCACCTGCCGGGCCAGGGCCTGTTCGCCGGGTCCGGCGGTCAGTACCGGCTGTGCACTCGGGAACGAGTGCCGTAACTGGCGCACCAGCTCGGCATACTGCTCGGGAGACAGGTTATTGGCCGAACCGCCGCTACCGGCATGCACCAGCAGCCAGGGACGGGCAGCATCGATGCCCAGCTGGCTGGCCTGCTGCTGTCTGAAGCCTGCCAGCTCCGCCGCTTCAAAGCGCAGATAGGGCGGCGCAGGTTCGATGGCTGGCAAGCTGTTGTGCTGCAAGAAGGCCCGCACCAGATCCAGGTTGTATTCATATTCCGGTTTGGCCGACTGGGAGCGACGCTGGGTGACCCTGTGGTTATACAGCAGCTGGGCCAGCTTGGTAGCCGGTGCCCAACGCTGACGGATACCCGCCTGCCACATCAGTTTGGCGTTACGAAAAGTAGAGAACAGACAAATAACGGCGTCGAAGTTACCGGCTTTCAGCTGTTGCAGCAAAGCACGTTGGGCGGCGGGATCCGCCGACTTTCCCGGGTCCTGAATGACCCGGTCGATGCTGGGACACAGTTCGGCCAGCGGCTGGGTATAGCCCGGCACCAGGGCGGTAATTTCACAGTCGAGCGATGCCCGGAGCATGGCCAGTGCCGGCCATGCCAGCATAAAGTCGCCGATTTTATCGTTGCGCACCACCAATACCCGTTTCATCTCGCTCTCCCGCTGACTGTTATGCTGCGGTATTCTACCCTAAACCGTCTGACTTTCGTTTTGTTAATAAGGAACCTACATGAGCATCAGGGTCATTTATCCCGGCACCTTCGATCCCATTACCAACGGCCATCTGGATTTGATCGAGCGCGCCTCGCAGCTGTTCAACGAGGTGATTGTCGGGGTGGCCTTCAGCCCCAGCAAGCGGCCGATGTTTGAGCTGGAAGAGCGGGTCGCACTGGTGCAGGAGGTTACGCGCAGCCTGGGCAACGTCAAGGTGGTGGGATTTTCCGGCCTGCTGGTGGATTTTGCCAAGGCGCACCAGGCCAACGTGCTGATCCGCGGCCTACGCGCGGTGTCCGACTTTGAATATGAATTTCAGCTCGCCAACATGAACCGGCGGCTGATGCCGGAGCTGGAAAGCGTCTTTCTCACCCCGGCGGAAGAAAACTCCTTTATCTCCTCCACCCTGGTGAAAGAGGTCGCCATTCACGGCGGCGATATCAGCCAGTTTGTGCCCACCGCAGTGGCCGAGGCCATCGCTCAAAAGCTGGCGTAGCCTCTTCCGAGAAGGGGGTAAAGGAGCCGGGGCCGGAAAATGCTCCTGCCATTTCGTCACCCACCGTCATTGGCGATCAGATGGCATGTGCCGAGAGACACATGAATGTGCTTCAAGCGTGTCGCTAAAGAGGTTATTTCCCCTCCCCCTTACTCCTCACGAATGTTCCGGCTGGCACAGCGGGCAGAACACGGTACTGCGGCCGTTCATTCGTATTTCACGCAAGGGGGCGCCACAGCCGACGCAGGGCTGCTCCCGGCGGCCATAAACCCTGAGCTCCTGCACAAAATAGCCGGGCTTGCCGTCACTGCCGGTGAAGTCCTTGAGCGTGGTCCCGCCCTGGCCGATGGCTCGGGCCAGCACGCTCTTGATCTCGGCCGCCAGCAGCAAATAGCGATCGCGGTCGATCTCGCCGGCCGGGTGTCGAGGATGAATACCGGCGGTAAACAGAGATTCGTTGGCGTAGATGTTGCCTACCCCCACCACCACATGGTTATCCATGATGAACTGCTTGATGGCGGTTTTGCGCTTGCGGCTGCGCTGGTACAGGTAGTCACCGTCAAAGGCGTCGGTCAGTGGCTCCGGTCCCAGTTTAGCCAGCAGTGCATGCTGCTCCACGGCTTCACGGGTCCAGAGCAAACAGCCGAAACGGCGTGGGTCGTTCAGCCGCAGCAGCTTGCCGTTACCCAGCTCTATGTCCACGTGATCGTGTTTGCCCGCAGGGGTACCATGCGGCAGCACCCGCAGGTTACCGGACATGCCCAGATGCAGAATGGCGGTGCCCCAGTCGGTCTCCAGCAACAGGTACTTGGCCCGGCGCCGAATACCGGTAATGGTCAACCCCACCAGCTCCTGGATCTCGGCCGGTACCGGCCAGCGCAGACTGGCGTTACGCACCACCACCCGCATCACCGTCTCGCCCAGCATGAAGGGAGTAATCCCCTGGCGGCTGACTTCCACTTCCGGTAACTCTGGCATTCACACTCTCCTCATCGACTCGGCGCTATTATACCCCCAGCTTGCGGGCATAAAAAAACCCAGCCGAAGCCGGGTTTTTTAAGAACGCAAAATCTTACTTGATTTTGCCTTCTTTGTAGATCACATGCTGACGAACAACGGGATCAAACTTTTTGATTTCCATTTTTTCGGGCATGTTGCGCTTGTTCTTGGTAGTGGTGTAGAAGTGACCAGTACCAGCGCTGGAGTTCAGGCGGATCTTCTCGCGAATACCTTTAGCCATTGGTTATCTCCTTAAACCTTTTCGCCACGGGCGCGCAGGTCAGCTAAGACACTGTCGATACCCTTTTTGTCGATAATACGCATACCCTTGGTGGTGATACGCAGTTTTACAAAACGCTTCTCGCTTTCAACCCAGAAACGGTGAGTTTGCAGGTTGGGCAGGAAACGACGCTTGGTAGCGTTGTTGGCGTGAGAGCGGTTGTTACCAACAGCTGGCCGCTTACCAGTTACTTGGCATACTTTAGACATGTCAGTCTTCTCCAAAACTTACTTTTGCTCGAGCAATTAATCACCCCGTTGGCCGTCTATCGGGG
Source organism: Gammaproteobacteria bacterium (assembly GCA_018222825.1). Taxonomy (GTDB): domain Bacteria; phylum Pseudomonadota; class Gammaproteobacteria; order Enterobacterales; family Aeromonadaceae; genus Oceanimonas. The sequence continues at coordinate 27,981 of JAAEZO010000016.1, forward strand.
CAAAATAAGGCGGCAATTTATACAGCATACCGAGCTCGAGATCAACAAAAAGCCAAACGCCCGGCATTAAAGCCAGCCACGTTCGGCAAAAGAAACGGTTTCGCCATCACCGACAACCAGATGATCCAGCACGCGGATATCCAGCAAGCCCAAAGCGGACTGAATACGTTCGGTGATCATGCGATCGGCCCGGCTGGGCTCGGCTACCCCGGATGGATGATTATGCACCAAAATCACTGCAGCAGCACCCCGTTTGAGCACCAGCGAGACGATTTCCCGCGGATACACCGCTGCCGCATCCAGGGTGCCAAAAAACAATTCATGAAATTCGATCACTCTATGCTGGTTGTCGAGCAATAACAGCGCAAAGACTTCTCGCTCCCGATCCCGAAGTTGAGCTTGCAGAAACTGCCGGGTCAACTCCGGACTGGTCAGGGCATGTTCGCGCACCAGCTTTTCATCCAGAAAGCGCCGCATCAGCTCGAGGCTGGCCTGCAGTTGCACAAACTTGGCCAATCCCAGACCCGGCCCTTCGCAAAAACGCTGCTGATCCGCCAGTAATAACTGGCGCAAGGAGCCAAACTGGCTGAGCAGGGTGCGCGCCAGGGTCACCGCATCCATCCCCTTGGAGCCGGTACGCAAAAAAATCGCCAGCAATTCCGCATCCGACAGGCTGGCCGACCCCCGACTCAATAATTTTTCCCGTGGGCGCTCTCCCGCCGGCCAGTTCTTGATACTCATTGCTCTCTCCTTGTCGCCATCCCTGTCGTATGCCGTTAAAGCCTAGCTCAGCCCTCTCCTGCCGCCGCATAATTCGCTCATTTATGGTAATCTGACCGCCCTGTCAGCCTGTGGAATAGAGTGATGCCATTAACGGGAAAACGCATTTTAGTCGGCCTAAGCGGCGGTATTGCGGCCTATAAAAGCGCCGAGCTGGTGCGCCGACTCAAGGAGCGCCATGCCGAGGTACGGGTCGTCATGACCGAATCGGCCAAATCGTTTATCACCCCGCTCACCCTGCAAGCGGTATCGGGCGAACCGGTGTCCGATGCCCTGCTCGATCCGGCGGCCGAGGCCGGCATGGGCCATATCGAACTGGCCAAATGGGCCGATTTGGTGCTGATTGCTCCCGCCAGTGCCAACACCCTGGCCCGACTGGCTGCCGGTCTGGCCGACGATTTGCTGACCACCCTGTGTCTGGCCACACCGGCGTCGCTGGCGGTGGCCCCGGCCATGAACCAGCAGATGTATCGCCACCCGGCCACCCAGGACAACCTGGCCACCCTGGCCCGACGCCAAACCCTGGTGTGGGGCCCGGCTCAGGGTGCCCAGGCCTGTGGCGATGTTGGCCCAGGTCGCATGCTGGAGCCGATGGCACTGGTTGGACTGGTTGAGCAACACTTTGCACCGAAAGCGCAGCCATTGGCGGGCATCAAGCTGATGCTGACCGCCGGCCCCACCCGCGAGGCGCTGGATCCGGTGCGTTTTATTTCCAACCACAGCTCCGGAAAAATGGGCTTCGCCCTGGCTCAAGCCGCCGCCGAACTGGGCGCCGAAGTGACGCTGGTCAGCGGCCCGGTGTCATTGGCCACCCCGGCCGGGGTACAACGACTGGATGTGGAAAGTGCCGCCCAGATGCACGCGGCAGTAATGGCCGGTATCGACCGCCAGCAGATTTTTATCGCCTGCGCCGCCGTGGCCGACTACGCCCCCAAAACGGTAGCCAGCCATAAAATAAAGAAGACCGCGGCCGATACCATGGTCATCGAACTGACCAAAAATCCGGATATCGTGGCCAATGTGGCCGCGTTGCCGAACAAGCCGTTTACCGTGGGGTTTGCCGCCGAAACCCGGGATGTGGAAAAATACGCCCGGGACAAACTCGACCGCAAGAAGCTGGACATGATTGCGGCCAACAACGTGGCCATGGCTGGCCAGGGCTTTAACAGCGACGACAACGCGCTGACCGTATTCTGGCCCACGGGGCAGACCGAATTACCCCTGGCCGGTAAAACCGAACTGGCCAGACACCTTCTCACCTTAATTGCAGAAAAATATCATGACACCCATTGAGCTGAAAATTCTCGACCCCCGCGTGGGCACCGACTTCCCGCTGCCCGCCTACGCCACACCGGGCTCTGCCGGTCTGGATCTTCGCGCCTGCCTGGATGCACCGCTCGAGCTGGCACCGGGAGAAACCAAACTGCTGCCCACCGGCATCGCCATTCATATCGGCGATCCCGGCCTGTGCGCCACCATACTGCCTCGCTCGGGTCTGGGACATAAACACGGCATCGTATTGGGCAATCTGGTGGGGCTGATCGACTCTGACTACCAGGGACAGTTGATGGTATCCTGCTGGAACCGTGGCACTGAACTCTTTACCGTTCAGCCGGGTGAGCGCATCGCTCAACTGATGATCCTGCCGGTCGTGCAGGCTCAATTTACGCTCGTTGACGAGTTTGACCAAAGCGAACGGGGAGAAGGCGGTTTTGGCTCTTCCGGTCGCCAATAACCGAGTTAAGTTCGCCCATGGCCAATATTCAAAATAAAAAAAATCGTCGTGAACAAATTCTGCAGGCGCTGGCCCACATGCTGGAAACCAGCCCGGGACAACGCATCACCACCGCCAAGCTGGCGGCCGAGGTCGGCGTGTCGGAAGCGGCGCTGTACCGTCATTTTCCGAGCAAGGCCCGCATGTTCGAGGGACTCATCGACTTTATCGAAGAGACCCTGTTTTCGCGCATCAACCTGATTCTGCAAGATGAAAAAGACAGCGCCCTGCGCCTGCGTTACATCATGCAGCTGGTGCTGGGCTTTTGCGAGCGCAATCCGGGCATTACCCGGTTGTTGAACGGAGATGCCCTGCAAGGCGAACACGAACGGCTGCTGGCGCGCATCAACCAGTTGTTCGAACGACTGGAAACCCAACTCAAGCAGGTGATGCGCGAACGTCGCCTGTATGAAGGTGAAGGCTTCGCCGAAGATGAAAAGGTGCTGGCCAACCTGCTGCTGGCATATGTGGAAGGACGCATCAACCAGTATGTACGCAGCCAGTTCCGTACCAAACCGACCCAGCACTTCGACAGTCACTGGCAGCTACTGCAGCCACAACTGGCATCGCTGGCTGTCTGACCCCCATGGCGCATTAAGCACCCACGCAGCCCGCTGCAACACCGAGAGGTAAATAGATGGAAACAGAGATTCTCAACGCCGATCTACTGAACCAGGCTCATAGCTGGATCAGCAACAATCAGGAGCTGCTGATCAAGTATGCGGTCAACATCACCGCCGCCCTGCTGACCCTGATCATCGGTTTTATGGCCGTCGGCATGCTCACCGGCGGCATGAACCGGGTGATGAAAGCGCGCAAGATAGACAACACCATCTCCGACTTTGTCACCAGCATGCTCAAGTATGGCCTGCTGGCCTTCGTGATCATCGCCGCCCTCGGCCGGGTCGGTGTACAAACCGCCTCTTTCGTGGCCATTGTCGGTGCCGCCGGTCTGGCCGTGGGCCTGGCCTTGCAGGGCTCGCTGTCCAACTTTGCCGCCGGCGTGTTGCTGATCGGTTTTCGTTTCTTCAAGGCCGGTGATTATGTGGAAGCGGGCGGTACCGCCGGCACCGTACATTCGGTGCAGATCTTCACCACCATACTGATGACACCGGACAATCGCATGATAGTGGTGCCCAATTCCAAGATCCTGAACGACAACATCATCAACTACTCCAAAGAGAAAACCCGCCGGCTCGATCTAGTGATCGGCGTGTCTTACAGCGCCGATCTCAAACTGACCAAAGAGGTGCTGACCCGCATCATCAGTGAAGAGTCCCGAGTACTGAAAGAGCCAGAGTGCCGCATCGCGGTCAGCGAACTGGGCGCGTCTTCCGTCGACTTTATCGTGCGCCCCTGGGTGAAGGCCGAAGACTACTGGAACCTGAAGTTCGATCTGCTGGAAAAAATAAAGAACGAGCTGGACGCCAACAACATCGGCATTCCCTTCCCGCAGATGGATGTGCACCTGTTCAAGCAAGACAACGCCTGAAACACATAGCACTGACAAAAAAGCCGCTGAAAAGCGGCTTTATTTATTTAGATTCCCTGATTCACACCACCATATTGTGCATGTGGTTCTCGTGCGGTGGGACGAATTACTTTCTTTTAAATAAATATTTTTTATACTCTGCG
>JAAEZO010000196.1 GCA_018222825.1 Gammaproteobacteria bacterium
TGGGTGAGGTCTGCAGATACTGGGCGGCGATGTTGATACCCTCGGCGGCAAAGGCCTGCACTATCTGGCTCAGAATACCCGGCTTGTTGTGGTGAATATGCAACAAACGGCTGGTATCCGGATGTTCGGGCAGAGACACCTCGGGGAAGTTGACCGCAGACAGGGTAGAGCCGTTATCGGAATACTTGATAAGCTTGCCGGCCACTTCATAACCGATGTTTTCCTGGGCTTCCTGAGTGGAACCACCGATGTGCGGCGTCAGGATCACGTTATCAAACTCACGCAGGGGCGACATAAACTCTTCGTCGTTAGACTTGGGCTCGACTGGGAACACGTCGATGGCCGCGCCGGCAATGTGCTTGCTGGCCAGAGCGGCAGCCAGGGCATCGATATCCACCACGGTACCGCGAGACGCGTTGATCAAAATGGCACCCGGCTTCATCATCGCCAGCTCTTCAGCACCCAGCATGTTCTTGGTCTGCGGGGTTTCGGGCACATGCAATGACACTACGTCGGAGTTATTCAGCAGCTCTTGCAGGCTGGCTACCTGAGTGGCGTTACCCAGTGACAGCTTGCTTTCGATGTCATAGTAAGACACCTGCATACCGATACCTTCGGCGATAATGCCCAGCTGAATACCGATATGGCCATAACCGATAATGCCCAGACGCTTGCCACGAGCTTCAAAGGAATGATGGGCGGTTTTCTGCCACTCGCCGCGATGGGCCATGGCGTTACGCTCGGGGATACCACGCAGTAACAGCAGCAGCTCACCCAATACCAGTTCGGCCACACTACGGGTGTTGGAGAACGGCGCGTTGAATACCGGAATACCGCGAATTTCGGCGGCGTCCAGATTGACCTGATTGGTACCGATACAGAAACAGCCAATGGCAACCAGCTTGTCGGCTGCATCCAGTACCGCCTCGGTCAATTGGGTGCGTGATCGCAAACCGACGAAATGAACGTCTTTGATGCGTTCTTTCAGTTCATCTTCCGCCAATGAGGTCTTCAGGTAGTCGATATTGCTGTAACCTGCACTTTTGAAAGACTCAACGGTGCCCGGGTGCACCCCTTCCAGTAATAAAATTTTAATTTTTTCTTTATCTAAAGAATGGTTAGCCATTACCTGGTCCTTTATGACAACTGCGTTGGTATCACCATAAAGTACCAAAAACATCGGCTTTAGGGAATTTATGCAACTAAAGTCACGTTTTTTTAAGTTATAAATTTTTTTTTAATCTGACAAGTTAGATCAGGCGACTCCGTCCACCCTGATTCAAGCCCGTCAATCCAGATTAAAAACCACCTGCACCTGATCGGTAAACTGTATTTCATTCTGTACGTAGCTTGCATCCAGCGCTTCTTTCGAGGCCATGGTCGCCATGGCACCAAAGCGTCGGGCCGGGTTGATTGGCCCCTGCGGATGGTATTCGATGGCATACACCTCGCCCAAGGTACGCCCAAAGCCCTGAGCCAGTTCTTCTGCCAGTACGCCGGCATTGGTTATCGCCGCCAGGCGTGCCTCGCGACGCAGTTCGTCTTCATCACGCCGTCCGTAGCTGACCTGCTGAATATTCTGAATACCCTGTTCCAGTATTTTGTTCAGGGTCTGACTCAGCAAATCCAGATCGTACAGCCGCACACTGATTTGTCGCTCGGCCAGATAACCATTCAGCCTGGGGCTGTCGCCATTTTTCGAATAGGTATAATCGGGACGGGTGATCACATTGCCGCTGTCGATGTCTTTCTTGCCGATACCGAGGCTCGCCAGGCTGCTGAACAGCGCCGCCACCTTGGTATCCACCTCTTCTTTCGCCAATCGGCTTTCCGGCTTGAGCGCGGTGACCATTACCGACAGGGTTGCCATATCGGGTGCGACCCGTATTTCCGACTGCCCCTGAGTAACCAGATGAGGATGCTCGGGAACGGCGATGGCAAGAGTGGTTGTGCTGAATAGCAGAGGCAGCAACAACAGACTGCCTCGTGAAGAGATATGCATAATAAAGCCTCATGATAAGCAAGTGCCTAGGTTGCCTGAATGAAGCCAACCCGTTTAATCATGATGACTATACACCGCCAGCCAGTTGATCACATCGTCGATCAGCTCACCGTCGAGACGGCTTGTGTCAGCAGCAGTCGCAGTCAGTGCCGACTCCAATTGATCGCTTTCGTAGAGAATGTCGTCCAGATCCAGTACCACCAGCTCGTCGGTGGCCACCGTTTCGGTCGGCTCCGGTAATATCAGGACATTTGATGGTAACGGCAGGCCTTTTTCCATTTCTGCCGGATGCATGGCCAAAGAGCCCCCCGTCTCGTCCAGCAGAATAACGTCACCGGGTGCACCGGGGCCGGACAGGAGCCACTGTTGACACTCAAAGTCGATGCTGAATGCCGCTACCGACTCCCCTTCGCCATCGAAGAGCTCAACCTGCTCCAGTGCATGGCCGCCGAGTGGCCAGGGTACACCTACACCGTCATCAACCAGAATATCCTGTCCATCCCAGCGATAACTGACCCCCTGCAATAGCACCGTGGTCACCTTGGCCATGTTCACCTCCGCTAACGTAGGCCCGACTATCTGTCGAGTTGCAGGGCTTGATCGTCAACCATGGTCTGCAGCAAGTCCGCGCTGCTGGCAGCACCGTACAGGTCCATCAGGTTGGTGTCTTCAAAGCGAATCTGCTGGCTGTCGCCGCCACCTCCAACCGGAGTGATATTCAGCACCGTATCGTCTCCATCCTGGCTAAATGCCAGGTAATCGGACAAATCACCGGACTCTTCCCCCGTCAGCAATGCCTTGAGGTCAACCACATCCACGCCTTTTTCAAAGTCGGTAATGATATTGATCGAGTCGGCATCGACCTCGGTAAAGCGAAAGATATCAATGCCATCGCCGCCGGTCAGCACATTGTTGCCCAGACCGCCGAGCAGAATGTCGTCGCCGTCACCACCATCAAGCACGTCGATGTCGGTTCCGCCAACCAGAGTGTCGTCTCCTTCAAATCCCTGAATATGCAGTTTGTCACCATGTTCTTCACTGGCAAGGTATTCCCCGGTAGCATCCCCTGTCAGGTGATGGGTTTCGTCATCGATCTCAACATTCAACCGGCCACTGTAGTGCTCACCATGCCCATCGGTCAGGTTCCAGTCGAAGTCGAGATCCTTGCCTTGGGTAAAATAGTCCGGGTGGTGCAGTTCGAAGTCGTAGCTGCCGTCCACTTTCAGCATCATGCTAAACAGCTCAGTGCCATCTTCCAGCGTAGCCATGAGCCGTTCGCCCAAATAATCAGTACCGTTATGCACCTGCTCCGTGTGCACCTTCACGCCATCCAAATCCCCGAGATGATCATCCAGCTGCAACTGGATATTCGGCTGTTGATCACCCATGTCAATCAGCAGATCAGCTGCAGCCAGAGCCTGTACCCAGATGCCGGCAAAGGAGGCCGCCACCTTGGGCAGGCTCACCGAATCAATCCAGTGAGAACAACCATGATGATCGTGTTCACCATGACCGCCGTTGTTGCCATCATCTTGATCGTCATCATCCTTGGAAGGCTGGGAGGCGTCATTAACGATAATGTTCAAGGTTGCACTGCTCGGATCGTCATCACCGTCGACCATGGCGTAGGTAAAGCTTTCGGTAATATATTCATCCACGTCGGCCGGACCACTGTAGGTAAAGTCACCGTTTGAGTACATGGTCAGGGTGCCGCCATTGTCCGTTTCAATATCGACCGAACCACCTTCAGGCACCTCATAGGTTTCATCACCATAGGTCACGGATACCACCCGGCCGGGACCATCGGCACCATAGGTGTCATTGTCCAGTACATTGCCGGAGTATTCGCTGGGAACCGTATCCTGCAGCGCTGCATCCAGATCATTGGGATCCTCGATAATCAGGGTGGTATCGCCACTATTGCCCACCTTGTCGAGTTCTTCCTTGGCCTGAGGACTGTCTTCACCGACGCCGACGGCAATAACGTCGATGCCATTGTCATCGACAAAGTCCTGCCACTCGGGCGGAGCATCCCCTTCATTTGGCTCACCATCGGAAATGAAATAAACCTTGTGTGCGTAATCCGGTTTTTCAACCAGCTGCTGCGTTAACAAAGCCTGCGCTTCTTCCAGCGGATCCTCGTAATTGGTGCGTCCATCAGCCTGCAGGCTTTCAATCAAAGCAATGGCCTCAGCCGGGCTCAAATTAAGCATATCTTCTTCATCGAAATATTCCTGGCCGGCAAAAGGGATAATGGTAATGATCAATTCACTGGCCACTG
>JAAEZO010000017.1 GCA_018222825.1 Gammaproteobacteria bacterium
CCTGGAATGCGGGCAAGCGCAGCGCCATTCAGGCCTGTGAAGACAGCCTGCAGCGGCTGGGCACCGATTATCTGGATATGTATCTGCTGCACTGGCCCGGCAGCATTCCATTGGAAGAAACCTTGGAAGCCTTTGAACAATTGCAGGCCGCCGGCAAGATAAAGCGTTTCGGGGTGTCCAACTTCGACCTCGACGAACTGCAGGAATGGCACCGGCTGAGCGGTGACGACAGCGCCGTCAATCAGGTACTCTATCACCTCGGCTCCCGGGGCATAGAGCATTCGCTGCGCCCCTGGCAACGACAACAGCAGATGCCGGTAATGGCCTACTGCCCGCTGGCCCAGGGCGGCCGCCTGCGCCGTGAGCTGTTCGGCCACCCCGAGCTGCAAACCCTTGCCGCCGAACTCAAGGTCACGGTACCCCAGTTGCTGCTGGCCTGGGCCATTCGTCCGGTTGACGGTCAGCGCGATGTGATCGCCATTCCCAAGGCAGTACAACCGGAGCACGTGCGCCAGAACGCCGAGGCCCTGAACCTGGTGCTGAGCAACGACGTGCTGGCCCGACTGGATGCCGCCTTTCCGGCACCGGGTCGCAAGACACCGCTGGATATCGTGTAAGCATTCCCGGCCCCTGCATGCACCGCCGGGGCACCCACACGGCTTCATTACCCTCTTGCCAACCGCCGGCTGGTAGCCAATAGACCCCCGCTTTCGCCCCTGATATGCTGCCTTTTCTTCGACTATAACGGGCAATGGGGTCCGTTAACCGCATAAGGAAGTAGTGTGGACTATCAGCAAAACATGCCCGATGCCGAGGGTTATTTCGGCGAATTCGGCGGCGCCGAAATACCCCCCCAGCTCAAAAGCGCCATGGACGACATTACCCGGGCCTACCGGGAAATCTGCCAGCGCGAAGACTTTCAGCAGGAATTGCAGCGACTGCTTACCCACTTCGTCGGTCGGCCCAGCCCGGTCTATCATTGCGAGCAGCTCAGTCGCCGGCTGGGTGGCGCCCAGATTTATCTGAAGCGGGAAGATCTCAACCACACCGGTGCCCACAAAATCAATCACTGCCTGGGCGAGGCGCTGCTGGCCCGCTTCATGGGCAAGAAAAAGGTGATCGCCGAAACCGGCGCAGGTCAACACGGCGTGGCGCTGGCCACCGCCTGCGCCCTGGTGGGCATTCCCTGTGAAATTCACATGGGTCAGGTGGATATCGAAAAAGAACATCCCAACGTGATGCGCATGAAGATACTGGGCTGCACCCTGGTTCAGGTGGCTCGCGGCACCGCCACCCTCAAGGACGCGGTGGACAGCGCCTTTGAGGAGTACCTGAAAAACCCCACCGACTACATCTATGCCATCGGTTCCGTGGTCGGTCCTCACCCCTTCCCCATGATGGTACGTGACTTTCAGAAGGTGATCGGGCAGGAAGCCCGGGCTCAGTTTCAGGAGCTGACCGGCCGCTTGCCCGACCTGATCATGGCCTGCGTGGGCGGCGGCTCCAACGCCATGGGCTTGTTCGACGCCTTCCTCAACGACGAAGCCGTACGCATCATGGGCGTCGAGCCCGGCGGCAAGGGATTGGATACTCCGGATCACGCCGCCACCATGACCCTGGGTACCCCCGGCGTAATTCACGGTTTTCGCTGCCATGTGTTACAGGATGAACAGGGTGAGCCACTGCCGGTGCATTCCATCGCCTCCGGTCTGGACTACCCCGGCGTGGGCCCCCAGCACAGCTACCTGAAAGAAATGGGCCGGGTGGAATACCAGAGCGTGACCGACACCGAGTGTCTGGACGCCTTCATGACCCTGTCACGCATCGAAGGGATCATTCCGGCACTGGAAAGCGCCCATGCCGTGGCGCAGGCCATCAAGATGGCACCCGGCATGAATTCCGAACAGCACATTCTGGTCAACCTGAGCGGCCGGGGCGACAAGGATCTGGACTACGTCTGCCGCCAGCTGGGACTTTAAACCACCTGGCCGGCGCACCAGCCGGCGCTCCAGGCCCACTGGAAGTTGTAGCCTCCCAGCCAGCCGGTGACGTCCACCACCTCGCCGATAAAGTAGAGGTTGGGCACCTTGTTGGCCATCATGGTCTTGGACGACAATTCGTTGGTATCCACACCGCCCAGGGTTACCTCGGCGGTGCGGTAACCTTCGGTGCCGCCGGGCTTCAGTGGCCAGGCGGACAACAACTGCTCGATGGCCGCCAGTTCTTTGGGCACATACTGCTTGAGCGGCTTGTTACTGATTTTTTCCCGCTCCAGCAGTGTTTCCACCAGCCGTTTGGGCAGATAACGGCTCAGCCAGGTCTTCAGCTCCTGATTGGGGCTGTCGGCCACGCCCTGGGCCAGCCGACCGGCGGGCAACAACTCGAAATGCACCTGTTCGCCCGCCTGCCAGTAAGACGAAATCTGCAGCACCGAAGGGCCGGATACGCCGCGATGGGTAAACAGCAGGCTTTCGGCAAAGCGGGTGCCATCTTCACTTTCGGCCACCACCGGCAGCGACACCCCGGCCAACGGCTCCAGGGTAGCCTTGTCTTCCGGTTGCAGGGTAAAGGGCACCAGACCGGCACGGGTCGGCAGCACCTTGAGTCCGAACTGCTCCGCCAGCTTGTAGCCAAAGGGCGAGGCGCCAATCTTGGGCATAGACAGGCCGCCGCTGGCCACCACCAATGACTGGCAGCTGACTTCCTCGGTGGCCGTGGCCACCATGAAGCCGTCACCCAGTCGGTCGACGTTGAGGATTTCGGCGCGCAGCCGTATGGTCACCCCGGCGTCTTCACACTCTTTTACCAGCATATCAACGATGTTCTGCGCCGAGTCGTCGCAGAACAGCTGACCCAGGGTCTTTTCGTGATAGGCGATGCCGTGTTTTTCTACCAGCGCGATAAAGTCCCACTGGGTATAGCGCGCCAGCGCCGACTTGACGAAGTGCGGGTTGCCGCACAAATAGGCGGCCGGTTCGACGAAATAGTTGGTGAAGTTGCAGCGCCCGCCGCCCGACATCAGGATTTTGCGACCGATGCGCTTGCCGTGATCCAGCAGCAGCACCTTGCGGCCCCGCTTGCCCGCCTCGGCGGCACACATCAGGCCGGCCGCACCGGCGCCGATCACAATTACATCCCAGGCTTTCATGGCACTCACACTCTCGCTGACAACAAAGACGCTATTCTAGCGGTCGCACCGCCGCTCGGCTATGCCGACACCGGCGACAGGGTTATAATTCGCGCCATGAGTATTCTCGCCGAACAATTTCAACAGCTGAGCGCCCTGCTGCACCGCACCAGCGGTGACTGGCAGCTTGCCCCCTTTGCCTGCACCTCGCTGCCCTGGCCCGAGCTGGAGTCGGCACTGATGGCACTGGATGAAGCCCGGATCGATACCCTGGATGAAGACGACAGCGCCGCCCTGGCCTTTTTTGCCCCATGGCGCCCCGAGACCCTGGCCGCCCACGGGATTCAGTTACCCGAGCTGAAACGGGCCGCCGACTATTCCACTCCGCGCTGGAGCAGCGGCATTCCCGGCCGCAAGTGGATGCAAATCAAGGATTTTGCTGCCAATATCGGCGCAGAATACCCGGTACTGGAATGGTGCGCCGGCAAGGGGCATCTGGGTCGCCTGCTGGCTCAGCAAGGCACACAGCCGGTGACCAGCCTTGAATGGAATGCCGACTTGTGCCGGCAGGGCGAACAGCTCGCCGGCCAGCTGACGCTCGATCATCACTTTGAGTGTGCCGATGCCCTGAGCGCCGACGCCGCTCGCTTGTTTCGGCCTGCCCAACAGGCGCTGGCCCTGCACGCCTGCGGCGAGCTGCATCTGCGTTTTTTGCGCCATAGCGCCGCCGCCGGCACGCGCCGGCTGGCCCTGTCACCCTGCTGCTACCATCTGATCGACGGTGAGCATTACCGCCCGCTGTCGGCCGCCGGCCGGCAGCAGGATTTGCAGCTGGATCGCCAGAGCCTGCGCCTGCCGTTGCAACAACAGGTCACCGGGGGCGAACGGGTGCGCCGCCTGCGCCACATCGAGCTGACCTGGCGGCTGGCGTTCGACGAACTGCAGCAACAGCTGACCGGTAACCCCGGTTATCTGCCGCTGCCGGCCTTTCCCAAGCGACTGCTGAGCGGGGATTTTGCCGACTTTGCCCGCTGGGCCTGCGAGCAGAAATCGCTGCCGGTGCCGAACAGCATCGACAGCGAGCACTTGCTGCAACGAGCCGAGCGCCGTCGGCTACTGGTGAAACGCATCGAGCTGGTGCGCCACCGTTACCGTTATCTGCTGGAGCTGTGGCTGCTGCTCGACCGTGCCCTGTACCTCGAAGAACAGGGCTATACGGTTACTCTCGGCACCTTTACCGCCCGGCTCAATACCCCGCGCCGCTATCTGCTGCAGGCCAGTAAAACATAACAGGACATTTCGCGCCGCCCACCGGGTGGCGGCCTTGAAACGGACAGGAGAGCCCGTGAAAACATCATTACCCAGCATTCCCCCCAACGCCTTCGAACTGGTGATGATGGTGTTATCCGTCATCTCCGTGGTGGCTATCGTGTTGTACCAGTTTGGCCCTTTCGATGAGGCAGAAAAAGATCTGCTGCTGTACGTAGATACCGCCATCTGCCTGATTTTACTTAGCTATTTTTTCTATGGCCTGCTTAGCGCACACAACAAGCGGCACTTTTTAAGTACCCACTGGATCGACTTTATCGCCTCGATTCCGGCGATCGACGTGTTGCGCTATGGGCGGATTTTTCAGGTGCTGCGGGTGTTGCGCATGCTGCGGGTGGCCAATCAGGTGATTCGCCATCTGTTGAGAAACAGCGAAAGCACGGTGCTGGCCTCCATGTTGCTGATTCTGGTGGTGGTGCTGGGGGGTAGCGCCATCGCCATTCTGATGGCCGAAGCCGGCGAGCCCGGCTCCAATATCGACACCGCCGAAGACGCCATCTGGTGGGCGCTGGTCACCATTTCCACCGTCGGCTACGGCGACCACTTTCCGGTGACCACCGCCGGGCGAATGATTTCCGCTATCGTCATTTTTACCGGGGTGTCGCTGTTTGCGGGTATCTCGGGTCTGGTCGCCTCCACTCTGCTGAACCCCAGAACAGAAAAGCAGCTCGAAACTTCTGAGCGGCACATTCAGGCCAGTGAAGCCCATTACCAGGCCGAACTGACGCAGCACCTCAACTCGTTGCAGGGGGAGCTTGCCTCGCTCAAGGAAGAAATCAGCTCGCTCAAGTCAATGCTGCAGAGCAAAGAACCGTAGCGGCCTCTCAATATCCATAAATCCCGAGCGGGTTCTGCTTGTATCCTGACCAATATCTAGCCTATGCTGCTGACAGCTAGGGGCTTGCAGAAGTTCCATATAGCTCACGGTTTATCGGCTAATGGATTGATAGACTTATAAAAAAGGAGAGGTGCAATGACAGAACCTTATCAGTATAAACATATACTGGCTGCCGTTGACATGAGCGAAAGCAATCGCAAGGTCATCGCCAAGGCAGTAGATAGAGCAAGGGCCAACAACGCCAAATTATCAGTCATTCATGTGGATGTGGATCTCAAGGATCTCTATACCGAGATGATCGACATCGATATCGACAACATTCAGGATCAGGTCGTGGCCGACGCCAAACAGCGGCTGGAAGATTATCTGGCTGGCATCGACTACCCGGTCGAGAAAAAGCTGGTGATCTGCGGCGATCTGGCACTGAAAGTCAACGAAGCAGTCGAACAGCATCAGGTCGATCTGCTGATTTGTGGCCATGAGCAAAGCTTCTGGAGCCTGCTCACTTCTTCGGCGCGTCAGCTGATGAACACGGTCCCCTGTGATCTGCTGGTAGTCCCCCTGCCCAAAAACTGATGTTCAGGGCGACTGGCGCAGCCGGTCGCCCACTTCCTCCAGTAATTGCCTCAACCAGATCAGCGCCGGGTCAAACTCGGTCAGCGGATGCTGGGCCAATACATAAGTACTGCGTAAAGACTCGCTCAGCCTATGTTGCTGCAACGGGTAATAGTGACAAAAATCCCGCGCTATCAGCTCCGGCACCATGGCCAGATACCGGCCGGTGGCCAGCAGCTTGGGCAAAGCTTCGAAGCTCGGCACCCATACGGCGATATGCCGCTCCAGTCCCTTTTTCTTCAGCCAGCTTTCAATCAGGGTCTGGTTGTGACCCCAGGTCGAGGTGGACACATGACTCCAGCCCACCAGCAACTCGGCAGAAAGCCGCTCGGGCAGCTCGCTGCTCAGGGCCGACAGGCACATCATGGGATTGTCGAACCAGGGTTCGACCCGCAGACGGGGTGAAAGATGATCGCCATCGGCGAAGGCCACCACCAGATCCAGGCCGCCGCGAGACAGACTGTCTTCATAATCGGAATGCGCCAGCTCGGTCACCGCCAGGCGACAACCCGGCGCCCGTTGATGCAGCAGCTCCACCAGCAGAGGCACGGCACCGTGTTCGATGGACGACGGCACCGCCAGCCGAAAGGTACGCCGTGACGAAGCCGGATCAAACCCCGCCGACTGCCGCACCCCCTGCTCCAGCAGCAGCAGGGCCTGGCGCACCGGCGCCGCCAGCGCCTGGGCCCTTTGCGTCGGCCGCATTTCCTTGCGGGTCATCACGAACAGCGGATCGTCCAGCGTCTGCCGCAACCGGGCCAGGGCATGACTGACCGTCGACTGGGACAGGTTCAGCTGCTCGGCGGCCCGGGTGACGCTTCGGCTTTGCATCAGCACATCAAACACCCGCAACAGGTTCAGATCCAGCCGTTGGTATAGATTATCCATCGATATTCACCATAGGTTTATGATGATAATTCATTTTTGACATAAATGATCTGACCATAGAATAGCGCCTTCAAACAAGTTTATCGTCGGCGTGGTGAAGCAATTCATCCGACAGCCGGGTCGAACAAGGTTCTGGGCATGGTGGCATCATGGGGGGTACTGCCTGTCTATCGTCGTTGACGGATTATTCGAGGTAATCCGAAAGTGGCGGTACAAACGGAATATTCAAGACCTGGCGGCGTGGGTAACCACGCTGACAACCTATTGTGGGCAAAAGCCCGACAGTTCTGCGTGTGGTGTTAAACCACCTTGTTTAGGGACGTCATTCTCTCCTTTATGACAAACCTGATGTTGGTCCCGGGCCGGTGCATTGCGCCGGCTTTTTTTATGGGCCGCATTCTGGATTACCCCTGCGCTTTACGCCATCATGGCGCCCCGTTCCGACCACTATCGAAGTTTTCATCATGCCTTATCTGGTATCTGTGACCCTGCTGTGGGCCTTCTCGTTCAGCCTGATCGGCGTTTATCTGGCCGGCAGTGTCGATAGCTACTTTTCCGTACTCAGCCGCATTGGCATGGCCACCCTGCTGTTTATGCCGCTGATGTCGTGGCGTCAGCCGCCGCGCCTGGCCCTGGGGCTGATGGCCTGCGGCGCCCTGCAGCTGGGGCTCATGTATCTGTTTTACTACCAGTCGTTTTTGCTGCTGACGGTGCCGGAAGTACTGCTCTTTACCGTGCTCACCCCGGTTTACGTCACCCTGATCTACGACCTGCTGCACCGCCGCTTCAACCCCGGTTATCTGCTGACTGCCGCGCTGGCGGTAGTGGGCGCCCTGGTCATTCGCTTCGACGGCCTCACCGACCGCTATCTGATCGGCTTTGCGGTGGTGCAGGGCGCCAACCTGTGCTTTGCCCTGGGGCAGGTCGGCTACAAGGTACTGATGGAGCGCTATCCCGCCCATCCGCCCCTGCACAAACTGTTCGGCTATTTCTATCTGGGCGCACTGGCGGTGGTGGTGCCCGCCTGGCTGCTGTTGGGCGGCGACAAGTATCCGGCCACCGAGCTGCAGTGGAGCATACTGCTGTGGCTGGGTTTCGGCGCCTCCGGCCTGGGATACTTTCTGTGGAACAAGGGTGCCACCCTGGTCAATGCCGGCGCCCTGGCCATCATGAACAACGCCCTGGTGCCTGCAGGACTGCTGGTCAACCTGCTGATCTGGAACCGGGATGCCGATCTGCTGCGCCTCGGACTGGGCGGACTAATCATTATCGCCTCGCTCTGGCTCAACGAAGCCTGGATCAAACCAGTCACCGCCGCCAGAGCCGGATGACACCCGGCTCACAAAATCGACATTTGTCTCTTTCCGGCATGGCTTTCCGCCCCAGTCTACTTACACTGGATGACAGGAAACCGTGCCAGGAGAAAAGAGATGTTCAAAGCTCTGCTACTAGAAGAATCAGGTAAAGACACCCTCGCCAGCCTGCAGCGGCTCAACGAAAGTCAGCTCACCACCGGTGATGTGCTGGTCAAGGTCGATTATTCCACCCTCAACTACAAAGATGCCATGGCCATTACCGGCAAGGGCAAGATAGTACGCCAGTGGCCCATGGTGCCGGGCATCGACTACGCCGGTACCGTGCTGGCCTCGGACCATCCGGATCACCGCGTCGGCGATGAAGTCATTCTCACCGGCTGGGGCGTGGGCGAAAAGTACTGGGGCGGCCTGGCAGAAAAAGCCTGCGCCAAGGGCGAATGGCTGGTGCCCATGCCGGCCGGCATGAGTGCCAAGCGCGCCATGGCCATCGGCACCGCCGGCTTTACCGCCATGCTCGGCCTGATGGCACTGGAACGAGCCGGCATTACACCGGATCAGGGCCCGATACTGGTGACCGGCGCCAGCGGTGGCCTGGGCTCGGTGGCGGTGCGGCTATTGGCCAAGGCAGGCTTTGAAGTACATGCCGAAACCAGCCGGCTGCAACATAAAGAATGGCTGCAGTCTCTGGGCGCCAGCCAGGTTATCGACCGCGCCGAGCTCGACAAAGAGCCGGCGGCGCTTGAATCCCAGCATTGGGCCGGCGCCATCGATGCCGTCGGCGGCCGCACCCTGGCCCGCATTCTCAGCCAGACCAGAATGAACGGTGTGGTGGTGGCCTGTGGCCTGGCCGGTGGCGTGGCGCTCAACACCACCGTCATGCCTTTTATTCTGCGCGGCGTGCAGCTGCAAGGCATCGATTCGGTTTATGTCTCCAAAGAAAAGCGCATCGAAGCCTGGCAACGACTGCAAGACAGCCTGCCGCTGGACTTTGAAGACCAGGCCGAGGTTTACCCGCTGGAGCAAACCACCGAGGCCGCCCGGGATCTACTGGCCGGCAAACTCAAGGGCCGGGTGCTGATTCAGCCTTAAGCCGTAACCGAATACCGCCGACTCGTCCCGCGCGTCGGCGGTGTTCTGCCCGTATCGTCACCAATATTCCCTCACGAACACTCCGTCTTTTTCCTTCCCCGAACATGTTATAAGATAACAAAACCATTCTCTGTGGACGCAACCATGACCACTCCCGTTATCACCCATCTCGTCATGGGGTTTCTCGGCACCGGCAAAACCACCCTGCTGCGCCACCTGCTGGCCAACAAGCCGGAGCAGGAACGCTGGGCCATTCTGGTCAACGAATTCGGGGAAGTCGGCATCGACGGTGCCCTGCTGACCGACCAGGGCGCCATGATCAAGGAAGTACCCGGCGGCTGCCTGTGCTGCGTGTCCGGCCTGCCCTTTCAGATAGGTCTCAACGCCCTGCTGCACAAGGCCAAACCGGATCGGCTATTCATCGAGCCCAGCGGCCTGGGCCACCCCAGCCGCATCATAGATACCCTGACCGCCGAGCATTACCAGGATGTGCTGCAATTGGGTGCCACCTTCTGTGTGGTCGATCCGCGGCAATGGAGCGATGCACGCTACCAGGAGCACGACACCTACCGCGATCAACTGGCACTGGCCGACATCATAGTGGCCAACAAGACCGAACTGTGCGAGCCGGCCCAGCTGGAGGCCCTGCGCCTGGGCATAGACCAGCATCGGCCGCCCCAGCAACTGGTCACGGTGACCCTGGGGCAACTGGATATCGGCTGGCTGCAACAGCCCCATCACGCCGATCGCCGGGCAGGCAGCCCTCAGGCTCATGCCGGCAATGCCGCCCGCCCGCTGATTGCCGACTCAGCCCCCCGGCTCAGCCGCAGCCAGCCCTGGCGCCGTTACAGCAACCACGGGCAGGATCATTATTCGATTGGCTGGCGTTTTCTCGACGAGGTCTGTTTCGACTTGCCGGCGATAGAAAGTTTCTGTCGCGAGCTGAAGGTGGCCCGACTGAAGGCAGTGCTGCGGGTGGAAGACGGCTGGCGCGCCTTCAACAAGGTGGATGATCAGCTCAGCGTCTATCGCATCGCGCCGCAGCAGGAAGGCCGCCTGGAGCTGATCGATCCCAACCCATTGATGGCGCATCCGCTGCACAAACAACTGATGCAAACCGTGCTGTCGTTGCCGTCGTCATAAAAAAGTCACGAATTTGTCTTAATCTGGCGGCCACAAGGATACATTGGGGTCTGACCGATGAAGGTGTCGCTGTTTTCGTTATTGTCTTCGTTATTACTGATCATGCTGGCGCTGGTGCTGGCCGGCGCCTTCTATCTGGGAGACCAGCGATTACAGCAGGGAGAGCAGACCCGGGCCGAACTGGAACAACTGCGGCGGGACGCCAACATCAGCCTGTATCGCACCATTTCCGCCTATCTCGGTCAGGGCGACACCAGTCTGATGACCGAAGCAGGGCAACAGCTACAAGCCCTGAAAACCGCCTTGTCCGCCTACCCGGGCGCCGAATCCGCCCAGCAGGCGGTAGCGCGGCTGGAACAACAGCTGAACCATGACTTTCGCGAGGCAGGCAAGCTGTCCGGCAACAGTCAGCACCTGCTGCAACATGCAGAACAGGAGCTGGCCGATCAACTCAAGGCGCTGGCCCGTTACGCCAACACCAGCCACAGCCTGGCCGACAGCTACCAACGCATTACCGCCGCCATGCTCGCCGCCCTGCCCCGGCTGATCCATCTGCGTCAGGGCTACATCGACAGTAACAGCCCGCAACTCAAGGCCTCACTGGACTTTCAGCTCGATGAACTGAACAAGCTGGCCGCCGAGCTGCAGGCCCTGCCGCTGCTGGGCATTTATCAGCAACAGGAAGTCGACGAATTTGCCCTGCGCAAACCCAAACCGGTAGAAGTGGGTGAAGCCCCCAAACGAGAAGTGCTGAGCCTGCTGCGCCGCTACCCCAAAGAGCTCGCCAATACCGGCAGCAATCTGGCGCTGCGCAGCCAGGCCTCTGCCGCCCTCACCGCCGGACTGGCCACCATAGAACAGCAGCTGGACCAGCTGGTGGAGCAACAGGAAAGCGCACGGCTGGCCGACTACAACCAGCTGGCACTACTGCTGATCGGTCTTTGTGCCGCCCTGCTGTTGTTTGCCCTGCTCAGCTATCTGTTTCAGCGCCAGCTGGTGGTTAAACGCCTGCACCAGTTACGCAATGCCTTTGGCCAGCTGCTGCAAGACGGCCGGCTCGCCACCCTGCCCGTAACCCACCCCAACAGCGAGCTGGGCCAGATTGCCACCAGCTTCAATGGCCTGATCGATCAACTGCAACGCCAGCAACAGAGCCGGGCCGAGCAGCTCGGTCATGTCTCGGCGGCGCTGGAGCAGATGGTGGAAGAGGTACTGGATATTCAGCAGCACACCCAGACCACCGACAACACCATGAACGGCAGTGTCGACATGGTCAACGAGCTCAACCACCTGGCTCAGCAGATGCGCCAGGCCACCGACGATATCGCCCTCACCGCCCGCGACAACCTGCAGGCCATGGGCGTCAGCCGGGAAAAAGTGGAGCAACTGGTACACACCGCCGAACAAAGTCAGCTGGCGGCCCTGACCGGCCAGCAGGCGCTGAGCAGCCTGACCGATTCGGTCAACGACGCCTCCGCCATTATCGGCGTGATTCAGCAGATCGCCGAGCAGACCAACCTGCTGGCATTGAATGCCGCGATTGAGGCGGCGCGAGCGGGAGAACACGGGCGTGGCTTTGCGGTGGTGGCCGACGAGGTGCGCAAGCTGTCCGGCAATACCCAGGGCTCGCTGACCGAAATCGGTAACATCATGGAACGGCTGCGGCTGGCCAGCAACGAGCTCAACCAGACCATCAGCAAGATGATGGGGGCCGCCGAAGCCCAGCACGGTCAGGCACAAACCTTGATGGAAGTGACCGAACAGGTCAGGGCCACCTCGCAGGCCACCACCTCGATGGCCGAACAGGGCGCCGGCCATGCCGACAGTCAGGCCGCCGAACTGAGCCGCTTTATGGCGTTGATGGATGAGCTCAAACTGCAATCAACCCAGGTGTCGGAACGGGCCGGCCAGGTGGTGCAACGTATTCGAGGCCAGGCCGGCACCATTACCGAGATGCTGCAATAGGCTTAACGACGCAGGCGTATCAGCAAATCGTAGAGACCATCCGAAACCGACTGTAGCCCTTCCATGCTGGAAGAGGCTTCATCGGCCTGTGCCAGACTGGAGCGGGACAACACCGAAATGTTGGTCAGCTGCTCGTTGATTCCGCCGGCCACCTGCGCCTGCTCGCCAACCGCCGAGGCCATTTGATGGGACATATCGGCAATGGTGCCGACGGAGGCAGAAATTCCCGACAGCATGGTTTCGGTTTCCATTACCCGCGCCAGCCCCGCTTCCGCCCCGGCTTTACCGTGCTCGGCTACCTGCACCGAACTGGCCGCCTGTTGCTTGAAGGTATCGAGGATTTGATGTATTTCGCTGGTTGAATGCTGGGTGCGCTGGGCCAGTTGCCGCACCTCGTCGGCTACCACCGCAAAGCCACGGCCGTGTTCACCGGCCCGGGCCGCTTCAATCGCCGCATTCAGCGCCAGCAGATTGGTCTGCCCGGCAATCTGTTCGATCATGATCGCCACCTGGGCGATACGGCCGGTCTGCTCGGAGAGCTGAAGTACCGAATCCCTGATGTTGTCTACCGTCTGACTGAGTTGTTCGATGGATTTGCGGGTGGTCATCGCCACGTCGCGCCCCTGCATCGCCAACTCGTTGGAGGTTTCGGCCTGACGGGCCGTTTCCTGTACATGCCCGGAAACATCGTGAATGGTGGTGGTCATCTGGTGCATGGCGGTGGCCACCAGCTCGGTTTCCTGCTGTTGACGCTGAATGCCCGACGTCGCCTGGCGGGACAGACCCAGGCCGGCTTCGGACTGACGCGTCACCTGGCGGGCCGCATCCTCGACTCGGGTCACAATCGCATCGAGTCTGGCCTTTTCACTGCGAATGCCCACCTTGATGCGACCCAGCAGCCCACTGTCTTTGGTGTAGGTGCTCACCGCCAGTTCATGGCGAAAGGCATCATTGAGCAGGGCATCAATCTGTTGCATGGTGCGCCGGTGCTTGAGGTTGCAGCCCAGGGCATAAGCCACCGCCGACAGCGACAACCAGCCCAATGCCCCCGTGGTATGGCCCAGGCCAAACAGCACCCCGGCACCGCCCACTCCCGCCAGCCATGGCAGGCTGCGCAGCGCCATGGTTCCGGCCTTGCTCATGGCCCCCTGCTGCCCCCCCTGCGCATAACACTGCTCGGCCCGGGCAATATCTTCCCGCTTGGGGCAGGAGCGTACCGATTCAAAACCAATGACATTGCCGTTTTCGGTAATGGCCGTCACGTAGGCATCAACCCAGTAGTAATCGCCATTTTTACAACGGTTCTTGACCATGCCCATCCAGGGCTTGCCGGCCTTGAGGTGCTCCCACATGATTCTGAATGCCAGCGGCGGCATATCAGGATGACGCACGAGATTGTGCGGTTGTCCGATAAGTTCTTCCCGGCTGTAGCCACTCACCTCCACGAAGGCATCATTGCAGTGCAGTATATTTCCCTGGGTATTGGTAGAGGAAATCAGTTTTTCCGTGCTCGGAAATGTTCTTTCGGTCTGGGTAACAGGAACATTTTTTCTCATTATTATTGCATCCTTGCGATCATTATCCCCCTTCAGCTTTAGCGCGACAGCCCTGTTCGGCAAGTAAACGAGTCTTAAATAATTGTGACAGGCAGACGCATAACGACGGTTAATAATATGGCCGCTGAAACATAGGTCTCGACAGCTGGCTAAAAACAGTCACATTCAACTTCAAAACAACCATTTATCAATATTAAAAATTATTTATTGTGTTGAATCAGCCATTTATATATTCGGCCGAAACGGCCTGGTTCTGGGTGCCGGGCCTCCGCCACGACGCAAGGATCATTCCCCCTGATTGATGGGGATCTTGAGAAACACCCTGCCTTGGGCATCCGCCGGGGGCATTTGCCCGGCCCGAATGTTGACCTGAATGGCCGGCAGAATCAGTCGGGGCATGCCCAGGGTGGCGTCCCGCTCTTTTCGCATTCGCACAAAAGCGGCTTCGTCGATGCCGTCACGCACGTGAATGTTGTGTAGGCGTTGCTCGGCCACCCTGGTGTGATAACGGTGCTCACGGCCTTCCTTGGGGTAGTCGTGGCAAATATAGATGGCGGTGTCGTCCGGCAGCGCCAGTAACTGCCGAACAGAGCCATACAACTGGCTGGCACTGCCACCGGGAAAGTCGCAACGGGCCGTACCGACGTCGGGCATGAACAGGGTATCGCCCACAAACACCGCCCGCTCGTTCACCACATAGCTGAGATCTGCCGGGGTATGGCCGGGGGTGTGCATTACTCGAATCTGCAGTTCACCCACGGCGAAACGGTCACCGTCGGCAAACAGATGGTCGAACTGGCTGCCGTCGGCCACAAACGTCGGCTCAAGATCAAACCGCTGGCGAAACACCGCCTGCACCGCGGTAATGTGCTCGCCGATGGCCACCCTAGCGCCCAGTTGCTGACGCAGAAAAGGCGCCGCCGACAGATGATCCGCATGAGCGTGGGTTTCCAGAATCCAGTGCACGGTCAGCTGCTCTGCACGCACAAAGTCCACCAGCTGCCGGGCCGAAGTGGTACGGGTACAGCCCGAGGGATAATCGAAGTCCAGCACCGGGTCGATAATCACCGCCTGCCCGCCCGGATGGTCATACACCACGTAACTGAAGGTCTCGCTGTCGTGGTCGAGAAATGCCTTAACCTGTGGCGCCTGATGTTGCGTCATAACCCTGCTCTCCAGAAAGTGACCCTTTTAAATTAGAATAATCTAAATTAAAGGTTATCGCATTAATTCTGAACAAACTCTGGCACAGGTCCGCAGGGTGTTGGCGACTTGTCGGTAAAAAGAGGGCAATTTGAATGGAGCGAAGAAAACGCGGGGCGGCATACGCCGTCCCCGCGAGGCTTACAGTGCCTGCTTGACGTAAAGGTCGAAGCGGTTGTTCTTGGTTTCAATCTGGGCCGAGGGTTTGACCTCGTTGAGAAAGCCGGCGTAGCCGGGCCGCTTTACCACCACCCGCGCCCGGGCCAGCGCCAACGCCAGCGGCAGCAGCGCATCGGCGTCTTCGTCCGGGCCGACCAGGGAGTGAAACACCCGCATCTCTTTCTTGACCAGCGCCGCCTTTTTCTTGTGCGGAAACATGGGGTCCAGATACACCACGTCCGGCTGCTGTTTTATGTCGGCCAGGGTCTGGCCGAAGGGCAGCAGAGTCAGCCGTTCACCGACCCAGTCACCGATTTCCGGATCCTGCACCGCCCGGCGCAGGCCATCGGCCAGCAACGCATGCACCACAGGATGACGCTCGCACAGAATAACCTTGCAGCCCAGTGACGCCAGCACAAAGGCATCTCGCCCCAGGCCGGCGGTGCCGTCCACCACGGTGGGCATGTGCCCATGCTTGAGCCCAACGGCCTTGGCGATGCTCTGGCCCCGGCCGCCGCCAAACTTGCGCCGGTGCGCCGAGGCGCCTTCGGCCAGATCCACATACACACCGCCCAGTTTGGGCTCGTCCAGCTTGCGCAGCTCCAGCCGGCCTTCGGTCAGCACCAGGGCGAAGGGCGCGGCGGCGACTACGCCCTGCATGGCCAGCGTCAGCCGGTCGGCTTGCGGCTGCAGCTCGGGGTCTTCCAGCACCACACTCAGGGGGATCAGATCATCACTCATCGATAGTTACCATTAAAAACGGCTGGCACAGGGCCAGCCGTCGAGTCTCATCAAACCGGGTAAGGCATGTTCGGCGCCTCTCAGGCCCGGTCATTATGACCGGGCTGAGCGCATTGAACAAATGACGCCGTGCCTCAGGCGGTAATGCCCGAGTGCCGCAACAGGGCATCGATTTTCGGCTCCCGGCCACGGAACTGCTTAAACAGCTCCATCGGCTCCTTGGAACCGCCCTGCTCCAGAATGGCATGCAGGAAGTCGCGCCCGGTCTTGGCCGAAAATACCCCTTCTTCCTCGAAACGGGAGAAGGCGTCGCTCGACAGTACTTCGGCCCACTTGTAGCTGTAGTAACCCGCCGCATAGCCGCCGGCAAAGATATGGGCAAAGCTGTGCTGAAAACGGTTAAACGCCGGTGGCGGCAGTACCGATACGGTTTTGCGCACCTCGTTCAGAATTTGCTGCACCCGGCCCGGCTGGCTGCCGTCGGGTGCCATGTGCAGACGAAAATCGAACAGGGCGAATTCCAGCTGGCGCAGCATCATCAGCGCCGAGTGGAAGTTACGCGCCGCCAGCATCCGCTCCAGCAAGTCTGCCGGCAGCGGTTCGCCGGTTTCATGATGACCGGAAATAAACGCCAGCGCCTCAGGCTGCCAACACCAGTTTTCCAGGAACTGACTGGGCAGCTCTACCGCATCCCAGGCCACACCGTTGATACCGGCCACCCCGGCCACATCGATCTTGGTCAGCATGTGGTGAATGCCGTGACCGAACTCGTGGAACAGGGTCTCGACTTCGTTGTGGGTAAAGAGCGCCGGCGTATCGCCCACCGGGCCGTTGAAGTTGCAGGTGAGATAGGCCACCGGCTTTTGCAGGCTGCCGTCTTCCCGATAGCGACGGCCGATGCAGTCGTCCATCCAGGCGCCGCCGCGCTTGTTGGCGCGGGCGTACAAATCCAGATAGAAGCTGCCGCGCAGCTCGCCCTCTTCATCGTAAATATCGAAGAAGCGCACATCCGGATGCCACACTTCCACCCCGAAGCGCTCCACCACCTTGATGCCAAACAGGCGTTTTACGGTCTCGAACAGGCCGTGTACCACCTTGTGCTCGGGGAAGTAGGGCCGCAGCTCTTCGTCGGAAATGGTGTATTTATGCTGCTTGAGCTTTTCACCGTAATAGGTGACATCCCAGGCGTTCAGTTGCTCGATGTCGTGGTGCTCGCTCGCAAACTCGGTCAGCTCGGCCAGATCGGCCTGCCCCTGGGGGTAGCTGCGCTCGGCCAGCTGGTTGAGAAAGTCCAGCACCTGCTGTTCGTTCTCGGCCATCTTGGTGGTCAGCGACAGCTGGGCGTAGTTTTCATAACCCAGCAGCTCGGCCAGTTCCTGCTTGAGCGCCAGAATTTCTTCGATGGTGCCGGTGTTGTCGAACTCGCCGGCATTGGGGCCCTGATCCGAGGCCCGGGTGCAGTAGGCGCGGTACAGCTCTTCACGCAGGGCCGCATCGTCGGCATACATCATCACCGGCAGATAAGACGGAATGTCGAGGGTAAAGACCCAGCCGTCCAGCTCGCGGGCCTCGGCCTGTGCCTTGGCGGCGGCCAGCGCCGATTCGGGCAGGCCGGCCAGCTGGTTTTTATCGGTAATCTGTTTGGTCCAGGCCTGAGTGGCATCCAGCACCCGGTTGGAGAAGCCGGACGCCAGATCCGACAGCCGGGTCTTGATGGCGCCAAAGCGTTGTTTTTGCCCGGCTTCCAGCGCGATACCGGACAGACGGAAATCACGCAGGGTGTTATCTACTTCCTTCTGCTGCGCCAGGCTCAATTTCTTGAAGCTGTCGCGCTCCGCCAGGCTTTGATAGGCTTCAAACAACCCTTCGTGCTGACCCATCCAGGTGTGGTATTCGGACAACAGCGGCAGGCAGGACTCATAGGCCTGACGCAGCTCATCGCTGTTCAGCACGCTGTTGAGGTGGCTCACCGGTGACCAGATGCGCCCGAGGTGATCGTTCACCTCTTCCAGTGGCGCAACCAGGTTGTCCCAGGTGAAGTCTTCATCACAGGCCAGCACGGTTTCGACCCGCTTCTTGCAGTCAGCAATGGCATGCTCTATTGCCGGCTTTACCTGTTCCGGTTTGATCTGGCTGAACGGCGGCAAGCCGTCCATGGTCAGTAGCGGGTTGGTCATGTCCTGTACCTCTTATCGTTTTAGCCACCGCCTTGCACGCGGGCAAGTGTGGGAATACCTCTAACATGGTGATAGTGGCGACAATGTTCAAGCTTTTCATGCGCCAAGCGCCCTATAGACCATCGGAATGGCTATTTACTGACCGCCTTATTCACTAAAACTTGGTGTACAATCGGCCGACAGCGTTAATTGACCCCCACTTATTCCAGGGAGCAGACATATGGCACAACATTTCGACTATATCGCCATCGGCGGCGGCAGCGGCGGCATTGCCTCCGCCAACCGCGCCGCCATGCACGGCAAAAAAGTAGCCTTGATTGAAGCCAAAGACCTGGGCGGCACCTGCGTCAACGTCGGCTGCGTACCCAAAAAAGTCATGTGGCACGGCGCCCAGATCGCCGATGCGGTCAAGCTTTATGCCGCCGATTACGGCTTTGATGTCGAACTGAAGGGCCACGACTGGTCCAAACTGGTCGAGAGCCGCCAGGCCTACATCGGCCGTATTCACCAGTCTTACGACCGAGTATTGGGCAACAACAACATCACCGTCATCAAGGGCTTCGGCCGCTTCAAAGATGCCCACACCCTTGAGGTGAACGGCGAAGAAGTCACCGCCGATCATATTCTTATCGCCACCGGTGGCGAGCCCATCATTCCGCACATTCCCGGTGCCGAATACGGCATCGACTCCAACGGCTTCTTCGAGCTGAACGAGCAGCCCAAGCGGGTGGCGGTAGTCGGTGCCGGCTACATTGCCGTAGAGCTGGCCGGGGTAATGAACGCCCTGGGTTCGGAGACTCACCTGCTGGTGCGCAAACACGCCCCGCTGCGCAACTTCGACCCGCTGCTCACCGACACCCTGGTGGAAGTGATGGCCACCGAAGGCCCGCAGCTGCACACCCATTCCGTGCCCAAGAGCGTGGAAAAACAAAGTGACGGCAGCCTGACCCTGCACCTGGACAACGGCGAGCAGCTCAATGTGGATTGCCTGATCTGGGCCATCGGCCGTCGCCCGCTGACCCGGGGCCTGAACCTGGAAGCCGCCGGTGTATCGGTCGATCAGCACGGCTACATCAAGGTAGACGAATATCAGAACACCACCGCCAGCGGCGTATATGCGGTGGGCGACAACATCGGCTATGTAGAGCTGACCCCGGTGGCGGTGAAGGCCGGTCGCCAGCTGTCCGAACGGTTGTTCAACAACAAGCCCGACGCCAAAATGGACTATGACCTGATCCCCACCGTGGTATTCAGCCATCCGCCCATCGGCACCCTGGGGCTGACCGAACCCGAAGCGCGCGAGCAGCACGGCGACGATCAGGTGAAGGTATACACCTCGTCCTTTACCGCCATGTACACCGCCGTTACCAGCCACCGCCAGCCCTGCAAGATGAAGCTGGTGTGTGTGGGCGACAACGAGAAGGTAGTGGGCATTCACGGCATCGGCTTCGGCATGGATGAAATTCTGCAAGGCTTTGCCGTCGCGGTGAAAATGGGCGCCACCAAGGCCGACTTCGACGCCTGCGTAGCCATACACCCGACCGGCGCTGAAGAATTCGTCACGATGCGTTAATTTATTAATATATAAAGTAAAAGGCCGAGCAATTGCTCGGCCTTTTTGTCATCCTGTAGAATTAGCTAATTAATTAAAATCGAGATTTCGCCCCATGATCACACTGCGTAGAATTGCATCATTCCTTGCTCTTATCTTTATTTCTCTTCCTTCAGCAGCCATTACAGCAAATGAATTAAACGTTAAGATGTCGGACATTGAAAAAGAACTCAATATGACTATTGGTGTTGCGATATTAGACACATCCAATGGCAGTTCATGGAGCTACAAGGGAAATAAACGATTTCCCTTGATGAGCACATTCAAAACTCTGTCTTGCGCCAAGCTACTGTCTGATTACGACAAGGGAAAGGTTAATTTAAATAAGTTAGCCCGAGTAAATGAAGAAGACATTATTACTTACTCGCCTATTATAGAAAATTATATCGGTGCTGATATTTCTCTTTTTAACGCATGCAAAGCAACTCTGGAAACCAGCGATAACACGGCCGCCAATATCATACTTGAAAATATTGGCGGCCCTGAAGCACTCACTGAATTCATGCGGCAACTGGGTGATAGCGTTACAAGGCTGGATCGTATAGAGCCGAACCTCAATGAAGCAAAGCCGGGTGATATACGAGATACCACAACACCGAATGCCATCAATGACAGCTTGAACAAGTTGCTTTTGGGAACCGTGCTTTCAGAGTCATCAAAGCTTCAACTGCTCGAGTGGATGCAAGCAAACAAGGTAGCTGATGTTTTACTGCGTGCCGTGTTACCAAATGGATGGCAAATTGCAGATAGATCAGGTGCCGGTGGTTTTGGCTCTAGGGGGATAACGGCTGCCGTATGGTCAGATCAACGCTCCCCTCTGATTATTAGTATCTATATAACTCAAACAGATGCTTCTTTTGACAAGAGAAACGAAGTCATCAGAGAGATAGGGAAAGAAATTTTCAAGATTTATCAATAAGCTATAGTTACTACTCACCTCATCATCGCGCATTTATACCAGAGAAAATTAATCATAAATGGCATTCTGGAAAACTTACTGAGGCTTGGTATTAAATATCCATGATCGATCACGATAAATTGCAGTCTCTGGTTCAACAGCTGTACTCCACCGTACAAGAATTGGAGGAGATGTTTCCTGGAAGACATTTCACACCTGACGGTCACCTCGTCGGCAGCTTGGGAGAGTGTCTCGTTGCAGACGCTTATGGTTTAGAGCTGCAAGCGGCCTCCAACAAAGGTTTTGATGCCATCAGTCCCTCAGGAATAGAAGTTGAGATCAAGGCAACGCAGTCGAAACGTGTTGCTTTTCGATGCAGGGCCAAGCATGCAATCATCATAAAAATTCTTCCTGATGGGTCTTTTGAAGAAATCTATAACGGCCCCGGTGCTTTGGTGTGGGATCATTTCAGAGGTAAGACCTTGCCCAGCAATGGGCAATTCCAGATTTCGCTCACGAAGCTACAGACACTCAATGAATCGGTATCTCCGACAGACCGTGTGCAAAGAGTCGCTTAGCAAGGCTGTTCTCTGAGCGTGTTACAACTGCCTTTTTGTTCATTTTCCCCCGCCGGCAACACCATACCGAAGAGAGAGGCGGCTGGGATAACCTCAGCCGACCATCACGTGCCATGGATGGCATGTGTGAGCCCACATGGATGTGTTCACGGCGTGTCGGTGGAGGTTGCCCTGATGCCTCTGTGCGCGCTGAGTTAATGCTCCCGCACGCCGTCCGTACCCAGCCCATGACCTATACTTCAACCGCGTTCAATATCCATCGAGGAGGATTTGTTATGCCGGCCCAACGATTGCAGCAATACTTGGATCAACAAGGGGTCAAATATCGGGTCATTACCCATTCGCCGGCGTTTACCGCGCAGGATGTGGCCGAAGTCGCCCATGTACCTGGCAGCGTCATGGCCAAGGTGGTGATCATGTCGCTGGATGGTCAGATGACCATGATAGTGGTGCCCGCCCCCAAGAAGATCCATCCCGACAACCTGGCTCAGTCCCTGTCGGCGCAGGAGGTGACCTTTCTGCATGAAAACGACTTTCGCGAGAAGTTTCCCGACTGCGACGTGGGTGCCCTGCCCCCCTTCGGCAATCTATATGAAATAACGGTGTATATAGACTCCGAACTCGCACATCAGGAAGAAATCGTCTTCAGTGCCGGCAGTTACCGTGAACTGTTCAGCCTGACGATGAAAGACTACCTGAGGCTGGTTCAGCCCAAACAATTTACCGGCTAACCCAGGCGTGTGACGCAATCCTCGGCCTGCTCCCGCATCCGTTCATCAGGGGACAGAGCCTCAATAGCAGCAGGGCGTTTCCTGATATGGAAACAACTCCGGGCAAAGAGGAAACGCATATCGACGCCTTAATCTGGATTGTCACTGGTGGATTGCTCATGAGCGCCATCGCCTTGGTAGGCGGCCTGACCACATTTCTTCGTCCCACAACGCTGGACAAACTGCTGCTCCCGCTGGTGTCTCTTGCTGCAGGTACCCTGATCGGCGGCGCCTTCTTTCACATGATTCCGGAAGGTACCGCGGGGCTTAGTGCTCTTGCTGCCGGAATCTGGCTGGTCGGCGGATTTACAACCTTTCTTGGGCTCGAACAGTTTCTTCACTGGCACCAGGCCCATAAAGCATCCGCCAAGGGCCGGCAGCCGGTGACCTACCTGATTCTGATTGGTGATGCCATCCATAATTTTATCGGCGGGCTCAGCATTGCCAGCACCTTTCTGATCAATCCGCAGGCCGGAGTGGTTGCATGGATTGCGGCAGCGGCGCATGAGCTACCACAGGAGCTTGGCGATTTCGGAATTCTCGTTCATGGCGGTTTTCCCCGCCGCCGGGCCTTGTTCTGGAACCTGGTTTCCGCACTGACTTTTCCCCTCGGCGCCGTGCTGGCATATCTGGTTTCACAGCGGCTTGAAGTCTCGGGTTTGGTTCTGTTTGGAGCAGGCAACTTTATTTACATTGCCGCCTCCGACCTGGTACCGGAAATCAAGGCACACAAGAGCCTCGCTGCCGCTGCAACACATTTCAGTTTTTTTGCGATCGGAATAGCACTGACGATGCTCCTTGCGATAGCTCATCCATGACCAGGACGGCAAACCCCGGCATCATGAAAGGACAGTGAAATGAAAGAGGATAAGGATTCAGTCACAATATCGGGCCTGTCTATCGACGCTCCCTTGACGGCAAATCTTATAGAGTCATACCTTCGTAATCTGGTCGAATCGCAAAAAACAAATGGCATACTTCTTGGTCTTAGCGGTGGCGTAGACTCTTCCGTGCTGATTACGCTTGCCGTCAGAGCCATAGGCAAGGAAAAGGTGTTTGGCGCCTTTCTTTTCGATCGAAACAGTGAAAAAAGCTCCGAAAAAAAAGCACGGCTTATGGCTCAGTGGCTTGGTATAAAACTTGATACCGCCGACATATCCTCCGCCATGGAAAAGAAAAAAGTATATGCG
Organism: Gammaproteobacteria bacterium; assembly: GCA_018222825.1. Lineage (GTDB taxonomy): Bacteria > Pseudomonadota > Gammaproteobacteria > Enterobacterales > Aeromonadaceae > Oceanimonas. The sequence goes on from JAAEZO010000017.1 coordinate 23,195, forward strand.
CCCTTGATTATGAAGCTGACTGCACACTCGGCACGATTCAATCGTATGGTGCAGCACTCTTACCGATTCATTAACGGCGAGGTGCCCTTTAAAACCACTCTTAGAATCGGCAGCGGTGCCGTTGAGCATTCATGGCTCAAGCGTTTCATCTACCAGGTCACCATTAAACACCTGGATCGAGGGTTTTCGGAACGTCATATATATCGCAGGCAGATACTGGAGCAAAAAGCCCACCAGAAAAACCTGACCTTGATCGGCGCAGCAAACCGTTCGGAGCTTGAGGTCGGCTGGTTTGTCAAAGGCGGAATAGATGATCTGCCCATTCAACCCATGACCGGACTGTACAAAACACAAGTATGGCAACTGGCGTCCTATCTAGAATTGCCGCATGAAATACAAACGCAACTGGCATCGCCCGACATGGTATTTGGAATCAGCGATGAATTCGGAATTGGACATAGTTACCGCCGACTGGATTTTATTCTGGATCTGATCGAAAGAAAATTTACCGATGAACAAATTACCGAAGCCGGAGTCAGCAAGCTGGAACTCGATGATATTCGTGAACTGATGATGTTTTCTGCATGGAAGCGTACCTCTGATCATGAAACACCTCCGGTACAGGGCGGTAGTTCCGGAAATGTCCGCCTGGCTAATAAATAGCCCACGACTCAGTGGACCATGTCTATCTGCTGTTTGGTAGCCGGTATTTTATATCAAGGTCTATATTGCTCATGTACCCTGAGCCCGAAAAACGATAGCAGCCTGCATCACCACTTATAAAATCAGCACGACAGATAAACAATGTTCCGTATTTTCACGCTAATCTCGGTTTTCTGCCTTTCTGTAATGACATGGTCACAGGCCGCCCGGGCTGAGGATGCCCCCTCGGCAGGGGCAGATGGAATGCCGGGAGCCAAAGGCACTTTCGCATACACCTCCGATGACTGGGCCCGGGGCGAAACAGACAACGTAGATAACAAAAAGGCCGAGCAACAGCTCGGCCTTTTTATTACCCGGAGTTCAGGGCTTAGTGGTGGTGACCACCTTCACCGTGGGCGTGGCCGTGGGCCAGCTCTTCTTCGGTGGCGGCACGTACGCTGACCACTTCCAGCTCGAAGTTCAGCGTCAAACCGGCCAATGGGTGGTTCATGTCCACGTCGGCCATAAACTTGCCTACCTTGGCTACCGTTACCTGGCGCTCGCCCTGCTCGGTGTGCACTGTGGCCATCATGCCCGCTTTCCAGTTCTTGGCACCATGCAGATGCTTGACCGGTACGCGCTGGATCATGTCGTCTCTGCGCTCGCCGTAACCTTCTTCCGGAGTCAGGGTAACGCTGAAGCTTTCACCTTCTTCTTTACCGGTCAGCGCTTTTTCCAGGCCTTCCATCATGCCGTTATGGCCATGCAGGTAAGCCAGCGGCGTGTTGCCGACGTTGGTGTCCAGCACCTGGCCGTCTTCACTTTTCAGGGTGTAGTTGAACTGTACTACGGTGTTGTCTGCAACTTGCATCGGTTAGTCCGCCTGTGTTGAAAAAACAGTATCAAAAAATAAGTGGCGCGCATGATAGCAGATACCGGCCCAACACGTTAAAGCACTGCTTTTTTTGCTGCATTTCGCGGCGCTTAAGTCTGGCTTAAGATTGCCCCGTTAAGCTTTCTCATAACGTCCAGAGGAGGCCGTTATGAGTATCGAAATTCGCCCACCCTACACCATGCAGATCGCCACCACGCCCGCGCAGGTGACTACCCTGCAAGCGTTTATCGGCGACGCTTATCTGCGCGAATTCCGCGCCCGCATTCCACATTTTCTGCCGCTGCTGATTGGCCTGTACCGGGCCGACGATACCCTGGTGGCCGCCTGCGGCCTGCAGCTGGCCGCCACCGGCCCCCTGTATCTGGAACAGTACCTCGACCTGCCGGCCGAACAACAGCTGGCCGCCATGCAGGATCAAGCCCCCCGTCGTGACGGCATCGCCGAAATCGGCAACCTGGCCACCAGCGCCCCCGGCAATGGTCGGCTGATGTTCGCCGCCATGTGCCAGCTGTTGTATCAGCAAAACATGGAGTGGGTGATGTTTACCGGCACCCGCAAGCTGCGCAACAGCCTGCGCCGCCTGCAACTGGACCCGATAACCCTGGCGGAGGCCTCGCCGGCACGGGTGGGCGACCATGCCGACCACTGGGGCGACTATTACCAGCATCAACCCATGGTGATGGCCGGTCGGCTGGCCGAAGGGCGCAATATTCTGTCGGCCAACAGCCTGCTGCTGCCGCTGCTTGCCCCCATCCCTTCCCTGCACGGCGCGGCCGATGCGAGGGCCTGGCAATGAATTCGCTGTTTCAACGGCTGGCCGAACTGGCACAAACGCATCCGCACGCCCTGGCCCTGAGCGCGCCCGACCACCAACTGCGTTACGGCGAGCTCTGGCCCGCCTTGCAGCAACAGGCACAACAGCTGTCTGCGGCCGGAGTGCAACGGCTGGCACTGCAACTGGATAACGGCATCGACTGGGCCTTGCTCGACCTGTCTTGCGCCTTGGCCGGCATAGTGGTGATTCCGGTGCCCGGCTTCTTCAGCGCCGAACAACGCCGCTGGCTGCTGGAAAGCAGCGGCGCCGATACCCTGGTCGGCCCCGAAGTCGAGGGCTGGCAGCCCAGCACCCTGCTACCCGGCCTGCCCTGCTGGCGTCACCAACCGGCAGTGGTGCCGCCGCTGCCCGCCGGCACCGCCAAAATCACCTATACCTCGGGCACCACCGGTCAGCCCAAGGGCGTTTGCCTGAGTCTGGCGCAGCAGGTCACCACCGCTCAGGCGCTGGCGCAGAGTGTAGCCAGCAGCCGGGTTGAACGGCACATGACGCTGCTGCCGCTGGCTACCCTGCTGGAAAACCTGGCCGGTTTGTATCTGCCGCTGCTGCTGGGCGCCAACGCCTGTCTGCCCGGTCTGGCCGAAGTAGGGTTCACCGGTTCCAGTCAGCTGGATCCGGCCCGGCTGGCCACCGCCCTGGCACGCTGGCAACCCCACAGCCTGGTGCTGGTGCCCGAGCTGCTGCGATTGCTGCTGATGATCTGTCATCACCAGCCGCAGCTGGCCCATTCGCTGCGGCTGGTGGCGGTGGGCGGCGGCAAGGTGGCGCCCGCATTACTGCAGCAGGCCAGGGCCATGGGCATTCCGGCGCAAGAAGGTTACGGCCTGTCGGAATGCGGCTCTGTGGTGGCGCTGAACACCCCTGCCGCCAACCGACCGGGCACGGTAGGTCGCCCGCTGTCTCATCTCAAGGTTCGCATCGCCGACGACGGTGAAATCTGCGTCAGCGGCGCCACCATGCTCGGCTATCTGGGTGGTAGTACGGCCAGCGCCGACCTCGGCTCGGAGATCGCCACCGGTGATCTCGGCCGGCTCGACGCCGACGGCTTTCTGCACATCACAGGGCGCAAGAAAAACGTGCAGATCACCGCCTTTGGCCGCAATTTTTCGCCGGAATGGGTCGAGTCAGAAGCCCAGGGCTGCTCTGCCATCGCCCGGCTGGTGATGATGGGGGACGCCCTGCCCGCCAACGTGGCGCTGGTACAGCCGGTGCCCGGGCAGGAAGCGGCGCTGGCCGAGCAAATTGCCGAACTCAATAACCGCCTGCCCGATTACGCCCGCATTCATCACTGGCTGGTGCCGGAGCCGTCACTGGCCGCCACCGGCCTGCTTACCGCCAATGGTCGCCCCCGGCGCGAGCTGATCCGCCAGGCCTTTGCCACTCACATTCAACACCTCACGGGAGTATCCGCATGAGCTTTTACCTACAGCTGCAGCACAGCACCGCCACCGAACGGGAATACCTGCTCAGCGCCCCCATCATTGCCGCCTGCCAGCGCGGCGACATTGCCCTCAACAGCTACGTCGCCTTTCTTACCCAGGCCTACCATCATGTTCGTCATACGGTGCCGCTGCTGATGGCCTGTGGTGCCCGTCTGCCCGCCAGCCACGAATGGGTGCGCGAGGCGCTGGTGGAATACATAGAAGAGGAAGTTGGCCATCAGGAATGGATACTCAACGACATTAACGCCTGTGGTGCCGATGCCGAGGCGGTGCGCCACGGCCGGCCCGGCGCCGATATCGAGTTGATGGTGGCCTTTCTCTACCACCAGATCGATCGCGGCAATCCCATGGCGCTGTTCGGCATGGTGCAGGTGCTGGAAGGCACCAGTGTGGCCATAGCGCTGACCGTGGCCGAGCAACTGCAACGGGGGCTGCACTTGCCGGAGCAGGCCATGAGCTACCTCAGCTCGCACGGCGCTTTGGATCAGGAACACCTGCGCTTCTTCGAAAGTTTGATGAACAAGGTCAGCGAGCCGGCCGATCAGGCGGCCATCATTCATGCCGCCCGCATCGTGTACCGCCTGTATGGCGACATGCTGCGCGCGCTGGAGGTTGGTGATGAGGCTGCGTGATAAAACCGTACTGCTGACCGGTGCCAGTGGTGGCATTGGGGCGGCGCTGGCGCAAGAACTGGCCGCCGCCGGTGCCCGGCTGTTGCTGCAGGGCCGGGATCGCACTCGCCTCAACCGGCTGCTGGCCGGCCTGCCCGAGCCGGGCCGACACAGCATAGTGGTGGCCGACCTGCTGCGGACAGATCAAAGGCCCGCCCTGCTGCAGGCGGTACAGAAGGCCGGTGGTCTGGATGTACTGATCAACAACGCCGGCACCAGTCATTTTGCCTGGCTGGAAGATCAGGGCCAGCAGCAGATAAGCGACCAGCTGGCGCTGAACCTGACCGCGCCCATTCTGCTGACCCGCGAGCTGCTGCCCTGGCTGCGACGCCCGGGTCTGGTCATGAACATCGGCTCGGCCTTTGGCGGCATCGGTTATCCCGGTTACAGCGTGTACTGCGCCGGCAAGTTTGGCCTGCGCGGCTTTAGCGAGGCGCTGGGGCGGGAGCTGGCCGACAGCCGCATCAAGGTGCTCTATTTTGCCCCTCGCGCGACCCGCACCACCCTCAATTCAAGCCGGGTATACGACATGAATCAGGCCCTGGGTAACCACACCGACAGCCCCGAGCTGGTGGCGGCCCAGGCGATGATTGCACTGCAAAAAGAACAACGGCAACGCTGGCTGGGCTGGCCCGAATGGCTGCTGGTACGGGTGAACGCCCTGTTCCCCGGCCTGCTGGACCGGGGTCTGGCCAAACAAACCGCCGTGATTGCCCGCTACGCCGAACACCACTGTGACAAGGAAGCAAAATCATGAAAAAAGTCATTTTATTCAGTCTGCTGCTGGCTACCCCTCTGGCGCAGGCCGCCGACCGGCTCGAGCCCATTCAGCAACAGTGGGCACACTGCCAGTATCAGCTGGAGGAAAACCAGCGTGAAGACTGCCTGGCCGCGCTCAGCATCAAGGCGGATCTGGCCAGCTCCGCCAACCCAGACCGCACCGATCTGCTGATTTGGTCGGCCATCGTCAAAAGCACCTGGGCCGGCGCCAAGGGCGGGCTGGGCGCACTCAAGCTGGTGAAGGATGCCAAAAGCCGGCTGGATCGGGCACTGAAACAGGATGACAAGGCGCTCGACGGCTCGGCCTATACCAGCCTGGGCTCGCTCTATTATCAGGTACCGGGCTGGCCGGTCGGCTTTGGTGACGACGACCAGGCCGAGCAGTTACTGCGCAAGGCGCTGATGGTGAATCCCGATGGCATAGATCCCAACTTTTTCTACGGCGACTTTCTGCTGCAGCAGGGCAAGGCCGGCGAGGCGAAGACGTACCTGAACAAGGCCCTGCAGGCCGCCCCGCGCCCCGGCCGGGAACTGGCCGATATGGGTCGACGCAAAGAGATTGAACAGCGCCTTGAGAGCCTATAACGTAGTCGGCCGGGTGAATACTCAAACCGCATGGCCGGTCGACAGGGAATCTTGATGCGCGTACTGCTGGTAGAAGATGATTTGATGCTGGGCGATGGCCTGGTCGATGCCCTGCGCGGCAGCGGCTATACCGTCGACTGGCTGACCCGTGGCCTGCCGGCGCTGGACGCGCTTAAGGGCGAGGAATTTGCCGCCCTGATCCTGGATCTCAACCTGCCCGACATCGACGGCCAGCAGTTGCTGTTGCGCCTGCGCAAGGCCGGGCACCGGCTGCCGGTGCTGATCCTCACCGCCCGCGACGACCTTGACGATAGGGTGCGCGGGCTGGACGGCGGCGCCGATGATTATCTGGTCAAACCCTTCGCCCTGCAGGAACTCAATGCCCGGCTGCGCGCCCTGGTGCGCCGCAGCCAGGGGCAGGCTCAAACGCGGGTGCAGCACGGTGACATAGAGCTGTGCCCCGACTCTCACGAGGCGAGCTACCGGGGCGAGCCGGTCAAACTCACCCCCCACGAATACAAGCTGTTGCAGGAGCTGGTGTTCAATGCCGGCCGAGTGTTCAGCAAGGAACAGCTGGAGCAGCGGCTGTACGGCTGGGAGCAAACCGCCGCCGGCAATGCGGTCGAGGTGCATATTCACCACCTGCGCAAAAAATTCTATCCGGATTTGATCCGCAATATTCGCGGCGTCGGCTATATCGTCGAACGGCTGGCGAACTGATGCGATCCATTCGTCGTTTTCTGCTCGCCGGGGTGCTGCTGGTAGTGAGCATCAGCCTGGGGCTGGCGTCGCTGGTTGGCTATCTGGATGCCAGCCACGAGCTGGAAGAACTGTTCGATGCCCGCCTGGCCCAGTCGGCCCGTATTACCGACCGCCTGCTGAGCGATTATCTGCTGCATGCCGAGACGCTGCCGCCGGCCAGAACCGTTTATGAAGACTGGCACGACGGCCAGACACCCGCCACTCCCGCAGAAGATCAGGACGAGGAAGCCACCGCCCTCGGGCATGAATATGAGGGCAAGTTGTACTTTCAGTTGCTGAATGCCGGCGGGCAGTTGCTGCTGCGCTCGCCGTCGGCACCAAACAACCCCATTACCCGCCCCGCCCCCGGCTTTGCCACCATTGCCTATGGCGACCATCACTGGCGTATCTTTACCCTGCACGACCTGGATACCGACCGCTGGCTGATTGTGGCCGAACGGGACGATGTGCGCGGCGAGCTGGCCAGCAAGCTGGCGCTGCGCGCCATATTGCCGCCGCTGCTCACGCTGCCGCTGTTGCTGTGGCTGCTGTGGCTGCTGGTGGCGCGCGGCCTGCGCCCGCTGCAACAGCTGACCCGCGCCATCGGCCAGCGCCACCCGGCCAACCTGAGCCCGCTGACCACCGCCGACAAGGTGGTGGAACTGACTCCGCTGACCGGCGAGCTGAACCGGCTGATGCTGGCGCTGGCCGATACCCTGGAGCGGGAAAAGCAGTTTACCAGCGAGGCGGCCCACGAGCTGAAAACCCCGCTGGCGGTGCTGCGCATTCATATCGAAAATGCCCTGGCCGCCGACTCGCCACAGGCGCAGCAAGGCTCCCTGCACAAGGCGCTGAAAGCACTGGGCCGCAGCGACCGCCTGATACAGCAGTTGCTGACCCAGGCCCGGCTCGACAACCAGCAGGCCGCCGAGCAAACGCCGCTGGCCCTGCAGCACCTGTTACGCGATACCCTGGCCGAGCTGGCCCCGCTGGCGCTGGAAAAACAGCAGCAACTCAGCCTGTCGGCCGACATCGAGGCGCCCTTTCACGGCCAACCGGTGCTGCTGGGTTTGCTGTTCGGCAACCTGATCGACAACGCCATTCGCTACACCCCGAACGGGGGCGTGATTGAAGTAAGCCTGGAACGGCTGCCGGGGCAGTATCTGGTGACCATCAGCGATAACGGGCCCGGTCTCGACGAGCAGCAGTTGCCGCGAGTGTGGGAGCGTTTTTTTCGCGGCAACCCGCAACAGGGTGACGGTGCCGGGCTGGGGCTGGCCATAGTGCGGCGGGCAGCAACGTTGCACCGGGCCAAAATCGAGCTGGATCGGGCGCCCGCCGGTGGCTTGCGGGCCCGGGTGTATCTGCCGGCGCCGCCATCAAATTGAGCGCTGTGGGCGATTCGGATACACTGCCAGTCAAACCTATCCGCCGAGAAGCAGTGTCGCATGTCAAAATCGCAGGACAGTATCCGCATCATCAAGAAGTACCCCAACCGCCGCCTGTATGACAGCCACACCAGCAGCCACGTCACCCTGGTCGATATTCGCCGGCTGGTACAGGAAGAAGAACCCTTTCAGGTAGTGGACGCCAAAAGCGGCGAAGACATTACCCGCAGCATTCTGCTGCAGATCATTCAGGAAGCGGAAAGCGACGGCGACCCGATATTTTCCAGCGACATGCTGAAGAACATCATCCGTTTTTACGGGCCCTTTCAGGGGGTGCTGGGCAGCTATCTGGAAGAAAGCATTCAGTCGGTGATCGACATTCAGACCCAGACCGGCGCCCAGTCGTCACAGGCCTGGACCCAGTTCATGCACAGTCAGGTGCCGATGATGCAGGACATGATGCGCCAGTATGTGGAGCAGTCCCGCGATCTCTACCTCAACACCCAGAACATGTTCGGCCTGTTCGGCGGCTTCAATCAACCCGATAACAAGAGTGGCAGCAGCAAGACCCCGGATAATACAGACGAAAAAAAAGACGATAAGGAATAATTCTTATCGTCTTAAACGAGATAACCGCTGTTATTTATCGTTATCGTTACTTAGTTGGCCTTGGCTGAACCACGTGCAGTTTTTGCATTGTTATTGGCAGCGCTTGCCTGCTGCGCGGCGGCATTGGTGGCCGCGCTGATGCCTTTTTCGGCAGTTTCAGCAACCTGACGAACCGCTTTCTCTGACTGCTCGGCAGCCTGCTTCACGGCCTTGTCGGCGATGTCGGTGGCGTTCTTGGCCGCTTTTTGTGCCTGTTCATAGGCTTCATTGGCACTGTTTACCGCAGTCTTCAGCGCGGTAACGGCAGATTCGGTACCGGCGGGAGCATGGCCTGCCAGCTGATCAATCGCCTGATTCAACTGCTCGCTACCGGCGGCAA
>JAAEZO010000197.1 GCA_018222825.1 Gammaproteobacteria bacterium
CGAGCTGAACGGCGGCACCCTGCGCAATGCCATCGCCCGGGAAGCCTCGGCCCTGCTGACCCTGCCCGCCAGCCTGCTCGACACGCTGACAAGCCTGGTCGACAAGCGTCAGCAGCAATACCGACTCGAATTTAACGGCGTCGACGACTTCATCAAGCTGGAACTGGCGCCTGCCGAGCTGCCGGCCCGAGTGATGACCTCCTCTCTGCAGCAGCGACTGGGAGCCGCCCTGCTCGCCTGCCCGCACGGGGTGATGGAAATGAGCCGCAGCATGGACGGCGTGGTGCAGACCTCCACCAATCTGGGCGTGATCGGCACCGAGGGCGAGCATATTCATGTGCAGTGCCTGATCCGCTCACTCAACGATGAAGGCCGCAACCGGGTTGCCGGAATGACGGCGGCGGTGTTTCGCCTGGCCGGCGCCCGCTGCGACTTTGACGGCGCCTATCCCGGCTGGCAGCCGAATCCGGACTCGGCGGTAATGCAGTTGGTGCTGAATACGCACAAGGAACTGTTTGGCGTGCTGCCCGAGGTCAAGGTGATTCATGCCGGGCTGGAATGCGGCCTGTTCAAGGCGGCCTACCCCGAGTGGGACATGGTCTCTTTCGGGCCGACCATTCAGGGCGCTCATTCGCCGGATGAGCGGGTACACATAGAAGCGGTGTCCCGTTTCTGGCAGTTACTGGTACGGGTGCTGAAGCAGATCCCCGAGGCGTAAGGGGAAAGGTGTGAGCCGTGCAACACCACGCCAGCTTCCGACTCGCGCGCGCCGCATTCGGTATTCAAACGCCGCAATTTGGCTTATGCTTTCGGCCAGATCCCAACGGAGGTATATGTCATGAAAAGCGCCCCTTTTTACCTGCTGCTGACCTTGCTGGCCGCGCCGGCAATGGCCGATAACATCTTCAGTGGCATCATCGAGTTTGGTCGTGAAGTACTGGATGAAACCCGCAAGCTGGCACCCGGCATTCAGAACGACAAACGCAATGAAGCGCCCGCCCCGGTTGCAGCAACGGCGCCGAACGACGGCCGGGACCGCCCGGCACTGGAGGGTTCGGCGACCGGCTATTCCGCGACCAATAATGCCACCGTGGTGATCGCTCCCCCCGCCGCGTCTCAGCCGGCATCGCCTTCCGCCAACCAGGGCTGGCAATTCGTTGAAGAAGACCATCTGAACGGCACTCAGCCCTGAGGCATTGGGGATAATCCAAACCTACCAGCCAAAGCTGAGTTGTTCGGCCTGAGCGTCTTGCTCGTTGGTTTCATGGAATAACTCGACACTCACCCCTACCAGCCGAATACCTCGCCCTCGGGCTCGATCCCAGGCTTCGATGCACAACTGCTCGGCCAGTACCGGCTCCGGCCCGGTGCAGCGCCGGGACAGCGTCGTCTGGGTAAAATCATCGAATTTGAGCTTGATGCACAGCCCCTTTATCGCCCGCCCGTCCAGTCGGCGCATCAGCTCCGGCCATAGCCCCTGCAATACCGGCAGTCCCTGCGCGGGAGTATGAATATCGGCCACCAGCGTGGTCTCGACCCCGACCGACTTTCGTACCCGTTCGGTCTGCACTTCCCGTTCGTCGATGCCCTGGCCACGCTGCCACAATAGCCGACCGAACTTGCCGAAGCGACGGATCAACTCCGCTTCGCCTACTTCATCGAGCTGACCACAGTACTCCAGCCCCAGGGCGGTGAGTTTTTCTGCCGTCTTGCGCCCCACTCCGGGCAACTTGGCCAGCGGTAATCGATGCACAAAATCGGCCACCGCCGCGGGTGGTAATACGAAGAGCCCGTCCGGCTTGTGTTCTTCCGACGCAATTTTGGCGAGAAACTTGTTGGGAGCAACACCGGCGGATGCCGTCAGTTGCAGTTCGTCACTGATGGCCTGGCGAATGTGCTGCGCAATCAGGGTGGCACTGCCCCCAAACAGCGGGCTGTCGCTCACATCCAGATAGGCTTCGTCCAGTGACAGCGGCTCGACCAGAGTGGTATAGCGATGAAAGATCTCCCGGATCTGCAGGGACACGGCCTTGTATTCGGCCATGTTGCCGGGGATCAACAACAAATGCGGACAGCGTTGCAGCGCCTGATGGCTGGCCATGGCCGAGCGGATGCCAAAACGGCGGGCCGGATAGTTGCAGGTGGAGATGACACCACGTCGACTGGCGCTGCCACCGATGGCCAGCGGAATGTCCCGCCACTCGGGATGCTTGCGCATCTCGACTGCGGCAAAAAAGCAGTCCATGTCGACGTGAATAATCTTGCGCATCAAAAGACGTAAAAACTGAAACCTGGGCCGCTAGTGTAGCCCCTAACTTGTCAGGTACTGAACCGGTTAATCTGATCGCGCAGATTATATGCCAGTTGCTGCAGCTCTTCACCGCTGCCGGCCACGGCACTGGCGGTAACCACGGTGCTTTCCGAAGCCTGGGTAATGCGCAGCAGATTGCTGTTCATCTCTTCCGACACCTGGCTTTGCTGCTCGGCAGCAGTGGCGACCTGAACGCCCATGTCACGAATGCGCGCCATCTGCTCGACAATACGCTCCAGTTCCTTGCCCGCATGCATCGCAGTCTTCACGCTGCCATCGGCCTGTACGCGAGAGCGCCCCATCACGTCCACCGCCTTACGTGCGACCGTGCGCAGACGGTCGTTCATGCTGCGAATCTCTTCGGTAGAGCCCTGGGTCCGCTGGGCCAGCTGACGGACCTCGTCAGCCACCACCGCAAAACCGCGGCCGGACTCGCCCGCCCGCGCAGCCTCAATGGCCGCATTCAGAGCCAGCAGATTGGTCTGTTCGGAAATGGCCTGGATCTCTTCGAGAACCTGCCCGATCTGTACCGTATCGGCCTCCAGCGTCTGAATCACATCGGCCGCCTGATCCACCTCGTGTGCCAATGCCTGAATCTGGCGCACGGTATCATCAACATCATGATTCCCCTCTTCGGCTTCATGATCCGCGCTTTCGATGGCATTGGCGGTTTCACCGGCACTGCGCGCCACTTCGTGCACACTGGCCGCCATCTCGTTCATCGACGTCGACAGCAGCTCTGCTTCCTGGGCCTGGATATCCAGCGCGGCGCTGGTTTCTTCCGCATGGCGAGCCAGGCTCTCGGCGCTGGTGGAAACCTGCGCCGCTGATGCGGCGATCTGATGGATCAGATCCTGAAACACGCCCAGTGTCTCGTCGATACGCCGCCCGACCTTGCCCAGCTCGTCGCTGCTGTCCAGTTGCGTACGCACCCGCAGATTACCGGCGGCCGCCTGCTGCATCACCTCGCTGATGCGATCCAGCGGACGGGTAATGGAGCGGCTAATCGGAATCGCCAGCGCCACCAGCAGCAGCAAGGCCCCCAGCAGCAATCCGCCCATGTGCATCAGATCGTGACGAAAGGCTGCATCCAGATCATCAACATAGACACCGGTCGCTACCACCCACCCCCAGGGAGTAAACGGTTTGGCCAGGGTGATCTTGGGCTGGGGCTCGCTACTGCCCGGGTGTGGCCAGAGGTAGCTGAACTCGCCAACATCGGTCTTGGTGCCAAGCAGCGCCGCCATTTCAACAAACACCGCCCGGCCATCTTCGGTTCGCTCCGAGCGCATGACTCGGCCGATCAAGCCCGGATTCGCACCATGGGCCAGCATGCGCGTCTCGGCATCCAGCACGAAAAAGTATTCGTCACCGTCATAACGCATGCTTTCCAGCAGTTGCCGTGCACTTTTCTGGGCCTGCTGCAGGGTCACTTCCCCCGCGTCAACCCGTGCCTGTTGTGCCGCCAGCAAGCCTTCGGCACTGTCCAGCAGGGCATGCAGCTGATGCTTGCGTTCCTGTTGCAGGGAGTCGCGCATATCAAACAGGGACAGCGAGGCCTGCACTGTCAGCATCAGGCCGGCAATCAGGATCATCAGCCAGAGCTTCGCACGTACGGAAAGATTACCAAGGGTCATGGACGCTACCTTTTCAATCCAATTGGGTCTAAATGAGGCTACAGACTAGCACAGTCCTGAAATGGGAAAAGACCTTTTAAAGCACAAGGTTATATCGGGAATAGCTAATATTATTCTCGACCTTTACCGGCATGGCTCACCGCACGCGAAGCTTGCTTCCTGCGCATGAAGTAAGGTCGTGAATACAGCCCGCCCAAGTAACAAGTCATCATCGCGCGCCAGGATCGAAAAAGCCGCAAACCACAGCTACCTGTTTTTAAGGCAGCTGATGGTTTGCGGCTTTCGG
>JAAEZO010000198.1 GCA_018222825.1 Gammaproteobacteria bacterium
GTACCGTTGGCGGTTATATCACCTTCGCAGGTGCCCACCGCCTGATAGATGCGGGTGTTACCGGTCAGGAAGCGCTGCCGCAAGTGAACCGCGGCTCAATTTCGGCAATCAGCCTGGCATCACTGGTTCGAGTGGCCCTGTTTCTGGCGGCGCTCGGCGTCATCAGCCAGGGTGTCACCCTGGACCCCAGCAACCCGCCGGCGTCCATGTTCCAGCATGCGGCAGGCAATGTCGGCTATAAACTCTTTGGTCTGGTACTGTGGGCGGCGGCAATCACCTCGGTGATCGGGGCGGCTTATACGTCGGTGTCGTTTCTTAAAACATTGCACCCTTTCATTGAAAAGCATTCCCGCGCTTTCATCATCGGTTTTATTGTCGCCTCAACCGCTATCTTCTGCTTTGTCGGAAAACCCATTGCGCTACTGATTATTGCCGGCGCAATTAACGGTTTCATTTTGCCCGTTACCCTCGGCATCATGCTGATTGCCGCGACCAGAAAATCAATCATCGGTGACTACAAACACCCACTCTGGATGTCTGTGTTTGGCTGGCTGATCACCGTCATGATGGCAACGATGAGCCTCTATACCCTGTACAACATGCTGTTCAAATAACCGACAGTAACGGCGGTGTGAAAACCGAATAAAAAAGCCCGGAGCATAATGGCTCTGGGCTTTTTTTTTGAGGGGTATTTTATAGATCAGGCTAACCTGGCCAAAACGCCTGCCTCACGGCGCCTTTTGGCAGCGCATCTCGGGAGCATGGTACCCCCAGCTAATCCGTGCTTCACCCTGGTGTTCCCAAAAAGACTCGTTGCGGCCCTGATATTTGGCACCACTGGCGCTGGGTTGCAGAAACATCAGAGAAACGCTGTCGCCACGCTCGGCAATCAGCGTCGGCGGCTCGGTCTCAAAGAAGCTGGTCATCACTTCGTTCGCCGGGTTACCGTCACACACAAATCGAATCGGCCCCTTATGCGGCACCAGCCGGTAGCGGGCCTGCAATTCGGCGATTCGACGTTGATATGCACCCTCGACACATGCCCGCTTGTCATCGCTTTTCCAACAGTCGTTGCGGCCCTTGATCCAGCCTCTTTGTTCGGCCTTCAGTACCGGCGGATGCTCGTTGGTTGCCTTTTGTAACGCCGCCGTATACACGCCCGACAATTTACGATCGAGCGCAGACAGGGGCTGATCTTCACACACCATCGCCTCGATACTCCCGGCCTTGACCTTGTCACAGGCATAGGAAGGGCCTTGATGCTCAGTCGCGCCATGAGTAGCGCCATTACCTCTCACCTGCCGATCGATATATTCGCACCAGGCTTCGCTGTCGCGAGGTGGCACCTGCGACTGCCCACGAACCCCGAGCTTGAACTCGACCACCGACTTCCATTCATCAGAGCCAATATCCGGGCCATGGCCCTGTCCGTCACCCGTAGCGACGACTTGTTCTATCGCTTGGCTCCATGACTCGGAACAGAGCGCCTCCGTCTGCGTACCTGATGGCTGCTCGCCGTTACCGGCCTGAACACCAACCGACGCAACCATCAAGCACATTACCAACCACTTGCTCATCACACTCCTCCCGCTCTGCCGATAGAACCACTGGCTCATTGCCGCGTTAACGATTGTCTTTTCCCTTTTCATGCTCGGACCATCTTTCCGCATGAATCAGGTTGTTGATATCCATTCTTTGCAGCCAACCGTGTTTTTCCAGATCGGGCTGCTCACTAAACTCCGACACATACCCCAGACAAAGATAAGCAACAATGTCTATTCGGTCCGGAATATGCAGCGCCGCGCGCAGCACTTCATCATCGATAATACTTACCCAACCCAGGCCGATGTTTTCCGCTCGGGCGGCCAGCCACATGTTCTGAACGGCGCATACCGCACTGTACAGATCCATTTCCGGTTTTATGGTTCGGCCAAGTACCACGGGACCATTTCTTTCCCGATCACAGGTCACGCAAATGCCAACCGGCGCTTCCATGATGCCTTCCAGTTTCAGGGCCTGATACTGGGCTCGTTTTTCACCTTGAAAGTGTGCAGCCGATGCCGCATTTGACTCGTCAAAGCCCCGCTTGATCGCGGCCTTGGTCGCAGGCTCGGTCACCAGAATAAAGTCCCACGGCTGCATAAAGCCGACACTCGGCGCGTGATGGCCTGCATTGAGGATTCTGGCAAGTACCTCTTGCGGCACCGGGGTAGAGATAAACTCGGATCTTACATCCCGCCGACTGTGAACAACCTTATACAAGGCCTCTCTTTCTTGTTCCGTTATTACCACACTCATTACGACACCAGGAAATTGAATGATGAATTAGACGATATTGTCGAATGCTGATACGCCGACATTGGGACTTACTAATCGTTGAACAGGTGCCGACTTCGTTTACACCATGACACCAGCATAAGCATCAAGGGCACTTCGATTAACACGCCCACCACGGTGGCCAGTGCGGCACCGGAAGACAGACCAAACAAGATGACCGCCGTCGCAATCGCCACTTCAAAGTGATTGGATGCGCCAATCAATGATACGGGCGCTGCGTCGCAATAGCTTAGCTTCAGCCATCTCGACAACACAAAATACCCCAGTGAAAAAATCAACAGCGTTTGTATTATCAGCGGAATTGAAATCCATAGAATGGTCAGTGGATTGCTTACGATGACGTCCCCCTTGAATGAAAAAAGAAGGATCAAGGTCACCAGCAGCGCCGTAATGCTGACCGGCGTCAGCCAGCGCAAGAAATACTCATTAAACCACTCGATGCCTTTATGGTTTATTATGATTTTTCTGGAGAAATAACCGGCAACCAAGGGTAGCGCCACATAGACAGCAACCGAAAGCACCATGGTCTGCCAGGGCACCGGCATGGAGTTTATGTTTAACAGCAAGCCCCCCAATGGGCCGTAAAGAAACAGCATCATCAACGAGTTTATTGCCACCATTACCAGGGTAAGCCCGTCATTACCCTTGGCCAGATGCCCCCACATCAACACCATGGCCGTGCAAGGGGCTATGCCCAGTAGAATCGTTCCTGCTATATAACTTCGCCACAATTCCACTTCTTCGCCATTGGCCAGAACTTCTGTACCCGGCAGGAAGCCTCTGAACAGGTAACCTAAAAAGAAGTACGAGATGGCGAACATGCTGAATGGCTTGATGGCCCAGTTGATGAAGAGTGTTAACAACACCGGCTTGGGAGTTTTCGCGGACTTGAGCACGTGAGCAAAATCAATTTTCACCATGATGGGATACATCATGAAAAACAGGCACACCGCAATCGGAATGGAAACTTGATAAATGGAGAGATCATTCAAGGTGTTCGCCACACCCGGCGCCACTTTTCCCAACAGTATGCCCGCACTAATGCAAAGCAGAACCCATAGGGTTAAATAACGCTCAAATATTGACAAGGTTTTTTCCGGCATCTCGGCTGACTCAACTTATGGTTACGTTTCATGAGCTTATCCCTAAGCCCGGCGGATAAGTGAAGCATAACGTAAATGGGTCACCTGGTGGCGCTAGTTACCCCTGGCGGTGGAAGTGCGTAACGCCGCGATTGGGTCTTTATCTGCGGCGAATCCGTCTAGCTGGGTGCGAAAGTGCAGTGTATTCTCAGTAAATTCAAATACGTATGCGGACTGATAACTACCTGTGCCTATCGAACGCGAAATGACAATGATCTCGGGCCGAGCATCACCCACCACATCCGCAACAACGACATTCTCAAGCACGCCATCGCGAGGCCGAATGATACCGGAAAGGAAAAACGTCGTTTCATCCGGCGCGGCCGCGGCCTGATAAAGCCGCACGCTGAAGCTGCCGATGGATCGTGCTTCCAGCTCACCTTCTGCCACCACCACCGTCTGGCCGGTGGGCAATGTCAGCTTCAAGACCGGGCTTGCCGGCTCTGCCGCCGTCACGGCAGCGACCAGCACCAGGAACATCAACAACATCCAGATTTTTGTCATCTTTTCACCTGCACTTTTTCAACTGCACCAAACATAGCGGTCATGCCGTTGGCGGTAGCATAAGCCCTGCCGCGAGATCACCCTCGCCATCACCGACCATGGCGCGATAAATAACGCTCGAAAGCGTGAGTCGATTTATTGCTCTGCATGCCTTGTTTTACACTCAGGCATCTTCGGCGGCTTCACGTATGCGCTCTCTTCGTTCCTGCTCTTCTTCC
>JAAEZO010000199.1 GCA_018222825.1 Gammaproteobacteria bacterium
TGGGGTTGTGCCACACGCGCTGCCAGTTTTCGTGGTGGGTCAGGGCATGTTTGAGCAACCCGAATCCTGAATATTTTTTCATCGTCTCACCTGTCAGTTTGAATGCTGTAGCCGGTTCACTCGCCGCCTGGACCACCCTCACGCCGACTCGCCGTAAGTCTTGCCACTCGTGATTTCAGCCAGCTGCGAACATTCACTGGATGTTCGGTCTGACTGAAACACTCGTCCCGGCGAGACGCCTCGCCCCCTGGGGGCTCGGACATGCCATCCCTGGCATGTCACGGTCGGCTTAGAGGACTGCTCCAGTCGGCTACTTGGCCTCGGAGCAAGCAGCCTTTAATCAAGAAATTAGCGATATACCGGGAAGTAGCTGCACAGGCTGGCAACCTGGTCCTTCACCGAAATAATCACGTCCGGGTCGTCCATGTGTTCCAGAATGTCGCAGATCCAGCCGGCCAACTGGCGGCAGTGTTCAACCTTGAAGCCGCGGGTGGTCACCGCCGGGGTGCCGATGCGCAGGCCCGAGGTCACAAACGGCGACTGGGGGTCGTTGGGCACGGCATTCTTGTTGACGGTGATATGGGCATCGCCCAGTACCCGATCCGCGTCTTTACCGGTAATGCCCCTGGCGGACAGATCGAGCAGAAACAGGTGATTGTCGGTACCGTTCGATACCACATCAAAGCCCCGTTGCTGGAACACCTCCACCATGGCGCGGGCGTTTTCCACCACCGCCTGCTGATATTCAACAAACTCCGGCTGCAACGCTTCGGCAAAGGCCACCGCCTTGCCGGCGATGGCATGCATCTGCGGGCCACCCTGACCACCGGGGAACACGGCGGCGTTGAGTTTTTTCTCCAGCTCCGGGTTGGCCTGAGCCAGGATCAAGCCGCCACGGGGGCCGCGCAGGGTCTTGTGCGTGGTGGTGGTGACCACATGGGCATGGGGCACCGGGTTGGGGTACTGGCCTGCCGCCACCAAACCGGCCACATGCGCCATGTCGACGAACAGATAGGCACCGACCTTGTCGGCGATGGCGCGAAAACGGGCCCAGTCCATCACCTTGGAGTAGGCGGAGAAACCGGCGATGATCATCTTCGGCTCATGCTCCAGCGCCAGCCGCTCGACCTGGTCATAGTCCACCTCGCCGGTGGCCTCGTTCAGGCCGTACTGCACCGCGTTGTAGATTTTGCCGGAAAAGCTGACCTTGGCACCGTGCGTGAGGTGACCACCGTGGGCCAGGCTCATGCCCAGCACGGTGTCGCCGGGGGCGCACAATGCCATGTACACGGCCGCGTTGGCCTGAGAGCCGGAATGAGGCTGCACATTGGCATAGTCGGCACCAAACAGTTGTTTGGCGCGCTCGATGGCCAGCAGTTCCACCTTGTCTACCGCCTCGCAACCGCCGTAATAGCGCTTGCCCGGGTAGCCTTCCGCATACTTGTTGGTCAGTA
Organism: Gammaproteobacteria bacterium; assembly: GCA_018222825.1. Classification (GTDB taxonomy): domain Bacteria; phylum Pseudomonadota; class Gammaproteobacteria; order Enterobacterales; family Aeromonadaceae; genus Oceanimonas. The sequence continues at coordinate 1,455 of JAAEZO010000199.1, forward strand.
CCGAGCCCTGCGCCTGCATCACCGCCGGACTGGTGTAGTTTTCGGAGGCGATCAGCTCGATATGCTGTTCCTGCCGATCGGCTTCTTCTTCCATCGCGGCCCACAGTGCCGGGTCCATATCCTGAATGCGGGTGTCTTTGCTGAACATCTTGTGACCTCCTTGCGCGGCCCGGGCTGCTCCCGGTGCCTGATGTATCCCTATTGGCGAGGCGCTTACTGCACATTCGACGCCTTGCGTTAAAGGGATACTACTGGGGGCGGAGGCGACAGGGATGACTGGTTGCGGCCCAATACTGCGCATTTGCGACAATTTTTCACATTTGACCAACATGAGTACGCTGCACCGGCCATGCAACGGCGCCCGGCTGACCGGCAGCAACAGGCACATGCGGCTCCCTCAGGGATGCAATGCCCGGTTCGGCGGGGTAAGATTCGTTTCAAGCGGTAACATTCCATCTACGCCCCATCTCGCAGAGCGGCATAAACAACATGTCTCAAATCAGTGAAAAACGTCATTTCAGCCATCGATTGCGCGATGCCAACAGCGCCTTTCTGCCGGCGCGTTCGGCGAATGCCGAGCCGGTAAAAGTCGGCTTTGTGCTACAGCCCCATTTTTCGATGATGGCCTTTACCGCCGCCGTCGACGCCCTGGTTACCGCCAACCTGGTGCAGGCCACGCCACTGTTTGCCTTTACCACCTTTGGCCTGAATGCCACCACGGTACGCAGCGATCTGGGTATCGACATTTCGGCCAACGCCACCCTGGATCAACTGCAGCTGGAAGGTGACGGCGCACTGGATGTGCTGGTGGTGTGTGGCGGCTTTCGCTGCAACCTGAGCGAACATGCGCCGCTGAGCCGAGTGCTGAAGGCGGCGGCCAAGCGACAAAAAGTACTGGCCGGCCTGTGGAACGGCGCCGTGGCCCTGGCCCATGCCGGCCTGCTCGACGGGCTTGGCTGCGCCCTGCACCCGGATAATCACGCCTTCGTTCAGGAGCGCTTTGCCGGGGTGGCCGTCTCGCCGCAGTTCATGGTGGTGGAAGCACGCATACTGACCAGCGCCGGCCCCAGCAGCGCGCTGGAGATGATGCTGGCGTTGATCGAACGGCTGCACGGCCGGGAAACGGTGCGCGCCATTCAAGAAATACTGAGCAGCGACCGAAGCGCTGAACACGGCAACACCCCGCTGACACTGACCGAAAACGACCCCACCATGCCCGAGGCCCTGCGCTCGCTGCTGCGACTGATGCGCAGCAATATCGAAGAGCCACTCGGCATCGAAGAGCTGGCCGACTACGTGGGCCTGTCGCGCCGGCGCATAGAACGGCTGTTTCAGAGTCACCTGGAAACTACCCCTTCCCGTTATTACCTTGAACTGCGCATCACCCACGCCCGCCGCCTGCTGTTGCAAAGCAGCATCAGCATCTCCAACATCGCCGTGGCCTGCGGTTTTGTCAGCTCCACCCACTTCAGCCACTGTTTCAAGGACTTTTTCGGGGTGTCACCCAGCCAGGCCCGGCAGCAACAACGGGGCTGAACCGGGTCTTCGTTTCGGTTACCGTGGCGGCAAAGGGTCGCGTTAAGACAACCCGAGGCCGCCGCCGGAGCCATGCCGACAGCCGTGCTGACATACGCTGCCATCTTCACCACACGACAGACGGGAGAGTACGAATGGATAATCGCCTGAAGGGAGTGCTGCTAACCGCCACCGGGGTGGCGGTACTGAGCCTGGATGCCCTGCTGATCCGGCTGATCAGCGCCGATGTCTGGATTTTGCTGTTCTGGCGCGGGCTCTTGCTCAGCCTGTGCATCGGCGGTGTCTGTCTGTTTCGGGCCCGCCGCTACCGGCCCACCCGCAAGCTGATCTCCCTCGGTCTGGGCTCGGCGCTGTTTTATGCGGTCTGTACCGTCACCTTCGTGATCTCGATACGGCTGACCAGCGTCGCCAATACCCTGATCATCCTCAGTGCCGCGCCGCTGATCGGCGCCCTGCTCAGCCGTTTTGTACTGAAAGAAAGCGTCTCCGTCCGTACCTGGCTGGCGATATTGCTGTGCGTGGGCGGACTGGCGCTGGTGTTTTCCGGCAGCCGGGACGGCAGCCATCTGTTGGGTGATCTTACCGCCCTGCTGTGCGCCGCCGGCATGGCCGCCAAGTTCGTGGTAGAACGGGCCGTCAGCCCCGCCAACATGATTCCGGCGCTGGTGCCGGCCGGCCTGCTGGTGAGTCTGTTCGCCCTGTTTCAGGCCCCGACTCTGGTGCTGCCAGCGCAGGACATATTATGGATGGCCATTCTCGGGCTGCTGGTGGTGCCGCTGGCCTATGCGCTGATCACCCAGGGGCCGCGCTATCTGTCGGCGCCGGAAGTGGGCTTGTTGATGCTGCTGGAAATGCTGCTCGGCCCCTTGTGGGTCTGGCTGGTGCTGGCAGAGCAACCCGGCCGGCAAGCCTGGCTGGGCGGGCTGGTAGTGCTTGCCGCCCTCGCCTGCCAGTCGTGGCCGGCCCGGCGCGGCAAGAAGGCAGTGACCGAGCCCGCCTGCTAGGTCTAACAGCACCACATTATTGCCAAAAACGAATAGCCTGCGGTTCTGTCTAAGCCGCCCTGGTCCGGGGTATGAAGGCCACACCTACGCAGCCCCTTCGCCAACATCACTCAAGCCCCACCCCAAAAACCCAAAATCAGGCCATTGCCTCGTGAAATGGCCTTTTTCGTTGC
>JAAEZO010000200.1 GCA_018222825.1 Gammaproteobacteria bacterium
AGGTAAACGTCGGCCAGGATCTCCGCATCGAGCAAGGCGCCGTGCAGGGTTCGGTGACCGTTGTCTATGCCGAAGCGATCGCACAATATGTCCAGGTTGTTGCGTTTGCCGGGAAACATCTTGCGCGCCAGCGCCAGGGTATCGGTTACCTTGCACAGGGCGGCCATGCGTTCGGGCCGCCCCAGCAGCTGCATTTCATAATCGAGAAAGCCGACGTCAAAGGGGGCGTTGTGCGCCACCAGCTCGGCACCGTCGATAAACTGCAAAAATTCGTCAACCTTGGCGGCAAAGGGCGGCTTGTCGGCGAGGTAGTCATCGGTAATGCCGTGTACTCGAATCGCCTCTTCGTCCACCTTGCGGTCCGGCTTGAGATAGACGTGATAATGCCGGCCGGTCAGCCGGCGGTTGACCACTTCCACACAGCCGATTTCAATCACCCTGTGCCCAAGATAATGCGGGCCGGTATCCATGTTCATACCGGTGGTTTCTGTATCCAGGACTATTTGCCGCTGGTGACTTTGCTGGCTCATCGATGCTTTCTCCGCTTGATTCGGCGGTCAGTATAAATAACTGCCACTGCCAACGCCACCGGCCGCAATGTGCGGTTGTCGTGATGGGCACAATCACGCCGGTGGCTGGTGAGCGCCGCCGCGCTGTGGCAGACTTCCGGTTTGCTTGTTCCAACACGGATAACGATGAAACAGATTCAAATGTATACCGATGGTTCCTGTCTGGGAAATCCGGGCCCGGGCGGCTATGGCGCCGTGCTGGTTTACAAACAGCACCGCAAGGAACTGAGCGGTGGCTACCGCCTCACCACCAACAACCGCATGGAGCTGATGGCCGCCATTGCCGGACTGGAGGCGCTCAGCGACGACTGCACCGTGGATTTAACCACCGACAGCCAATATGTACGCCAGGGCATTACCCAGTGGATCACCGGCTGGAAGCGCAATAACTGGAAAACCGCCGCCAAGGCGCCGGTAAAAAATGTCGATTTGTGGAAACGGCTGGATGAACTGTGTCAACGCCATCAGGTCACCTGGCACTGGGTCAAGGGACACTCGGGCCACCCGGAAAATGAACGCTGTGACGATCTCGCCCGGGAAGCCGCACTGAACGATGCTCACCATGAAGATACCGGCTATTCACGCTGACAGGCCATGCCCGGTTGCAGTGCGCTGGGTAGCGGTTTGAGTTGCCGAATGGGGGTCAGCGGATAGCGCCGCTTGCGCGCCATGATGATGTAAACCGCCGCCAGCGACGGGCAGTAATGGGGGCAAAGCTGACGCCGCCAGCGACCGAGCAAGGGAAAGTCGAACCAACCGGTCAGCCCCATATAATCCTGCTGGATAACGTCAAATCCCAGTAACTTGAGCCAGTCTTCCAGCCGCCCGGGCGCCAGCATGCGCTGCCAGGGCGGCAACCGACGGCCCAGCCCCGGCAGCAGACTGGCCAGTCCGGCACTGCTGTAGGGATTAAAGCCGGTGATGATCAGCCAGCCATCGTCGCGCAGCACCACCTCGGTTTCGCGCAGAATGGCATGAGGATGTTTGCTGTAATCCAGCACATTGGCCAGCAGGCAGGCATCCAGACTGCCCGGGGCAAAAGGCATGGCGGTGGCATCGCCCTGCAGCTCCATTCCTTCAAAGTCGGACTGTCCCATCAGCACCGAATGCAGCAGCCGACTTTGCTCCAGCGACAAAGCCGCGCTCAGGGCGTCGACCTTGAGCAGGGTAAACCCGAACAGCGACGGCGCCCACTCGTCCAGACGCCGCTGTAACCGTTCGGCAAGATGACGGCCGCGCAACAACCGTGACCACGCGGCAGGAGCCGCCACCGTACTGGCTGATTTCATCGCGCCTCTGATAAGCTATTGCAGAATATGATCATAAGGACAGAACCATGCTTAACGTAAGCCCCATTCCCGCGTTTCAAGATAACTATATCTGGCTGATAACGAATAACAACCATGCGGTAGTCGTAGACCCGGGTGAAGCTGCTCCGGTCGAAAAAATACTGGCCGAACGCGGACTGACGCTGGACGCCATTCTGATCACTCATCACCACTGGGATCACACCGGCGGCGTCAACGCCTTGCTGACCAGCTGGCCCCAAGCACAGGTCTATGCCCCGGCGGCAGAAGCCATGCCCGCCGCCGGCGCTATTGCGCTGAACGATGGCGACCATGTGTCTTTGCCCGCGCTGGAACTGGAATTAAAGGTCATATCGGTGCCCGGCCATACCCTGGGCCATATCGCCTACTATGCCCACCAGCATTCCACTCCGCCTCTGCTGTTCTGCGGCGATACCCTGTTTTCGGGCGGATGCGGCCGCCTGTTTGAAGGCACGCCAAAGCAGATGCACGACTCTCTGCAGCGCCTCGCCGGCCTGCCGGACGATACCCGGGTTTATTGCACCCACGAATACACCCAGGCAAACCTGGCTTTTTGTCATGCTGTGGAACCAAACAATCCCGAACTGAAGAAATACCTGCAAAACGTGGCCAAATTACGCCAGCAGGGCGTGCCTACATTACCCAGCACCATGGCCCGGGAAAAAGCCGTCAATGTCTTTCTGCGCGCCCATCTGGCGGGGGTTAGGGCGGCAGCCCAGGCGCATCAGGGAGCGGAATTAAATGAGGTCATCGAGGTGTTCGCTGCACTTCGCCGCTGGAAGGACGATTTTTAACGAACTTGATTAAGCTGCTCACAAAGCATACACTGGCCGCCGTTTTTGTGAGATGCAGACACCATGAGAAGACTCTGTTTATTATCCAGTGCCTTGCTCCTGGCGGGCTGCCAGGCGATGTCGACCGATTCGGTTCGACATCCCTATGGCCATCAGGAAACAGCTGGAGAGCAGGCGAACAGCCAGCTCTACCCCAAGTCAGCGACCTACTCGTCGCTGCGGATACAAAGTAAAACCACCACTGTCAGTGGCCGGAATTACAACACCGTAACCCATTCATCGACCAAACGACCGCATCGTCAGCAAGACCAGACGCAGCAGTCGGATCTGTGGCTCGATCTGGCTGCAAACATGCAACTGGATATGCCCCTGGATCACCCCAGGGTCGTGGCCCAACGGAATTGGTACCTCAAACACCCGGCATATATGCGTTCCGTATCCGAACGCGCCAGACCGTTTCTCTATCTCATCAAGGAAGAGATAGAAAAACGGAACATGCCCATGGAACTGGTCTTGTTGCCGGTCGTGGAAAGTACCTTCGATCCCCGTGCCTACTCCCATGGCCACGCCGCGGGTCTGTGGCAGATGCTGCAGGGCACCGGCAAGCAGTTTGGTCTGCATTACGACAGCTGGTATGACGGCCGTTACGATGTAATGGCGTCCACCCGCGCGGCGCTCGACTATCTGGAATACCTGAACGGTTTCTTCGATGGCGACTGGGTGCTGGCACTGGCCGCCTACAACTCTGGCGAAGGCCGGGTGCAGCGTGCAATGAAAGCCAATCGTCGTCAGGGCAAGCCTACCGACTACTGGTCGCTGTCGCTGCCCAAGGAAACCCAGAACTATGTGCCCAAGTTGTTGGCGCTGGCCGATATTCTGAAGCAGCCCGGCCACTATGGTATGGAAGTGCCGGCGGTGCCCAATCGGCCGCAGCTGGCGGTGGTGGAAGTGGAAGGTCAGGTTGACCTGAACATGGCCGCCGATCTGGCCGGCATGAACCGGGGCCAGCTCAAGCAGCTCAATCCGGCGTTCAAGCGTGCCGCCACCTCGCCGGTGCGCAACGCCGAAATTCTGGTACCGGTGGCCCATGCCGAAGGCTTTGAAATTGCCATGGCCGATCTGCCCGAGCAGGAACGCAAGTCCTATCAGCGTTATCAGGTCAAAGGTGGTGACAGCCTCGGCAGAATCGCCAGTCGCAACGGCACCAGCATAGAAGCAATCAAGCAGGCGAACAATATGCGCGGCACCACCATTCGGGTGGGTCAGACGCTCATGCTGCCCAGGGCATATGGGGCCGTGGCACCCTCATCCAATGAGGGGGTTTATCGAGTGCAGTCCGGTGATTCACTGTCGGCCATCGCCAGCCGTTTCAGTGTCAGCATTACCGACTTGCTACGCTGGAATCAGCTGACCGACAAACACAGCCTGCGCGCCGGACAGAGCCTGATCGTCGCGGCCAACGCCGGGTAA
>JAAEZO010000201.1 GCA_018222825.1 Gammaproteobacteria bacterium
CCCCGCTGTGCGATCGGCTGATTGGACTCAAGGCCCATAAAGAAGCCCAGCAGCTACTGTTGGAAGGCCTGAACAAGAAAACCGATCCGCGCCTGCTGGCCTGCATGACCCAACTGCAGCTGAGCGATTATCACCCGCTGCTGACGGTGCTGGAGAAAAAGGCGAAGAAAGAAACCCTGCCCGAACTGCATTCCACCCTGGGTCAGTTGTATCTGAAGGACAACAAGCCGAAAGAAGCGGAAGCGCATCTGCAGCAGGCGGTGGCGCTCAAACCCTGTGCCGGTGACTATGTGCTGCTGGCCGGCCTGGCAGAGAAGCGCAAGGAACTGGCCAAGGCGAACGATTACTATCGCCACAGCCTGGCGCTGGCTCCCTGAGCCGGTGTTTATCAAGATGAAAAAAGGGAGCCGTAAGGCTCCTTTTTTATCAGTCCTTGTACAGCTTGATCAGGGTGGCGGGATCACGCTCCAGATAACCCTTGCTGCCATGTTGGCGCATCAGCTGGGCCGCCAGTCCCGACATCGGCGTGGCGCTGCCTTCGCGCAGGCTCTGGGCCACCGCCATGTCCAGATCCTTGAGCAGGGTGCGCACATGCCACTTGGGATCCGGATCGGATTCATCGGCCATCAGCGGCCCGGTGATCTGCATCGGCTTGGAGTCGGCAAAGCCGCCGGCCAGCGCCTCGGGAATCTTGTCGGCAGACACGCCGCTGGCCTTGGCCAGTGCCATCATTTCAGCCAGCACCATCAGGTTACAGCCGACGATCATCTGGTTGCATACCTTGGTCACCTGACCGGCGCCGATGGGCCCCATGTGTGTGGCTCGTTGCGACAGCGGCGCCAGCATGGGTCGAATGCGTTCTATGTCTGCTTCTTCACCACCGCACATGATGGCCAGGGTGCCGGCTTCGGCACCGGCCACACCACCGGATACCGGTGAGTCGACCCAGTTCATGCCGCACTGCGCCTTGAGGCGAGCAGCAAAGTCCCGGGTCGCTGCCGGATCGGAGCTGGAAAAGTCCACCAGCAGCTGATCGGCACGACCGTGCCCGGCCACACCACCGGCACCAAATACCACCTCTTCCACCACGGCGGTATTGGCCAGACACAAGAGTACCAGATCCACCTGTTCTACCAGCTCGCTGATGCTGCTGACCACGGTGGCGCCGGCGGCCTTGACCTCGGCCAGCTTGTCCGCGCTGCGGTTCCATACCGACACCTCAAAACCGGCTTGCAGCAGCCGCTGCGTCATCGGCTTGCCCATCAGTCCTATTCCGATAAAACCCAGTTTCATCACACCTTCTCCCTGTCGGTCATGTATTTGGTCTGGTAATAACAAAAGCCACTGCGTAATGCCAGGCACAGCCAGCAACTCAGCACAAACGGCATGGTCAGCATCGGCAGCCCGGTTTTCAGCATGGCGGCCGTCATCAGGCCCGCCAGCACGGCAGCCAGAATGCTCCAGCCCGGCTTGAACTGATGCCAGAACATGGCCACCGCAGCCAGTACCCCGTTGTAGCCGGTCAGGCCGAAGTTGATATAGTCCGGATTAACCAGCAGGAAAGTGGCGGTTCCACTGGTGATCACGGCACCGACAAAGGCCCAGCCCAGCATGCCGATGCCGGCCAGCAACAAGGCGGCACAGACCATGACCGCCGGTATGGTGTCCGGCAGAAAGATCACCTGGCCGATGGCCGATAGCGAAAACTCGTAGTTGCTCGGCACCTCGTCGGCCAGCCGCTGCCCGGTCCAATACAACCAGGGCAAAATCAGCAGATTGAACGGCAGGGTATAGCAGGGAATATTCACGGCTTTACGCAATGCCGCATACAGCAGGCTGGAAGCGGCACCCACTACGGCGGCAGCCACCAGCATGCCGGCACTGGGCGGGGCAAACAGCGCCAGCGACAACCCGACCAGTGCCGCATTAAAGCCATAACAGCCTTCGCCCTGTAATTCGGGATCATATTTAAGAAAATGTGCCGTCAGTACTCCGCCCAGGGTCGCGATCAGCATGGCCAGTCCCATATAGGGAGATGCCCAGAACACGCCCAAGGTAATTAACAAACCAGCTAACGGTCGATTAACAAAATAGATCTGACTGATGGAAGCCAGTAGTGCAGACAACAGACCCATTGTGGGAACCCTGAAGAGAATGAAGAAACGGGCAGAATTAGAGCAGGAAGTGGTATTATTTTCAACAAAAAAATGTACACAATGTTAACGAAGTGTCAACCAAGATGTTGCGAGTTTGCATGCAAAAAAGAAAATAAGGGCCACATGGGCCCTTATTGTTATGACTTGGTTACTGCTTAGTGAGCGAGGAAAAACTGGTAGGCGGGATCCTGAGTCACCTCATCCCAGCTATAGCCCAGTTCGGCCAGGTGACGTTCGAACGAGGCCAGATCCTGATCGGGCAGTTCAAAGGCACAGAGTACCCGGCCAAATTCGGCACCGTGGTTACGGTAGTGAAACAGGCTGATATTCCAGTAGGTCCCAAGAGTATGCAGGAAGCGCATCAGGGCGCCCGGCTGCTCGGGAAAACGGAAACTGTACAGCCGTTCGTTCAGCGCCTTGGGTGGCCGGCCGCCCACCATGTAACGCACATGGGATTTGGCCAGATCGTTGTCGGTCATGTTGGCCACCGGATAACCGGCCTGCTCCAGTTCCATCATGATCTGGGCCAGCTCCCGGTCACCGTCGCTGAGCCGCACCGACACCAGCAGCGCCGCCTTGTCTTCCGACGAGTAGCGATAGTTGAACTCGGTCACCATGCGGTTGCCGAGTACCTCGCAAAACTCGATAAAGGCCCCCTTGCGCTCGGGAATGGTCACCGCCAGCACCCCTTCCCGCTTTTCACCCAGCTCGCAACGCTCGGACACGTACCGCAGAGAATGGAAGTTGACGTTGGCACCGCTGAGCACCGCCGCCATGCGGGCATCTTTATACTCACCCGCCTGGCTGTACTTCTTCAGCCCGGCCAGTGAAAGCGCGCCCGAAGGCTCGGCGATAGCGCGGGTATCTTCGAAGATATCCTTGAGCGCCGCGCAGATCTCGTCGGAACTGACGGTGACCACCCCATCGAGATATTCCCGACAAAGGCGAAAGGTTTCGGTGCCCATGCGCTTCACCGCCACCCCGTCGGCAAACATGCTGACCCGGTCCAGGGTGACGATTTCACCGGCCTTGAGCGCGGCCTTGAGGCAGGCCGAACCCTCGGCCTCGACACCGATCACCTTGACCTGAGGCAACAGCTGCTTGATGTAGAGCGACACACCGGCCGCCAGACCACCACCGCCCACCGGCACAAACACATGGGTCAGGCGAGTATCCTGCTCCAGCAGTTCGCGCCCTATGGTGCCCTGACCGGCGATCACGTCTTCATCATCGAAGGGCGGGATCAGGGTCAGGTTGTGTTCTTGCGCCAGCTCCAGACAACGGGCGTAGGCTTCGTCGAAGTTATTGCCGTGCAATATCACCTTGCCGCCGAAACGGCGCACCGACTCGACCTTGATGTCGGGGGTGACCACCGGCATCACTATGGTGGCGTCGATGCCCAGTTTGGAAGCCGACAAGGCCACGCCCTGGGCATGATTGCCGGCCGACGCCGCAATCACCCCGGCCTGCTGCTGCTCGGCGCTGAGCTGGGCAATCTTGTTGTAGGCACCCCGTAGCTTGAAAGAATGCACCGGTTGCATGTCTTCCCGCTTCAGCGAAACGTGATGACCCAGCCGCTCGGAAATCTTCTTGAGCGGCGACAGCGGGGTCACCCGCGCCGCCTCGTACACCGGAGACAGCAGGATGCAACGCAGGTATTCGGTCGCCGACCGCAAGGCGGCGCCTTCTTTCAATGCCGGTTGTGCCATGCTTATCCTCCCAGCTTGCTGATGTCGCGTACCGCACCCTTGTCGGCACTGGTGGCCAACGACGCATAGGCGCGCAGGGCAAAGGACACTTCCCGCTCGCGATCAACCGGGCGCCAGCCCTGCTCACCCTTGGCGTTCATCAGTTCACGACGAGCAGCCAGTTCCGACTCCGCCACGTCCAGCACTATGCTGCGACCCGGAATGTCGATATCGATGATATCGCCGCTCTGTACCAGCGCTATGGTGCCGCCGTTGGCCGCCTCGGGAGAGACATGACCGATGGACAGGCC
>JAAEZO010000202.1 GCA_018222825.1 Gammaproteobacteria bacterium
CTTCCCTGCTGGAAGATGGCAGTAACCCGGATGTGGAATACACCATAGAACATCATTTTTCCGGCCAGGACTTCAACCGGCTCGAAAAGGCGGCGGTTGATTGCTTCAAGGCGGAATTCGAGGTGACCGATGCGGAAGAGCTGACCCTGGAGCGGGGCCAGACCATTTTGTGTTTTGATGCCATCAAGGAAGGTCCCCTGACCGAAGAGGCCATCATGGCGCAGATTGAAAAACTGCTGCCCATCGCCCAGAAATACGGTATCGATTACGACGGCTGGGGCACCTACTTCGAAGAGTAATCGCTAGCCGAGGGGCAGCATCAGGGTAATTTCACAGTCATGATGCCCGGTGTTGCCCCGTCGCGTGCAGCTTTCAAAACCCAGCTGCCGATACAGTTGCAGTGCTTCCGGCAGTATGGCCGTGGTTTCCAGGTAGCAGTATCGATAGCCCAGCAGCCGCGCCTGCTGCAATACATGCAACGCCAGCGCTCTGCCCAGTCCCTTGCCTCTGGCTGTTGAGGCCAGATACATTTTCTGCAGTTCGCATACCTTGTCGCCTCCCGGCATAGGCCCCAGACCCGCACCGCCCAGCAAGTGCCCCTCACTATCTTCTACGACCCAGTATTCGGCCCCGTGTTGTTGATACACAGCGCTTAGCCTGTCCAAGTCGGGATCGGCCACACTGAAGCCCTTATCGGCGGTCAGGCCATACTCTGCCGATACGGTTCTTATCAGTGCCGCCAGCCTGGCATCATGCCGGGGTTCCAGCGACGTTATTCTGCCGAAGGACGGTGGCGACCGGTGTTCATTTGCTCCGTTTTTCGACCTTCCAATCATCAATCACCTCCTGTTCATCGGCATGACCATAACTGCTCGGACGAGAGATGCAACGCTTTTTCTCTCCGCTATGCTTAGCATCAGAGGTGATGCGATATGAATATAAAAAGCAGGCGTTGGTGGTGGCTGTTGCCACTGGTGTTGTTGGGGCTGCTGGTGAGCTGGCCGCAGTTGCAGGCGAGGCTGGGGCGCCATTTGTTATCGGACCCTCCCGAGTTGGTGGTGGAGGCGTTGCCGCCCGGCTATGATCCTGCCGCGCCCAGGCCTGTTTATGACGGGCCGCATGCCTCTCTGGTGCCGTTGGACCTGTCTGCTTTCGAATTTCCCGTCGGCCCCGGCCAAACCGGTCCCGTGGATACCTCTCTTGGCCCGTTGCAGTATCCCTTTGCCTGTAATACCGAAGAAGTCGGACTCGGCCAGCCGTTGGTGGATAACCGGCAGGGCATAGGCACCCCGGTATATGCGGAGCAGGATGGTGTGAAAGACAAGACCCGGCTGCTCGGCCACAGTCAGGACTGTCTGTTACCGACCCGGGTCGACTACTTCTACAAGGTGGAAGGGCGGGACGATTACCATATATGGCCCGAGGGTGGCGAGCCGACGGATCTGGCCTGGATTGACTGGCAGGGCAAGCCCATTCCCTTTGTGTTGCGAGTGGAGCGGGGCACCATCAACCGTTTTATCTATGTGATCGCCATGCTGGCCGACCCGATGGCGCCGGTGACCGATGCCCGCAGTCCTTACTGGAACAATAAACTCATCTATCACTTCAAGGGCGGTGTCGGCATCGGCAAGCGTCAGGGCAAGATGAGCCTGGGGCGTATCGCTTCCCGTCTGACCGAACAGCTGGCACAGGGCTACGCCCTGGCCGGATCCAGCGGCAACATGACCAGTAATCACTACAACGTGTGGCTGGCGGCCAACACCGCCGAGATGGTCAAGGCCCAGTTTGTGGCCCGCTACGGCAAGCCGGACTATACGGTCGGCATCGGTGGTTCCGGCGGCGCGGTACAGCAGTATCTGATCGCCCAGAACAAGCCTGGTCTGCTCGACGCCATCATTCCCCAATACAGCTATCCGGACATGATTACCCAGAGCATCTGGGCGCTGGATTGCGAGCTGCTGGAATACTATTTCGACGTCACGGCGCGGGATAACCGGCGCTGGCGGCTGCAGGAAAATAGGGGTCTGGTGATGGGCGTCGCGGCCAGCAGTGATGTCGAGCACGAGTTCAAGAAATACTACCGCTGGGCCCGGGTTGCCGGTCTGGGACTGACATTGCCGAGCCTGCCGCCCGGGGCCACCGAGTGTTCCAATAGCTGGCGCGGACTGGCGCCGCTGACCAATAATCCCCGTTATTTTCATCGGGCCAATCATTATGCGCCAGCCGTGGCCAATGCCGATCGCTTCAGTCACTGGCATGATCTGGCGTTTTTCTATGGTGTTGGTGAAGATGGTTTCGCCCATCGCACCCATGACAACGTCGGGGTGCAGTATGGCCTGGAGGCGGCAAGGCTGGGTCAGATCAGCATGGCCGAGTTTCTTCATCTCAACGCCAATATCGGCAGCTGGAAGGCACCGAAAAACATGGCACAGGAAAAACTGTGGGTGTTGAGTGGAGACGACAGCCTGGCGGAGGTGTCTATCTGGAGTGATCATAACATGCAGAAGACGCCGGGCAGACCGGTGCCGCTGCGGGTGTTCGAGCGCAACCAGGTCGAGCTGATCAAGACGGCACCCCGCAGCCAGGGGCATGACGGTGCCATGGCGGCAACCTACTATTCCGGCCATGTTTTTCTTGGCGACATCGATATTCCAGTGATTGACCTGCGCCACTATCTGGATAACGAACTCGACATGCATCATTCCTATGCCACCCTGTCATCCTGGCTGCGTATCCGCCAGGCTCGCGGACAAGCGGATAACATGCTGATCTGGCAAAGTGGTAAACCCTATGATCCCAGCGATCGCGCCTTTGTGCTGCTCGATGAATGGCTGACCACCGGCCGCCGTCCGGCAGCGGCGACCGATGCCTGCTGGACCGACAAGGGGGAACTGATCGCCGAAGGACAGGAGGTATGGAACGGCCCCTGGCGCGGCGACGCGGACGTTGGCACCTGCCTGAGTCACTATCCGGCTTACCGCTCACCGCGTAATGCCGCCGGCAGTCCGCTGACCGGCGATCTGTTCAAGTGCGCGCGGGTGCCGGTAGCCGAGGCGGTGGCTCTGGGCTTTTATCATCCCCAGGAGGTGGAACCCTACCTTGCCATGCTTGAGGCGGTGTTCCCCGATGGCGTCTGCGATTACCGCCAGGGAGATATGGCACGCCCCGACGATGCTGAGCTGGGTCTGACTCCCATGCTATAGTGGCGCAAACCGGAGATCTGGAGCGCCCATATGTGCCACCCGCATGACCCGCATGTTTTGCTGTGGGACGAATACAAATATCGCCACGACCATATCTGGCAAAAACTGTTTCAAATCACCATTGCCGTGGTGTTACTGGGGGCCGTGCCCTATCTCAAGCCCGAGATTACTCAGGTACTGAAAGGCTGGATCCTGATAGCCCCGCTGCTCGGCACCGTGTTGACCTTGATCAGCTTGGTGCTGATGCATTTCGAACTGACACTGTTTGCCAAGATAGCCGTGTCTCACCGTGCGCATCAGGAAAGTCTGGGGTTGATCAAGCACAGCCGGAATAACTATTTTCGTTATCTGGTGATGACCTATGTCAGCTTTCTGCTGCTGGTCAGCATCGCCAACGTGGCGGTGGTACGGCTGTTATGGCTTGCACCGGGCGCTTGACGCTCCGCAAACCGGGCGACAACATCAGACACAAACCCGCCACGATGGCGCGCCGTGTGTGAGTAAAGTGGTTACACTTGAAGTGTATCTATGACGCAAGTTCACCCAGTCGAGGCAATGATGAAGACGAACAATGGCAAAATAAGGGCAGTGGCCGTGACCGCAGTCCTGCTGCTGGGCTTGTCGGCCTGTAGCAATATGTCGGATCGGGATCGCAACACCGCCATCGGCGCCGGTGCCGGCGGCGTCGCCGGTTCGGTACTGACCGGTGGCAGCACCATGGGAACCATAGGCGGCGCCGTGGTTGGTGGCGTTATCGGCAACCAGATAGACAAAGACAAGAAATAACGACGTCATGACTCAAAACGGAAGGCGCGACCGAGCCTTCCGTTTTAGTAAGCCGGCTCACCCAGGTAGTTACCCGGCGGGTAGTA
>JAAEZO010000203.1 GCA_018222825.1 Gammaproteobacteria bacterium
AGGTGTGAGGTGTGAGGTGTGAGGTGTGAGGTGTGAGGTGTGAGGTGTGAGGTGTGAGGATGATACCGCTTATCCTTCACACCTCACTCCTTAGCTGCTCTGTCAGCGAGCGAAGTTGAAGATATCCTTCAGCCAGTCGCCAATCTGCTCACCGGCCTCGGGCAGCGTCGGCATGCTGGGGCGACAATCCCGAATAGCCGGCAGACCGGCCGCCTTGGCCGGCAGCAAGCGGGTCGGCTCGCAGCGCGGGTCGGCAGGCATGCCGTCGCTGAGCGCGAAGTTGACCTGATCGATACCCGCGGGCGCCGTCAAGTCCAGCGAGTCGACACCGCGCCCGTCCAGATAACGACTGTATACCCGCAGGGCGCCGCTGGAACCGGTCAGACCGGTTACGCCGTTATCGTCACGACCCACCCAGACACTGACCAGCTCTTCGTTATCCAGCCCCGCATACCAGGTATCCCGCAGATCGTTGGTGGTGCCGGTCTTGCCCGCCATCACCCGGTTGGGGAACCGCGCCGCCAGATGGCGGGCGGAACCATCCGCCACTACCCTGGACATGCCATAAAGCGCCAGATAGCCCGCCTCCGGCTCCAGCACCCGTACCGCCTTGGCGCCGTGCTGATACAACAGTTCACCCTTATCGTCCTGAATGGCCCGAATCGAGGTCAGCCGCTGATAAAGCCCCTGATTGGCCAGGGTCAGATACATCTGATTGACCTCCAGCGGCGTCAGTTCCAGGGTACCCAGCATCAGGGACGGGTAGGCCGGAATCGGCTGCTCAACCCCCAGTCGCTTGAGGCCGTCGATCACCTTGTCCAGCCCGATGGCCATGCCCAGATTTACCGTCGGCACGTTCAGCGACTTGGCCAGGGCATCCACCAGCATCACCTGGCCGCGGAACTTGCGATCATAGTTGTTGGGTCGCCACACCTGTCCCGCATCACTGCGCAGGCTGATGGGCTCATCCTTGATCGCACTGCCCAGGGTATAACCATTGGCCAGGGCCTCGGCATACACAGGTGGCTTGATCAGCGAGCCGATGGGTCGCCGCGCCGAGAGCGCCCGGTTGAAACCGGCAAAGCTGGGATCGGCACCACCGACCACGGCACTGACTTCACCCTTGCGCCAGTTGCTGACCACCATGGCCGCTTCCAGATCCGATTTTCTGGTGTTGGCACGCAGTTGCTTTAGCTGTTCGATCACCGCCTGCTCGGCGCTGTGCTGGGCAATCGGATCCAGGCTGCTGAAAATCTTGAGACCGTTCTGGCGCAGAAAATCGGCACCGAACCGATCCTTCAGCTCCTGGCGCAGCAGCCCCATAAAGCCGGGAGTGCGGCCATAACCCATGCGTCCCCGCTCAATCAGCTGCAGCGGCGTGCTGCTGGCGCGCTCGTAGGTCTGGCGGTCGATATGGCCTTCGTTGGCCAGTAACCGCAGCACCAGGTCGCGCCGCTCCTGCGCCCGTTCGGCATTGCGCCAGGGATCGTAAAAAGAAGGCCCCTTCACCAGCGCCACCATCAATGCAATCTGATCCGGATTCAGCTCGTTCAGCGGCAAGCCAAAATAGAAATAACTGGCCAGGCCAAAGCCATAAACGCCCTGAGCGCCGTTCTGCCCCAGATACACCTCGTTGAGATAGGCCTCGAGGATCTCGTCCTTTTCATAGCGAAAGTCGATGATCAACGCCATGTAGGCTTCCTGGATCTTGCGCCACAGGCTGCGGTCCTGACTCAGGAAGAAGTTCTTGGCCAGCTGCTGGGTCAGGGTGCTGCCGCCCTGTACCGTGCGCCCGGCCTTGATGTTGACCACCAGCGCGCGCAGTATCGCCAGCGGCGACACACCGTCGTGCTCATAAAAGTCCCGATCCTCGACCGTCAGCAGGGCGGTGACCAGCAAGGGCGGCACCTGATCCAGCCGCACCAGCAAGCGGTCTTCCCGCTTCTCCACGTTGAGCCGATCAAGCAGCACCGGATCCATGCGCGCATATCCCAGCTCCCGGCCGTTGCCCGGGTTCTGCATTCGCTTCAGCCGTTGACCTTCGAAGGTCAGCAGAATCGAGCGGGCCGCCTCGGCACCGTCGGAGAAATTGAAGGCCCGGCGATGAATCTCGATGCGATTGTTCGCCACCGCATATTCCCCCGGCCGACCGGGGTTGGCTACCTTGCGATAGTTGAGCAACTGCAATTCCCGCAGCATCTGCGCATGAGACAGCTTCTGCCCCGGAAACAGCTCCAGCGGCCGGCTGTAGACCAGCGCCGGCAGCGCCCATTTCTGGCCCTCGAAGCGCTCCTTTACCTGGCTGTCCAGATAAATGCCGAAGATGCCCATCAACACGGTGCCCACCAGCGCCAGCTTGAACAGCAGGCCCCACCATGAACGACGGGACTTCACGGGCTTCTTTTTCGATTTTCGAGTCTGTTTTGCCATAATCAGTGCTTACTATGCCTCTTGGTGTGTCGGGTCGGCGCCGTATTGGCGGGATCATCGGGCCACACATGCTTGGGGTAACGCCCCTTCATTTCTTTCTTTACTTCCAGATAGGATCCGGCCCAGAAGGCGGCCAGATCCCGGGTAATCTGTAACGGACGACGAGCCGGCGACAACAGCTCCAGCACCAGTGCCACCCGGCCACGAGCCAGCTCGGGCGTGCCCGACTGACCGAACATTTCCTGCAGCCGCACCGGCAGCACCGGATCCTCGTCTTCCCGATACCGAATGCCGGCCCGGGTACCGGTGGCCAGCTCGATAGTCGAAGGTAGCAGGGTATCCAGCAATTGCCGTTGTGACCAGTCCAGCCGACTCTTGAAAATGCCGACCCAGTCGAGCCGGGCCAGCTCTTCCCATCGTCCCAGCCCCGTCAGATATGGCAGTAACCAGTGTTCGGCTTCGGCCAGCCAGCCGCTTTCGTCACAAGGTTCAAAGCCGCAATCGGCCAGTTTTTGTCCGGCCAGTTTCAATCTGAGCCAATATTGCTGACTTGCCTCATTCAGCGGCAAGGCCGACCAGCCGCGCCGCACCAGTTCTTCCAGCAGGCAACGAGCCCGCTGTTCGGGGCTGACCTTGCTCAGCGGTGAGCGCTGCAATATCAGGCCGCCAAAGCACCACTGGCGTTCGGCCCGCACCCGGTTGGCGTCGTTATCCCACTCCAGATGCTCCCGCTCGCCGAAACGTTCGGGCACAAACTGCTGCAATTGCTCCAGGCTGACCGGCTCTGCCGCCTGAATAAAGATACCCCGCTCGCCCCGTCCCAGCGCCGCCATCGCCAGCATCGGCTTGCCGAGCAGCGGGCTGCCCTGCGGCAGATCCGCACTCAGACCGCCGGCCAGGCCATAACGCCCCTGCTGACGCAACAGGCCAACCCATTCCGATCTGGCGTTGGCCAGCAAAGGGCCCAGATACTGACCCGACGGCGTCTCCGCATGCTGTTTCAGCCGCTTGAACCAACGCTGGGCCGCCGGTTTCAGCCGCCCCTGTCGCGCCAGTAGTTGCCCCGACAAGGGGCCATTATCCCAGCGACCCTCTTCCAGCAGTGTCACCAGATAAACCGCATCGGCCAGGGCGCCGGTGCGGCCCTGCTGCTGCCAGTCCTGCGCCGTCAGCAACAGCTGTCCCAGCCAGGGTTCGGTGCCCAGTTGCCAGACTCGCCGCCCGAGCGCAGTCAACTGGGATCCGCTCAGCAAACCCAGGCTTGTGAGCTGGCTGCGGGCCGCCGCCAACAAGGTAGCGGGGGGTGGCGTCAACAGCGGCAATTGCTCGGGCTCGGCGCCCCAGGCGGCACACTCCAGCACAAAACCGGCCAGGTCACTCTGCTCGATTTCCGCCGGGCGTCGGGCCGCCAGCCGTTCCTGTTGCTCCTGGCCCCACAGCCGCAGACAGGTACCGGGCTGCAGTCGCCCGGCCCGCCCGGCCCTCTGGGTAGCCGAGGCCTGACCAATCTGGCGACTGTGCAGCCGGGTCATGCCGGACTGAGGTTCGAACTGCGCCTGTCGTTCCAGCCCCGAGTCCACCACTATGCTGATGCCGTCGATGGTCAGCGAGGTTTCCGCCACAT
>JAAEZO010000204.1 GCA_018222825.1 Gammaproteobacteria bacterium
ATAAAAATTTGGTAATGATAGTTATTTCATATGAATATCAAACGTATGTGCTATCTGTTTGCTATTTGCCATGTTAAGCTACTGAATACATCGATTGTATACATAATCGTTTTTTCTGTTTTTTTATTTATGTTTAGCCTGCAGATTGCAACGCCGGACATCGCCGCCGAGTTGGCAACTGGTTGAAAAACTTGCGTCTGGCTAAAGGGCTATTGCAGGGATGTATGGTTTTATGCCATATAGGTTTAATGTTCATAGTGGAATGTATCGAAAATGAGTCAAAGGATGGATGAAGTGTTGGATTTAAACAGCAGGCCGGCCAAAGAGCTCGACCGTATCGATCGCAACATACTCAATGAACTGCAGCAAGACGGTCGTATTTCCAACGTAGAGTTGTCAAAGCGTGTCGGGCTTAGCCCAACGCCTTGCCTCGAGCGGGTACGTCGTCTGGAGCGTCAGGGTTATATCGAAGGTTATACCGCCATTCTCAACCCCCAGTTTCTGGATGCGTCGCTGCTGGTTTTTGTTGAAATCACCCTTAACCGCGGCACACCGGACGTGTTTGACGAATTTAACGACGCGGTGCAGAAGCTCGAAGAAATACAGGAATGCCATCTGGTGTCCGGTGACTTCGACTACCTGCTCAAGACCCGGGTGGCGGACATGTCTGCCTATCGCAAGCTGTTGGGCGAAACCCTGTTGCGGCTGCCGGGCGTGAACGATACCCGCACCTATGTGGTGATGGAAGAGGTCAAGCAGAGCAATCGTCTGGTGATAAATACCCGATAAGCTGTGCTAACGGGGCCGGCTCTGGTATTTTTATGCCGGGCGGGGGACCGATGTGAACCTGACTCTGCGAGCGGCCCCGGCCGCTCGTTTGTCGTTTGATGGCTGACGACTTTCCCTGTCGCAGCATTTCTATTGCATGACACAACCTATAAGAGCGAGGAGCGGGCGTTTGGCGGAGAAAAAGCTGTTTACTCCCATGTCTGGTTTACAGCGTCTGTTTGAGGCCGGATTGATCACCATTATTTTACTGGCGATCTTCATGATGTTGTCGCTGGTCTCTTACCATGCTTCGGATCCGGGCTGGTCGCAAACCGCATGGGGCGGAGACATTCGCAATGCTGCCGGGCCGGCGGGTGCCTGGCTGGCGGACATACTGCTGTTTGCCTTTGGCTTTTCGGCCTACCTGATGCCGTTTTTCATGGTGCTGATCGGCTGGGTTACCCTGTGGCGACCGCGGGCATTGAGTGATATCTGTTATCTGACCCTCAGCCTGCGCATCATCGGTTTTCTGATGTTATTGCTCAGCCTGCTAGCGCTGGCCAGCATGAACGTGGGCAATATCTATTACTTTTCTTCCGGCGGCCTCATCGGCGATATGCTGGCATCGGCCCTGACTTCGATGTTTGGCTCCCTGGGCACCACCTTGGTACTGTTGTGTGGCTTTGCCACCGGTGTCACCTTCTTCAGCGGCTGGTCCTGGTTGTTGATCGTCGAGCGCCTCGGCGCGGCGGTGTTGAATGCCCCTCATTGGTTCAGTCGAATACCGCAACGACTGGTTGACTGGCAGAGTGGAGTCGGGCGTCGCGGTCAGAGCCTCAGCGAACCCGTAGCTCCGACTCAGACAGCGGCTGTAGCCGAGGTTGAGCCGACTTCGTCCGAAGCGGGATTTGTGGGTTGGCGCCGGTTCAAAGAGCGACTGGGTGGTCAGGTGGAATCAGACTCTGATCTGGAGCCGGAATGGGAAGCCGAGCAGGACGACCCGCTGTTGGCTCCGGTGGCAGCCAGTACCGAAAAGCGCGCACCGATACAGAAGAAAACGCCACCGGTACGTAAAGAGCCGGTGCTGGGTGCCGTATCCGAGCAGGACACGGCCATTGCCACTCTCGCCGAGGCGAACGGCTGGACCCTGGATGATGACGATGAGGAAGAGCTGGATCTGCCCTGGCTGAGCGAGGGCGATGCCCCGGCCGCAGAGGCTCCGGTATCGGCACCAGCAGCACCGGCACCCATCTCGATGGCTTCGAAGCGCAAAGACCTGTCTCCCTTGCCCTCGGTCGAGCTGCTGGACTTGCCCAAGCCCCGGCAACATACGGTCAGCGAGGCGGAACTCGACCGCATTGCCCGGCTGGTGGAAGCCAAGCTGGCGGATTATAACGTGCAGGCCAACGTGGTCGGGGTTTACCCGGGCCCGGTGATCACCCGTTTCGAGCTGGATCTGGCGCCCGGGGTCAAGGTCAGCAAAATCACCAACCTGGCCCGCGATCTGGCCCGTTCGCTGTCCGCCATCAGTGTGCGGGTGGTGGAAGTCATTCCCGGCAAGCCCTATGTGGGATTGGAGTTACCCAATACCCGGCGCGAAACCGTCTATCTGCGCGAGGTGATGGACAGCGAAGCCTTTGCCCGCAACGATCATCCGCTGACCCTGGTGCTGGGGCAGGATATCGCCGGCGAGCCGGTCATCGTCAACCTGGCCAAGATGCCCCACGTGCTGGTGGCCGGTACCACCGGCTCCGGTAAATCGGTGGGGGTCAACGTCATGATCCTGTCGATGCTGTACAAGGCCACGCCGGACGAAGTGCGCTTCATCATGATCGATCCCAAGATGCTGGAACTGTCGGTTTATGAAGGCATACCGCATCTGCTGACCGAAGTGGTCACCGACATGAAAGAAGCCGCCAATGCCCTGCGCTGGTGTGTCGGTGAAATGGAACGACGCTACAAGCTGATGTCGGCCATGGGGGTGCGTAACCTCAAGGGCTTCAATACCAAGGTGCAGGATGCGATTGATGCCGGCGAACCGCTGCGGGATCCCCTGTGGGAGCCAACCCAGTCGATGGATACCTATCCGTCGGCATTGGAAAAACTGCCCCATATCGTGGTGGTGATCGACGAATTTGCCGACATGATGATGATCGTCGGCAAGAAGGTGGAAGAGCTGATCGCCCGTATTGCCCAGAAGGCGCGGGCGGCCGGTATTCATCTTATTCTGGCTACCCAGCGGCCGTCGGTGGATGTGATCACCGGTCTTATCAAGGCCAACATTCCGACCCGCATGTCGTTTCAGGTGTCGAGCAAAATCGACTCGCGCACCATTCTCGACCAGCAGGGGGCCGAATCACTGCTGGGCATGGGCGACATGCTTTATCTGCCCGCCGGCGACAGCAACCCGACCCGGGTACACGGTGCCTTTGTGGACGACCATGAAGTGCATCGGGTAGTTGCCGCCTGGAAAGAGCGGGGTGAACCGAATTATATCGAGGATATTCTGAGCGGTGATGTAGGCGCCGATGGGCTGCTGCCCGGCGAAGCGCCGGAAGGCGGCGACGAAGATCTGGACCCGCTGTTTGACGAGGCGGTGGCTTTTGTCGTAGAGAGTCGTCGTGGCTCTACCTCCAGCGTGCAGCGCAAGTTAAAAATAGGTTACAACAGAGCCGCCCGCATGATCGAACAGATGGAATACCAGGGTATCGTCAGTTCAGCCGGCGGCAACGGTCAACGAGAAGTGCTGGCGCCTCCGCCGGCCAGGGAGTAAACATGAAAAAACTGGCAACCTTAGGAGTGTTCTTGTGGTCCGTGAGTGCAGTGGCATTGGCCGATGCACGCGCCGAACTGCAGCAGAAACTGGCTTCTTTCGATCGCTTTTCTGCCAGCTTCAGCCAGCAGGTATTCGATGAGCAGGGGGCACCGATGCAAAGTGCCGAAGGCACCATGCAACTGGCCCGTCCCGATCGTTTTCGCTGGCATACGGTGTCGCCGGACGAGAGCCTGATCGTGTCCAACGGCAATGATGTCTGGGTGTACGACCCCTTCGTGGAGCAGGTGAGCATAGCGCCGCTGGAGCAGGCGATACAGAACACGCCGTTTCTGCTGATTGCCGGCGGTGACGGTCGGCGCTGGCAGCAATACGACGTGGCCCGCAAGGGTGTCGATTATGTGGTGACCAGCAAGGATCCGGGCGAGCTGATCAGCCAGTTCAGCCTGCGCTTCGATGGTAACAACCGGATTCAGCGTTTCACGGTGATCGAGTCCGGCGGCCAGCG
>JAAEZO010000205.1 GCA_018222825.1 Gammaproteobacteria bacterium
GGCAGCCCGTGGGCTGCCCTTTTATCATCACTTACTGCTTAAGTGCTGCTGTTTACTTGCGGTTGCCGCGATAGGCAGGTGAAGAGTTCAGCACCATGTGACGGTTAACGTCTTTGTACAGCAGGTAGCGGAAACGAGTCGGGCCACCGGCGTAACAGGCTTGTGGGCAGAAGGCGCGCAACCACATGTAGTCGCCGGCTTCTACTTCAACCCAGTCCTGGTTCAGGTGGTAAACCGCCTTGCCTTCCAGAACGTACAGGCCGTGTTCCATAACGTGAGTTTCGTCGAACGGGATTACGCCGCCAGACTGGAACGTGACGATGTTCACGTGCATGTCGTGACGCAGATCGGTCGGATCGGTGAAACGAGTGGTTGCCCAGGCATCGTTGGTGTCCGGCATTGCAGTCGGTGCGATGTCGTTTTCGTTGGTTACGAACGCTTCCGGCACATCGATGCCGTCTACGAATTCGTAAGCCTTGCGCAACCAGTGGAAGCGAACCGGCTCGCCGCTGTTATTCTTGATGGCCCAGTTGGCACCCGGCGGCAGGTAGGCGTAGCCACCCAACTCCATGTGGTGCTCTTTGCCTTCCAGAGTCAGGGTCATTTCACCTTCAACGATGAAGATAACGCCTTCGGCACCGGAGTCCAGCTCAGGCTTGTTGCTGCCACCCTGAGGAGACACTTCCATGATGTAATGGGAGAAGGTTTCGGAGAAACCGCTCATCGGGCGGGCAAGAACCCACAGACGAGTTTCATCCCAGAACGGCAGGAAGCTGGTCACGATGTCGCTCATTACACCCTTGGGGATAATGGCGTACGCTTCGGTGAATACCGCGCGATCGTGAATCAGCTGAGTCTGCGGAGGCAGACCGCCCTTGGGGGCATAATAGGTATTACGGGCCATGAGTTCTGTCCTTTAATACGAGAGGGCCGGCGTCTCGCCGACAAAAGCCACGCCGTTTGGCATGACTATATAAATGATGAACGTCCTCATTGTAGAGCAAGGGTGTTTGATTTATAAATTAAATAATACAATGCCTACTAGTGGATTTCCCACTGACGGAGCACTATGAATCTGAATGCCACCCTGGACCCGGTATTACTGCGCAGCTTTATTGCGGTGGTGGATACCGGCAGCTTTACCCGTGCCGCCGACAGCACCCACCTGACCCAGTCCACGGTCAGCCAGCAGGTGCGAAAACTGGAAGCCCAGCTCGGTTGCGAGCTGCTGCACCGCAAGGGCCGCTACATCACCGCCACCCTCGAAGGCGAACGGGTGCTGAGCTATGCCCGCCGCATTCTGCAGCTAATGAACGAGGCAGTGGTGCAGACCAGCATCAGCCTGGAACAGCAAAAGATTCGCCTGGGGGTGCCCGAAGACTTTGCCACCCACGCCATTATGCCCACGCTATCGGCCTTCTCGAACGAGTATCCGGGCATTCGACTGGAAGTCAAAAGCGGCCTGTGCAGCGATATCTGGCGCGAATTTCAACGGGGCGATATGGATCTGGCACTGGTCAAGCAACGCCAGGGCAGCGTGCCCGGCCTGGCGTGCTGGCCCGAGCCGCTGTGCTGGATAGACAGCCTGCACAGCAACAATCTGGACAGCCATCCGGTCCCGCTGGTGACCTTTCCCATCGGCGGCCTGTACCGCAGCGAAATGGCCCACACCTTCGACCGACTGGGCCGTAACTGGCGACTGGCCTATGTCAGCACCAGCCTGTCGGGGGTGTGCTGCGCGGTAGAAGCCGGCTTTGGCGTGTCACTGCTGCCCCGTCGGCTGGTCACCAGCCAGCACCGTATCCTCAACGAACGGGACGGTCTGCCCCCGGTGCCGGATCTGGAGCTGACCCTGCACGCCCAGGACAAGCTCTCGGCCCACAGCAAGATCCTGGCCGAGCGGCTGATCAGCGCCTGTAACCACATCTGCCGGCAGTAACGGCGCCAGTCCGCGTTCCATAAAAAACCCTCCGTCGGGAGGGTTTTTTATGCTTCTGTGCACCGGGGAATATCCTGTCCCGGCTCAGATTTCGGCAAAAATATGCTTCAGGTTAACGTCTTCGTCGGCAGCAGGCTCCAGCTGCAACTGGGCTTCAATCTCGTCGAGATGATCAACCATCAGCTGCACCGCCCGCTCCACCTGGTGGTCGGCAATGGCATCCAGCAGCTCGTTGTGCTCGCTGCACGACAGTCCCGAATGATGCGCCTTGCTCTTGCGGCCGCCCGCGTCCTGATACAGCGCCACTATCAGGGAAGAACGGGGAATGATTTCATGCAGAAAGGAGGTCAGCACCGGCTTGTTGGCCAGTTTGCCGATCAACAGGTGAAACTCGCCGGACAAGCGAATACGCAGGCTCTGCTGGCCCTGCTCAATTGCCTGGTGCTCCCGCTGCAGATGTTCCTGCAACAAGGCCTTTTCGCGCGCGGTGCATGTACTGGCCAGCTCGCGCACCAGCTCGGCTTCAATCAGGCGGCGAGCCTGAAAAATTTCCCGCGCCTCTTCCGGTGAGGGCTCGGCCACAAAGGCGCCGCTGTTGGGCACCAGGTTCACCAGTTTGTGATAAGACAACTGCAGCAGCAACTTACGCACGAAGCCCCGGCTCAGGCCAAAAGTTTCGCTCAGTTCTTCTTCTTTCAGGCGGGTGCCGGGAAGCAGCTTGTGTGCCACTATCGCTTCCCAGATGCGCTGATAAACGGTATCCAGATCGTTGGTTTTATTATTCATGCTCTTGGCCCTGTTTCGTCCGGCAAGGTGAACATTCGGTTCGCCCTGCCGCTATCCCGCGACCGAATGCACAATGCACCGGTACCTTTTTCCCCAGAGTAGCACAGGGCATTATTGTCAACAATAACGCAACATGTCGTTAAAGAAGGGGCCAAAGCCCCTGCGCGCAAGGGGTAGCCTGCGTGGGTCGCCCGATTACGGCCGCGCCATGGCCCTGACGGCGGCACGGACCGCCGCATTCACCGCCACCAGCAAGGGTACCTCGAACTGCGGCTGCAACCTGATTGCCGCGGCCGACAATGGGCCACCGCCCATGATCACCGCCTGGGCCGAGTCCAGATCGACGGATGCGCGCACCGCCTTGGCCAGTGCTACATCCAGCTGCTCGGGGGATGCCACCAATGCCTGCGGATCACCCGCCGTCACCCGAGTACCACGATACTGTTCGGCGTAACCCAATTCGGCGGCCTTTCGTGCAAAAGAGGCAATCAACTGATCGTCCGGAGTCACGGTCACGATGCCGAATTGTCGACCACCACGAGCCGCCTCGTGAAACACCGCCTCGCCGATACCGAATACCGGAATCGATACCCGAGCCCTCAATGCCTCCAGACCCGGATCGCTGAACGCCGACACAATCAATGCCGCCACCCGCTCATCGGCCGCCGCTTCCACTCCCAGCGCCACCACGCCCGCCGCTGCTTCATGCATATCTTGTGGCGTCTGCAGCAGCGCCGGTGCACCAGTATTGCTTATCCCTTGCACTTTTACTCTGCCGGCGGCTTCTCGTTCGGCCACCGCCACCATGGCGGCGGTGGCGGCGGTACTGGAGTTGGGATTAATCAGCACTAGAGTTTGCGTGGGTTCGAGCATGATCATCAAGACTCCGAAAAAGACACATAAACGCCGGGCGCAGCAGGACCGGACTGGCATGACCCCCATACGACACTGGCTGGCGTGAAGCATATGCAAGGCTTGCCATCCTGACGGGGCCGACTACAGGATCCATGCCGCCGGCTGTCATGGGAACACGTCGCCAGACAGCGACCGGCAAGGCGGCGACCGACCCGGCTGAAACTGGCAGGGTCAGGTTCGCCCCGCTAGTATTCTACAGAAGTCGGCTCCGGGACGGTCCATACGGCGCCACCCTGAAATATTGACGGCTGCGGCAGGTATTCTGCAGTAAAAAAATGTCTGTTTTTTCATGCAGTTTGTCGATTCGTTTTTAACGCTCGCTCCATGACTTAACGATGTGTCTCTACTCGGCAATCGGGAAGAACATGAAGCAGGATTGCACCATAGCAGCGCTCCCGCCAC
>JAAEZO010000018.1 GCA_018222825.1 Gammaproteobacteria bacterium
CAGCTTTCCGCAGGCCGACTTTGACGCCCCGCACAACCTGATGATGCAGATCCTCAACTCTCAGGGCGTGCGCTTTCAGGACGTACTGGTCTGCCCGCACTTTCAGCATGACGACTGCGCCTGCCGCAAACCGCGGCTGGGCCTGGTGAAAGACTATCTGCAGAGCGGCCGCATCGACTTTACCGACTCCTGGGTGATCGGCGATCGTCAGACCGACATGGGGCTGGCCGAAAACATGGGCCTGCCCGGCCTGCACTACGGCCACCACAATCTGGGCTGGCCCGAGATAGTGGCGCGTCTGCTGAGCCGTGGCCGTACCGCCGAGGTGACCCGCACCACCAAGGAAACCGACATTCGCATTGCGCTTGATCTGGACACCCAGGGCGGCAACCAGATTAATACCGGGCTGCACTTCTTTGACCACATGCTGGATCAGATTGCCACCCACGGTGGTTTTCAACTGACAGTGGCGGTGGATGGCGATCTGCATATCGACGATCACCACACGGTGGAAGACACGGCACTGGCATTGGGCGAAGCGCTGCGCAAGGCGCTCGGCAACAAGCGCGGCATCGGCCGCTTCGGCTTTGTGCTGCCGATGGACGAATGCGAAGCCGCCGTTACCCTGGATCTGTCGGGCCGCCCCTACATGAAGTTTGAAGGTGACTTCCGGCAGGACAAGGCCGGCGATCTGTCGGTAGAAATGGTGCCGCACTTCTTCCGCAGCTTAAGCGACAGCCTGGCCGCCAATATTCACCTCAAGGTGACCGGCGACAACACCCACCACATGGTGGAAAGCGTGTTCAAGGGCTTCGGCCGCGCCCTGCGTCAGGCCATCAAGGTAGAAGGCAACGAGCTGCCTTCAAGCAAGGGGGTTCTGTGAGCCACTCTGTTAACGTCGTGATCATCGATACCGGCTGCGCCAACCTGTCGTCGGTGCGCTATGCCATCGAGCGACTGGGTTACGAAGTGACCGTCAGCCGCGATCCAGCCGTGGTGCTGGCCGCCGACAAGCTGCTGCTGCCCGGCGTAGGCACCGCCAAAGAGGCGATGAAAAACCTGAAAGAGCGCAACCTGATCGAGCTCATCAATCAGCTGCAGCAGCCGGTGCTGGGTATCTGCCTCGGCATGCAGATGCTGGTCAAGCATTCGGCAGAAGGTGATGTGGACTGCCTCGGTAAAATCGACGCCGACTGCACCCACATGGAAAGCAGCGAAGGCATTCGCCTGCCGCACATGGGCTGGAACCAAATCACCCCCATGCCGGGACACCCGCTGTTCAAGGACATTCCCGAAGGCAGCTTCTTCTACTTCGTGCATTCCTATGCGGTGCCGGTAGGCGAATACACTCTGGCATCAAGCCAGCATGGCCAGACCTTCAGCGCCGCCATCGGCCAGGCCAATTTCTTTGGCGTGCAATTCCACCCGGAGCGCTCCGGTGCCGCCGGTGCCCAACTGCTGAAAAACTTTCTGGAGCTGTAATGATTATTCCTGCCATAGATCTGATCGGTGGAAAAGTGGTGCGCCTGTATCAGGGCGATTACCAGCAAAAAACCGAATACACCGCCTCCCCCCAGGAGCGCTTTGACCTCTATGTGGCCGAAGGCGCCACCCAGCTGCACCTGGTGGATCTGGACGGCGCCAAAGACAGCAGTCGGCGCCAGCTTGAGGTGATCAAGCAGTTGATTGAAAACACCCCGGTACCGGTGCAGATTGGCGGCGGCATCCGTACCGAGCAGGACGTGAAAGATCTGCTCGACATCGGCGCCCAGCGGGTGGTCATTGGCTCCACCGCGGTCAAGCAACCCGAGCTGGTCACCAGCTGGATCAAGCAGTATGGCCCCGACCGTATCGTGCTGGCTCTGGACATCAACATCACGCCAGACGGTGAGAAAAAAATCGCCATCGCCGGCTGGCAGGAAGACAGCGGCATCACCATCGAAGCCCTGCTCGAGCACTATCTGCCGGCCGGTCTCTGCCATGTGCTGTGCACCGACATTTCCAAAGACGGTACCCTAACCGGCTCCAACGTGGCGCTCTATCGCGAGCTGGCCGCCCGCTATCCCACCATTTTGTGGCAGGCCTCCGGCGGCATCGGCAACATCGATGATGTGGACGCGCTCAAGGGCACCGGCGTGGCCGGGGTGATTTTGGGTCGCTCGCTGCTCGAGGGTAAATTCACCGTGGCGGAGGCAATCGCATGCTGGCAAGACGCATAATTCCCTGCCTGGACGTCAAGGACGGCCAGGTGGTCAAGGGCGTGAAGTTTCGCAACCACGAGATCATCGGCGACATAGTGCCGCTGGCCCAGCGTTATGCGGCCGAAGGCGCCGACGAGCTGGTGTTTTATGACATCACCGCCAGCAGTCAGGACCGGGTGGTCGACAAGAGCTGGGTCAGCCGGGTGGCGGAAGTGATCGATATTCCCTTCTGCGTGGCTGGTGGTATCAAGTCGGTGGAAGACGCGGCGCGCATTCTGGAATTCGGCGCCGACAAGATTTCCATCAACTCCCCCGCCCTGAGCAATCCGGCGCTGATCACCGAGCTGGCCGATACCTTCGGCGTGCAGTGCATAGTAGTCGGCATCGACTCCTACTTCGATGAAGCCACCGGGCTTTATCAGGTGCACCAGTTTACCGGTGACGAAAGCCGCACTCAGGTGACCAAGTGGAGCACCCTCGACTGGGTGCAGGAAGTACAGCAGCGTGGCGCCGGTGAAATCGTGCTTAACGTGATGAACCAGGACGGCGTGCGCCAGGGCTACGACCTCGAGCAACTGCTCAAGGTGCGCGCCATATGCAAAGTACCGCTGATTGCCTCCGGCGGCGCCGGTGAAATGGAACACTTCCGTGACGCCTTTCTCGAGGCAGATGTAGACGGCGCCCTAGCGGCCTCGGTCTTTCACAAGGGCATCATCAATATCGGTGAGCTCAAGCAGTACTTAAAAGCACAAGGAGTCGTCACCCGTGACTGAAGCCAACCAATTTGATGCCGGTAAACTGGACTGGGACAAGGTCGACGGTCTGATGCCCACCGTGGTGCAGGACCGCCACAGCGGTCGGGTACTGATGCTGGGTTACATGAACCGTGACGCCCTGGCCAAGACCCTGGACACCCGCCAGGTCACCTTTTTCAGCCGCACCAAGAACCGGTTGTGGACCAAGGGCGAAAGCTCCGGTCACGTGCTGCAACTGCACGATCTCAGCACCGACTGCGACAACGACACCCTGCTGGCGATAGTCGATCCGGTCGGCCCTACCTGCCACCTGGGCAATGTGTCCTGCTTCAACGAGCAACAGCTGCCCGATCTGACCTTTCTGGCCGAGCTGGAGCAGGTGATCGCCAGCCGCAAGGGCGCCGATCCCAAATCCAGCTACACCGCCAGCCTGTATGCCAGCGGCACCAAACGCATCGCCCAGAAGGTGGGTGAAGAAGGGGTCGAAACCGCCCTCGCCGCCACCGTGCACGATCATGACGAACTGGTGTGCGAGTCTGCCGACCTGCTCTATCACCTGACGGTACTGCTGCAGCAGGAAGGCCTGCAACTGAGCGACGTGATCGCCAAGCTGCAGGAACGCCACAGCAAATAAATGCAAAAGGCGGGCAAAAGCCCGCCTTTTCTTTATCATGCCGAAAATGCATGCGCCCTTCGTAGGCCCCCATTTATTGGGGAAAATACGCTTACAGACAGAATACCCCTAGCTGCCGCTTTAGCTGGCAGCGCCTGCGCAGCAGGCCGTTACCACCGATTCAGCAGGCACAGCACGATGTCGCTTTTGTCAAAAACAATAACTTCGCGCACATAAATATTATGTAAAATATCGAAGCATAAAACCCGGCTACGACAAGCCCTGCACCATCCTGAAATATGGCACTCCACGCTTGTAAAACCGCTCGCCTTCTACCACAAAGTCAAACCTCTCATCAGCAGCACCTCTTCTGTGGTAAGGGCTTCAACCTCCATCCGCATCCAGCCATTTGTACATCACAAAAGTATCCACATACCCCAGCAGCGCATGCCGGTAAGCCCCGGGCACCCTGCCCACAATCTCAAACCCCAGCTTTTGCCACAACCGCACCGCCACCTCGTTGGCAGACACCACGCTGTTAAACTGCATGGCCTTAAAGCCCAGCGCCACCGCCTGCCGCTGGGAATGCTCACACAGCGCACGGGCAACACCCTTGCCTCTTGCCGGCTCAGACACCATATAGCCGCAGTTGCACACATGACTCCCCGGTCCTGCTGCATTCGGCTTGATGTAATAAGAGCCCAGTACCTCGCCGTTTTCCATATGCACAAAGGTCTTCAGCGGCTGCTCGCACCAAAGGCGATACGCCTGCTCCAGCGTCATGTCCGGCTCAAAGGCATAGGTCTCCCGCGCCTGAATAACCCGGGAGAAGCTGGGCCAGAAAGACTCGAAGTCTGATCGGGTAATGGGTTTTATCATGTGCCCTGCTCTGCCGTTGCGCCAGCGCGTAGTCGATTACCGCACACAAGGCGGCAACCTGCGCACTCCAGCTTGCCCCTGGGGTCGCCGAGCGTACCGATTGGACTGGTGCTCATATTATTTTCTCCGGTTGTGGCCAATGCTGGCGGGCATTCGCGAACAGACTCCCCATCAGGGCTGATATTTGTGGTGGTTCGGTCTGGTCGCCCAGCAAGCGGGTTTTATGAGGGGATCCCCCAGCATTTGAGCTCAGCGGACTGCCCGTTTACAAGCGGTTTGCTGAGTTCTTTGTTAGCCGCCGTTAGCATGCTGTTTCTGCAGAAGAACCAGCGCGATGCCACCGAGAATAGCTACCGACGCCAATATCAATCGCACGGTTATTGGCTCATCCAGAATAACAGTACCAGCTAAAGTCGCAATGACAGGAACACTAAGCTGGACTGTTGCTGCACTGGTGGCTTTCAACGCAGGTAGGGCCGTGTACCAAATGGCGTAGCCCATTCCGGAAGCCAGTGCCCCAGACGAAACTGCGTACCAGAATCCAGCAGTATCGAACGATGAATCACTCAACATAAACAGGCTCATTGCCATGGTGATCGGAACAGTGCGCAGAAAATTGCCCGTTGTTGCCCTGGTGGGATCACCTACCCCTTTCCCGCGCAGGGAATAGATGCCCCATGCAACTCCGGCACCCAGCATCAGGGCGGAGCCATACAATGACGGTGCCGAAAGCCCCGGCAGCAATAGACCAATGACCCCTCCGAAAGCAAGAAGGAGGCCAATAAGTTGCGGTTTAAGCAGACGCTCTCCAGCCCAAACACCATAGCCGATCATTGTTGCCTGCACGGCACCAAAGAGCAGCAGCGCACCGGTTGCCGCAGGCAGGCTGATATAGGCAAAAGAAAAGCCCGCCGCATAAACAAACAACGCAATTGCCGACAGCCAACTTCCTGCGCCGGCAGGTGCGTCTTGCCTCATTCGTACGACTAACCAAAGCACGACTGCACCGGAAATCAATCGAATAGTAGTGAAGCTGGCTGCATCAATGCTCGTATGTATGAGGGCGGCCCGGCAGAGCAGTGAATTACCTGCAAAAGCAGTCATGGCAAGCGACGTAAGAACGATGATGCGTATAGATGACATTAAGAACTTTCCTACGAGTAGCCGTGTTCTGGGATGCCCAACGCTTGGCTTTGCGTCGTGCCGGAGCGTAAGTGCGTCCGCCAACAGCCACTGGTTATGTGAGGGTAGCTCAATCTGGCAGCCCCTCGAACTTTGGCACCTCCCCTGACTCCCCATCCCAAGCAGCTTTGCTGGATAAAAAGATGTGCGCAGTTGGCAACATAGTGATTTCAGTGTCCAAACACCCTGCAGGAACGACGAGCAAACCTGCGATCTGAGTGCTTGGTAATGCTGAACCACACAAGTTACAAAAGCTCTTGTTATGACGAGTGCCTGGAAGCGTAAAGGAAGTCACAGAGTCTGCGCCCGACCGCCAGACCAATTTAGCTGACTGTGAGAATAGATTTGCCGCATGAGCCGAACCCGTATCTTTTTGGCAATGCTGACAATGACACAGGTAAAAGCTATCGAAGTCACCTTTTACCTGAAAGCTCACGGTGCCACACAGACAAGAACCGAAATGATCAGTCATCAGAATCCCTTCCATGGCCTGTGGGTGAAATACCACATGACGCCGCATTCAGTGCTCCAAGTCCCGCTTGAGGCTTTTGTTAGCACTGTGTTGAGTTAAAAAACCATGACATGATCACACTGATATTTGTCATCAACTTTGACCAAAACCATTTCTGCAACAAACTCACCTTTTACTCTGCTAAATTGTTGCTTCCAAATGATTGCAACCGACTCTGGACGTTTAAAAATAGCCACAACTTCTCTTTCTGAAAAATAGCCCTTTTCAGATTGATATTGCTCACAAACACTTTGGAAATAGTCTTTTGTGACAATGTTCTTTAGTCGCCCTGTGAAATCCTTGACATGAGCAACATGATCAACATTTGTAGAAGCTTGCATCAAATTGTCCATGATAGGTTCTGCAACACTTAGAATTTCATCGTCTGACAATTCTTCGAAATTCATTATTTATCCTTGCAAGTGCTAATACCTCATTAAGAGGCTAAAAATAGTTGGTTAATATGTGAAGTGAAGCGGAACCTAACCAACTGTTTTTGTTTCGTTTAAAGTATTTGTTAGGCGCTAATTTAACAAAACCTGACCACTTATAGAATGAGGCTTGTTAACTTTTGGTTGAATTGATGGATTTAATGGATAGTTTTTTCCATTAAACTTCAACACTACTGTGCCTACGCCCCCAGTATTAACTATGAGATCAAGGTACCCGTTAGTTTTTAACTGAGATATTACAATCGGTTTCTTTACAATCATAATTTTCGATTGGAACACGAAACCTGAATCAGTGCCTTTAAACACAAACGTGGTGCAACCGCCAGAGCCACACCAATTACGACTTCTTAAATGAACTACCGCGTCTTTAAGGTTGTCATTATTTAAATCAATAAAGCCAACATCATAAGGCGCATTTTCACCCTGAAGTTGTTCTTTGACCGCAGCATCAAGCTTGTCATTAGCGGAAGCAAAAAAAGAACGCCAACCTAATCAGCGGCTTACTGGCGCAGTTTTTTGCGTTTTTTTGCTAAAAATGTGACAGCTTTAGCCGTCTGGTTGAGGTTCTTGTTATAAGTTAATTGCGCACCATAGACATTCTCTTGTAGAACTATTAATACTAAAATTTCCACATTCCTGACATCCAACTTTAGAAATAGCTGCTACGACGCCACAGACAATGCACTCCATCTCCTCATGTAGCTCTGCTCTCCGCTGTAATGTTTGGACGAATGAATCTGTCCATTTACAGTCGAAAAAATCGCAGTGAGAAAATATTTCATAACAGGTCGTACACGTTTCAGAGTACGAAATTTCATCATACTTAAAAAACTTTATTGCATATAATGGCGATAGGCTGTTAATAACTAGAGATAATTCTCGATGAATTGCCAAATGTATATATGCATCGTGCTCCTTTGTTGAACCTATTTTTACACCATGTTCTGGCGACCGGTTCAAAAAGCTAGTGCGTGACTTTATCCAGCTATTTTTACCTACAAGATATTCATGCCCCTGCAGTATTGCTACAGCTAATTCTGATGGTTTTATGGATAGGTTGTTATCAACCGTATGCATGATTTTATTTCTCATCAATCGCATATTGCCAAACCACTGTTTAAAATCTTCACCCAACCTTTCAGAAGAAAATGTGTTAAGTACTTTCAATAAATCTTGAGCATCCAATGTTCTAAATTCAGTAAAGCTAACATCTTTTGAATCACTCTTTCTAGGAAAAGCACGAGGTTCAGAGGCGATTAACAAATATGGGGATATAGATAAAATCTTAGCTTTCAAATAGAACTCTACTGCATGTTGCACCATTGCTGCAGCAGCAGTTAGTTCAGGTTTGGCATAAATCCAGTATTTATCTTTAGCCGTTTCCTCAGCTTCAATATCTTCAAAGACAACATGATCTTCTAGTAATTTAGTTAAACTACTCCACGCACTGTTAATTAAATTTTCAGCAGCAATATAAAAATCATTTTCATCTGGGATATCGATGAGCATACGAACTAACCTTTGACTTATAACGCCCGCGTAATAGGCGCGAGCTTGCGAGCGTCCTAATTGACGCGTTTGTTATATGTTACTGTTTCTTTTTAACTTCAAGTCCATCCAAAAGCTTATTAAGTAGAACAGCTGATAAATCAGAAGTTGGATGTCCGGGAAGCGGACTCTCAACCTTCTTCTCTTTGCCAGAAAATACTGAACTAGGTTGGTAAGAGAACGCATCAGCAGTAAGCGATAAGCGCACTTCTGAATTAAACCCCTCTTTATCAAAATTATTAGCTGCTACACGTATACGCATGAAACCAATTTTATAATGCTCAGTCCTGGAAATTTCGTTTAAATGAAAACGATAAATAGCCATCACTACGCCGAATACAACGACAAATATGGCAAATAGACCATACAGCACTACGTCCGGGATTTTTGCTGAAGCTAAAGCAGAATCAGGTATAGCGGCAGTCATATATAGCGGTAAAATATAGAGCATTAGGATGACCATTAAAATGGTTATGCTAAACATCCTCAAATAGGAGAATATACGACGCCCTTCATCTTTGTTTTTTTCTATATAAGCATCCAATGCCTCTATAGAAGCATCAATGCTATTTTTTTCTTCTGGCATGAATTACTCCTTTTACCTATAACGCCCGCCTCAACGGCAGGCAAAACTGGCGGTTTTTGTGCGAGGTTGCACAAAAAGTGACAGGTTTGACTGTCCGATTGCAGGCGTTTGTTAGGCTCAACACCATACTCCTAAAATATTACAGAATACAGATACCCTGCACTAACCGCCATTGAAAGGATCACCGCTAAAAACGCAACAATCATAGTATTTTTAAAAATTGACTTCAGCATAATCACTTCCGTTAAACTCGCACCAGCACTGCCAATGATTAAGGCCATTACAGCCCCAAGGCTCATGCCTTTAGCAGCTAACGCTGCGCTTAGAGGTATTACCGCTTCCGCACGAATGTACAATGGAATACCGATAACCGCCGCCACTGGAATTGCAAAAGGGTTATTTTCATTTGCAATCTTTGCCACAAACTCAGTTGGCATAAAACCGTAAATCAATGATCCGAGAGCAATACCACCAATCAGATAAGGCAGTACTTTTTTAAAATCAATCCAGGTTGTGTCCCAAATTTTCTTCCATTTATTTACAGGGGTATTATTTGCACTGCATGTTGAGCCACAGCCTTTTGATTCAGGGGCTAAATATGCTTCTGGTTTAACGTATTTCTCAAACCCTAACTTTTCTAACGTATAGCCAGCAACAACAGATACCCCCATGGCCATAGTAAAGTAGAACACCGTCACCTGTAATCCAAAAGTTACAGCAAACAGGCCAATAATGATTGGATTTAAAAGCGGACTTGCAAATAGAAAGACCATCATGGTGCCAAAACCGGCCCTCGCCCTTAATAAGCCTTTTAAGAAGGGAATTGTTGAGCAAGAGCAAAAGGGGGTAATTGCACCTAATAAGCCTGCTACAACGTAACCCTTACCTTTTTTACCACTTAAAATACTTTGTATTTTAGCAGGGGGAATATACACCTGCAGTATACCCACTAAGTAGCTAATCAAAAGGAATAGGATAGTAAGTTCCACAGCCAAAAAGACGAACATGTTTAAGGTGTCTTGCACCATCTTGAAATCAATATTGAACATTATTCTTTCTCTGTATTACTAGATATATCGAAATATAAAGCCAATAACTGGTCGCGTCAAGTTATTTCTGGTAATATCGAAATATGGTTTTAAGGAAGTGATCAAATGAACATAGAAATTATCGCTAAGGCATTGAAAGAACTGGGGCATCCAACTCGACTAAAGATATATAAGAGCGTTGTTAGGGCGGGACACCAGGGTATTGCCGTGGGTGGTTTACAAGAAAAGCTCAATATTCCAAACTCAACACTGTCTCATCATATCTCAAGTTTAGTGTCTGCAGGTTTGATTTCTCAACGCCGTGAAAGTAGAACCCTATATTGCATTGCAGAATACGAAAAATTGCAATCAGTGATTAGCTTTCTTCAAGATGAGTGCTGTGCAGATGAAAAGGCCTAACATTTTAATAGTGAGCATGCGCATATATGTTCAAACCCATACATTCAATAAATTTTATAACCCTCTGATTATAAAATTACTTTCTCTCTTTTAGAGCAATAACTCGATGATAAAAGTGAGCACGCTCAATATCTACACCACTTGGCTCGTTATCTAAATCATTACGCTCTAATCCCATAAATTTAAAACACTTTTCTACGTCTGGCTGCTGTACACGCGCATGCGTTGTTGATAACGCGCATGCAAACCACACAGAGTGAAATATACTGTATATATATACAGATTACAGCAAGAGGGTTGAAGCCATGGCTGCCAGTCCGTTTTTGAATCGCATACGCCAAGAGCTGCGCTTAGGCGGCTACAGCATGAGAACCGAAAAAACCTACCTGCACTGGATCAAGCGGTATATTCGGTTTCATCAACTTCGCCATCCGGCCGATATGAGTGGGCCCGAGGTGCGAAGTTTCCTCACCTGGCTGGCTGCCGAGTGTCATGTTGCCGTCAACACGCAAAAAACGGCCCTCAATGCCCTGGCCTTTATGTATCACAAGGTATTGAACATCGAACTGGGCGAACTGGATTTTCACCGCGCCACTCAATATCGTTCTATTCCCGTCGTGCTTACCCAGGCCGAGGTAGCGTTAATCCTCAAACCACTGGATGCACGCAACCAACTGATTTTCTCTTTGCTTTATGGCAGCGGACTGAGAATCACAGAATGTCTGCGGCTTCGTGTGCAAGACATTGGCTTTAGCGACGGCTCTGTCACGGTGCGCAACGGCAAGGGCAATAAAGACAGAAAAACCATGTTAAGCCAGCGGCTTCACGGCATGCTACGCCAGCAGATAGAAAGCGCCTTATTGATTCAGCAGGCAGATAATCTGAAAGGTGTTGGCCCGTCACTGCCTTTCGCCCTTGGCAAAAAATACCCCAATGCCTTTCGTCAACCTGCCTGGATGTTTGTTTTTCCGTCCGTCAGCTTGTGCAAGCATCCTGTTACCGGAGTGGTTTGCCGGCACCACCTGCATGACTCGGTGCCACGCAGAGCACTGAAGAAAGCGGTTAGACAAGCAGGCATCAATAACAAACGTATTAGTTGCCATACCTTTCGTCATTCATTTGCCACCCACCTGCTCGAAGCCGGTCGCGATATCAGAACCGTACAAGAGCTGCTGGGCCACAGTGACGTGCGAACCACCCAGATTTATACCCATGTGATTGGTCAGCATTTTGCCGGCACCCACAGTCCGCTCGATTTCCTAATCAGCCCGGAGAAAAATCAACCACATTAATCCATCGCTTTGAACAGCGCCCACGCTACCGCCGGACCTTGCTGGCGATCATCCCGGTTGCAAATCTGTAATTTTGCGTCTTATTTTGACGCGCTGGCAGATTATTTCAATTGAGACCTATATAAAAATGGCCCGCGGTGCGGGCCAGATGCTTTTGCCGGGGGGCTCAGGCGGGTTGCAGTACCTTGGTGAACAGGGTTTCGTTGTTGAGATCCTTGAGGATGACGGTCATGGCCCGACTTTCGGCGTCTATGTCCACCTGACCGAAGAACTGCAGCTCGGCCAGCGGCGACAGGTTCTGTGTGGCGGGTGATTTCTCGTAGACCACCTGCAGGCCAAAGGTGTCGTCCACCTTGCCGGGGCCGAAGCTGCCGGCATTCAGCGGCCCGGACACAAACTCCCAGAACGGCGCAAAGTCGTTGAAACCGGCTTTGGCCGGATCGTAATAGTGCGCCGCCGTGTAGTGCACGTCGGCGGTAAACCAGACCACATTCTTAATGCCCGCGTCTTTAATGCCCTTGAGCAACCGGGCAATTTCCAGCTCTCTGCCCTTTGCCGGGCCGTGATCGCCGTTGGCCACCGCCTCCCACCGGGTATCACCGTCGGCGACCTGCAAGCCCAGCGGCATATCGCAGAACACCGCCTTCCAGGCGGCGGTCGAGGCTTTAAGCTGCGCCAGCAGCCAGTCTACCTGGGTCTGCCCCAGAATGGCGGTGTCGGCCCCGGGCCGGGTTTGCAGGTTGGCACTGTTGGGGCCACGGTAAGAGCGCATGTCGAGCACAAAGCGGTCCAGCAGCGGGCCGAACGGCAGGCTGCGATAGATTTGCTCGCCGCCTTCGGGGCCGCTGCGGCGTATGGGTGCATAGTCAAAAAAGGCGCGGGTGGCCCGGGCCTGCAACAGGGCGGCGCTTTTCACCCGATAACGGGCATCGTCGCTCAAGTCTTTCGAGGCGGAATAGTTGTTCACCACCTCGTGATCGTCCCACTGCCATATCTGGGCCACCCGGCTGTTGAACAGCCGCACGTTCTCGTCCATCAGGTTATAGCGGTAACGACCACGGAACTCCTCGAGGGTTTCGGCCACCTTGCTGACTTCGGGCGTGACCAGGTTTTTCCACACCTTGCCGTCTTCCACCTCTATTTGCTCGGGAATGGGGCCATCGGCATAGATGGTGTCGCCGCTGTGCACAAAAAAGTCGGGCTCCTGCTCGGCCATGGTGCGGTAGATTTTCATGCCGCCCACTTCCGGATTAATACCATACCCCTGTCCGGCGGTATCGCCGGACCAGAGAAAGCGCACCGGCCCAACGGCGGTGGGCGCCGTCATAAAGCTGCCTTTCACCCACTCGGTTACTTCACCATTACCGGCATGACTGTAGCCCACCCGCACATGAATGCGACGACCGGCAGGCAGCCCGGTGAGTTCAACCCGGCTGGTGAAGTCGCTGGGCGACAAGGCCCAGGGTCCGCGAACTCGCCTGGGCAGAGTAAAAGTATCATCGGTGTCCCACTCCACCCACATACCTGCCGGACGATCGCTGCGGCCCCACACGATGGCGCTGCTGGCGAGCACATCTCCTATCTGAATGCCGCTTTGCTGTTGCGGCTGGCCGGTAGCGGCCATGGCCGGCGTCTTGCTTAGCAACAGGCCACCGCCCAGCACCGCCATGCCCTGAAGAAAGTCGCGTCGTTTCATGTCACCCTCTGCTTTAGCGAGAAAAAGCCACTGTAGAAACCGAAGATGAACATCGGGTAAAGGTTGAATGACAAATTGAAGGCAGCAGGCATATAAACGCCGGTAGGCGCCTTTATGATCCTGCTCAACGAGTGGTTGCACATGAGTAGGCCGACTGCTACATTGAAGTTCTTCTTATGTATGTTGGCATAATAAAATGTTTACTCCTGCGGCCCGACTGCGTCATACCTTTAGTGAACTCGAAACCGCCATGGCGGCCTTGTCAGATCTGATCACCCAGGCGGCCGACACGGCGCCGGTGAATGCCTGCTGCTTCCCCCTGCCCGATGTGGCCAGCGGCGACGAGCACGAGCCGGTCACGCACATCGAGGTATCCCGGCTCGATGGGGCGGCAGCCATCGCAGCAACGCTAGACGGTTATCGCCAGTGGTATATTCGGCCCGGCTGTTCGTCCAAGGCCAGCTTTCGCCTGCCCGGCTATCTGGTACTGCCCACGGCGCTCAAGCCACAGTTGCAGGAGGTAACCGACGCCATCAACCGGCTCAAGGGGGAATTTCGGGCTCAGGTGCAGGAAACCGAAGGCCGCGATAAGAAATTTGCCCTGGTGCACGACACCCTGCCCGGCCTCATTACCCTGCAGGTTTACCGCCAGCTGGTACTGTTGCCGCACCCGGTGTCGCGACTCGGCTTTACCTGGGCCAACAAACAGATCATTCAGAAGATCGACAAGGATAAACTGGTCAAGCAACTCACCGACGCCCGGCTGTCGCCGCCGCCGCTGACCGACGCCCAGACCTGGATACAGTGTGTGGACAGAGAAATCTACGACGTGAAGCGGCTGCCGCCGGGGGTCGAGCTGCGTCTGCGCCGGCCGGTAAAAACCCATCCCATGGTTAATGTGCGCTGGCGCGAAGAGATAAAACCGCGCCAGCAACAGGTCAAGGCCCACCTGCCATTGCTGCTGTGTCAGGACGAGCTGCCGGCAGTCACCGCGCTCGCTAACTACCCGCCCGCCACCACCCGCAAGCGCCGGGCCGCCCGCATCACCGACGAGCCGTTGATCCCCCGGCTGCATATCTACCCCTACCGGCCGGAGTCTTGATTAGCCGGCAGTCAGTGACACCCGTAAGCATCCGTTTATGCGGCGCAAGCCAGTAGGGTCCAATTTATTGGACCGGCCCAATCTCGGTGCAACGCCATTGGTCGAATAAATTCGACCCTACAGATCAGATACTTATCTGTGACTCATGCGCCATCTGTCGGCTCCTGTTTTTGCATGATAATCATTATCATGTTTAAATCCTTTCTCTCTACCCTGTCCGGATGAATCCATGGGCCTGCCCCTTTCCTTGCTGTTGTTGCTTGCCTGCCTTGCCGGCCTGACTCCCCTTGCCATCGACATGTATCTGCCCAGTCTGCCCACCATAGCGCACGATCTGAGCGTGCCGGTGGCCCAGGCCCAGCTTACCATCAGCATATTTCTCGCCGGCTTTGCACTGGGTCAGTTGTTTTACGGCCCATTGGCCGATGCGGTGGGCCGCAAACCGGTCATGCTGGGCGGCCTGACCCTGTTTACCCTGGCAAGCCTGGGCTGCGCCACGGCCGACAGTATCGAAAGCCTGATGGCCTTTCGACTGTTGCAGGCTCTCGGCGGTGCGGCAGGCTCCGTGGTGTTGAATGCCCTGCTGAAAGACATGTTCGAGCGAGACATGTTTGCCAAAGTCATGTCGATGGTGATCCTGGTGATGACATTGGCGCCGCTACTGGCGCCGTTGATTGGCGGCTACCTGTTGCTGGTGGCCCACTGGCACAGTATTTTCATCCTGCTCGCCGTCATCGGTCTGCTGGTGACCATCATGCTGGCCATCAGGATTCCGGAAACCCTCAAGCCGGAATTACGCCAGCCCTTTCAACTGCTGCCGGTGCTGCACAACTACGGCAAGATACTGCGCCACCGGGCGGCCCTGGGTTACATTCTGTGTGGGGCGCTGACCACCGCCGCCATGTTCGCCTTTATTTCCGGCTCGCCGCTGGTGTACATCGAGCTGTTTCAGGTGCCGGCCCAGCACTACGGCCTGCTGTTCGGCATGAACATACTGCTGATGATGGTGCTGACGTTCGCCAACAGCCGGCTGGTCAAAACCCTGGGCTGCGATCGGCTGCTCAAACTGGGGCTGTCTCTGGCGGCACTCGCCGCCCTGGCGCTGATTGTCAATGCCGTTACCGGGTTCGGTGGCCTCTGGGGCATAGTGCTGCCGGTGATGCTGCTGATTGCCCAGATAAGCCTGGTTGGGGCCAATGCCATGGCCGGCCTGCTCAGCCATTTTCCCGAAGTCGCCGGCACCGCCGCGGCCCTTGCCGGTACCACGCGTTTTGGTCTCGGCGCCGTGGCCACCTTCGCGGTCAATGCCAGCGCGGTTCCTTCCGTGTTGCCCATGGCGCTGGTGATGACGCTCTGTGCCTGGCTGGCCCTCGGCTGTTACTGGCTGCTGGTTCATCCGGCACTGGCAAAATCGGTACCGATTCAGCGCTGAAAGCCGTTTTTTAATGAGGCCGCAAGTGTTATAACTAGGGGCTGTCGCGCTCTGCGACCCGAAAGACACTCTTTACTACAAGGATTTAACAAGACTATGTTTGAGAAGGTCACTGCTGCACCGGCCGACCCCATCCTGGGCCTGACCGATGCTTTCCGCAAAGATCCCCGTACCGACAAAATCAACCTGGGCGTGGGTATCTATAAAGATGAAGCCGGCCAGACGCCGGTGCTGCGCTGCGTTAAAAAAGCCGAAGCCCGTCTGGTGCAAGAGCAAACCACCAAAAACTATCTCAGCATAGAAGGCATCGAGGCTTACGGTCAGGTTGTGCAACAACTGCTGTTTGGTGCCGATGCGGCTATTATTGCCGATAAGCGTGCCCGTACCGCCCAGGCGCCGGGTGGCACCGGTGCACTGCGCATCGCCGGTGAATTCATCGCCCGCCAGCTCGACACCAACACCATCTGGATCTCCAACCCGACCTGGGCCAACCACAGAGCCGTGTTCAATGCTGCCGGTCTGGAAGTGAAGGAATACGGCTACTACAACGCCGACGCCAAGGATCTGGACTTTGACGGCATGCTGGCCGATCTGGCCCAGGCCAAGGCCGGTGACGTGGTACTGCTGCACGGCTGCTGCCACAACCCGACCGGTATCGATCCTACTGCCGAGCAGTGGGAACAGCTGGCCAAGCTGTCTGCCGAAAAAGGCTGGCTGCCGCTGTTCGACTTCGCCTATCAGGGTTTTGCCAAGGGTATCGAAGAAGACGCCTACGGCCTGCGGGTATTTGCCGAGCACAACGAAGAGCTGCTGATTGCCAGCTCCTTCTCCAAGAACTTCGGTCTGTACAACGAGCGCGTGGGTGCCTTCACCCTGGTCGCCAAAGACGCCGATACCGCCAACACCTCGTTCAGCCAGGTGAAAGGCATTATCCGCGCCAACTACTCCAACCCGCCGTCTCATGGTGCCAACGTGGTCGCCATTGTGGCCAACGATCCCGAGCTGTATCAGGACTGGCTGGCAGAGCTGGCCGAAATGCGTGACCGCATTCAGGAAATGCGCACCCTGTTTGTGGAAAAACTGTCCAGCCG
The DNA here is from genome assembly GCA_018222825.1 of Gammaproteobacteria bacterium. Taxonomy (GTDB): domain Bacteria; phylum Pseudomonadota; class Gammaproteobacteria; order Enterobacterales; family Aeromonadaceae; genus Oceanimonas. The sequence goes on from JAAEZO010000018.1 coordinate 16,789, forward strand.
CGGCGTGAACAAGGACTTCAGCTTTATCGCCCGTCAGAACGGCATGTTCTCGTTCTCCGGCCTGAACAAGGATCAGGTTGATCGTCTGCGCGACGAATTCGGCATCTACATCGTCGGATCCGGCCGCATCAGTGTTGCCGGCATCACCAAGTCGAACATCGACGCCCTGTGTGACGCCCTGGCTGCCATTGTCTAATAGACAATAGCCTGACAGCTAATGCAGACCAAAAGGCCCCGCACTGCGGGGCCTTTTTTCGTTCATGGCGTCACCTACCGCACAGCTGCTTCTCGGCAGAAAACACGCTGAAGCACGTGGGTTAAACGGCCGAGGCTAAACGGCAGATCCGTCCTTTGCCTCCGCCCTTGGCGTCATACATGGCATCATCGGCCCGGCTCAACAGCTCGTCGGCACTGTCACCGTCTTGCGGATACAGTGCAATGCCGATAGAGGCCGATACTTGCAATTGATGCTCTCCCCAGGGCAAGGGCGCAGACAACAGCTCCAGTATCGACTCGGCAATACATTGAGTCATCGCCTCATCTTTCACCGAATCGAGCAGGATCACAAACTCGTCCCCACCGATACGGGCACAGCAATCGGTGGCGCGAAAGCGGTTCTTCAACCGCAGGCCCAGGGCCGTCAGCAAGGCATCGCCGGCGTCGTGACCATGGGTGTCGTTCAGTGCCTTGAAACCGTCCAAATCGATAAACAACAAAGCAAAGGACTGCTGCTCACGCCGCGCCCGGTGAATGCTGCGCATCAGCTGCTCATTCAACAGGCTGCGATTGGCCAGGCCGGTCAGCGAGTCGTGCAGTGCCAGATATTGAATCTGTTCCTGCTGTTGCTGCCGCTCCAGAATCAGCGCCGTCAAATGCGATATTCGCTGAATCACCATCTGTTCATGCGGGCTGGGATGACTTTTATGGCGGGGAAACACCGCCAGCAGATTCTGCGACATCTGCGGACTGGCCTGAATCGGCATTAGCCAGCAGCCGCTCATCTCATGCTCCCGGGCCAGCGCCTGCCATTGCTGCCAGTGCGTGCCCGGGTCTCGAGTCACAAACACCTGCAAGTGGCCGTTCTGCAAACCCGGCAGCAATACCCGCAGCAGGGTGTCTGTTTGCAGCTGATGCAGCCGTTGAGAGAAAGATTCAGGCAAACCGGGGGCGTATTCCACCCGCAACCGCCCATTTGCATCCATCTGCAGCACCGCAACCCGGCAGGCGTCCAGCTGCCGTTCCAGTGCCAGACAGACATGGGTCATTATGTTGGCGGACTGTTCGCCGGCGGTCGCCATTTCCAGCATTTCCCGCTCCAGGCGCAACAGGGCATCGGCCCGCTCCCGTTCGGTAATATCCTGCCCGGTATAGATCAGGTAACGAGGCAGTTGCTCGCTGTCACGTACCGCCTTGACCGTCCAGCGAATATGCATCGACTCACCGCCGGCACTGCTCATGCGACAGGTAAAGGGTCGGGGCTCATCATGTTGCCAGCGGCCATCCGGCAGGTGTTTGAGGCTGTCGAGACCCAGCAACATTTTCAGCGGCTGGCCGCGTACTTCTTCTTCACCGACGCCGGTTTGCAACTCGCAACTGCGGTTGATGTTGACGATGCGTCCATGGGGGTCGGTCACCACCACCAGCGCACTGATGGTCTTGAGTACCGTATCGATAAACTGTTTTTCTTCGGTCAGTACCTGGTGCACCTTGCGCAATGCCTGCTCTTTATCGCGCAGATGTCGCTCGCGTCGCACCGCATTGGTGGTGTCGTGCAGCTGCACCAGGGTCAAGCCTTCACTGTCGTCCAGCGGGCGTAACAGCATCGAATGATAAACCGGAGTGCGGGCACCGGTTACGTTACGGCTATACAAGGGCAGTAACCGGGCATGCAGCTGATGAGACAACAGACGAGACAAGCGGTGTTCACAGGCATCACCAATCGCCGACAGCACCACGGCCGGCAGGGGATCGTCAAACAACTGCTCCAGTTTCTGGCCACAGGCCATATCGGCATCAATGCCCGTATAGCGCACCAGCCACTGATTCCAGAATCGCACCCGTTGCTCACCATCCAGCAGCATGATACCGCCTTCAATATAATCCAGGGTCACCATGCTCATGTGCTGTTGGTTTGCCATCCGCGCTTGATTCGTCATCGTCATTACGTCAGCTCGGCCAGATAGTGGCGCAACGCTTCGATGAAGGCGTCCGCCGAATGCAGATCGATAAGAAACGCCAGGTATCCCTGCAGATCGCTCGCGCGCAAACTGAAATCAATCTGCACCAGCATGATCATGCAGCAACCATCCTGTCCGTGCGACGACAACCGATTCAGCAGATGCGGCGTGTCCACATTGAACGCCTGCGGCAAGTCGGTCTGAATTTGCCGGTTCAGCAGGTTGGCCAGGGTGGCCAGACAGTTGTTAAGCAGAATATTACCGAGCTCGGCCAAGGTTTCCTGTTCCAGTTCGGTAATTTCATCCGCCGACATGTCGGCACCCAGTATGGCCCGCACCAGTTCAAGGCTGCGCTCTTCAGGAAACAGCAGCGCCGCCCGTCCACTCATGAAGCCCTGAAAATCCTGCATCACGCCCGCCAGCAGATCCGGCATGGAGCGACAAAACACGGCTTTGGCATCGGCAGATTCAAGAAACTGCAGCTTGGGCACCGACAGCAGCACCTCGTCCTGCACCAGTTGCGACAGCGCGCTCGCGGCGCGACCGACGCCGATATTCATCAGTTCGACGATGACATCATGCTCATCGTCGGTCAGCATCCATGTCATTCGACACCCTCAATAAAGCGGGCAAGATCGTCCGGCCGAGTCGGTTTGCCCAGAAAGGTCATACCCAGATCTTGCGCCCGTTGTATCAGTGCGTCCTGAATATTGGCCGTCACCAATGCCATTTTCATCGTCGGATGAGTGTGGCAAAACTCGGTGGCGAGCTCAATGCCGTCCCGTCCCGGCATATTGAAATCGATCAGCGCCGCATCGGCCTGCCGTTCCTGCATCAGCACCTGCGCTTCGTCCGCCGACGCGGCCTGTAGTATCTCGAGTTCAAGGGGCAGAGCCTTCAGTTGACGCATCAGACTGAGGCGGGCAACTTTGCTGTCGTCGACCAACAGCAAGGTCATGGCGCGGGTATGACTCATTGAAGCATTCCAAAAACGAGGGGTAAGTGATAAGCCGACCATTATAAAGCAAGCCCACTATTTTAAAATGGGTATAGCGCAATCATTGGCCAAACAATCAGTTATCAATGAATTTGCTGTTTTGACAGCACAAAAGCCGCCGACTCCAACAAGCCGGTGACCTTGTGATACGGTACTGGAGCACAGCCGAAAACTGTCGTAGTATCAAACACTCACTGGTATTATTCTGGAGTTGCCCTCCTCATTGGCCAAACCCTCATTGCCTGAAGAAAATAGCGTCGCGCCATTGCCCACCGCTCATCGACATACTCGCCCCATCGTGTCGCGTCGCCGGCTGCGTGTTTGTCATGAGTGCGATCTGTTGCTGGCGTTACCATCGCTTAAATCGGGTGAAAAAGCCGACTGCCCGCGCTGTGGCCATACGCTGGTTCGCCGACATACCAACCCGGCCGAGCGCAGCCTGGCACTGGCCATCGCCACCCTGATCACCCTGGCCTTGTCGGTGGCCTTTCCCTTTATCAGCTTCGATATCAGCGGTATCGGTAATCGTATCGAGCTGACCGAAACCGCCTCGACGCTCATTGGCCTGCATCAGCCACTGGTGGCGCTGAGCGTGTTGCTGACTGTGATCGTGCTGCCCACCATTTATCTGCTGAGCCTGAGCTGGCTGTGCCTTGGGCTGATTCTGCGCCGGCCCCTGCCCCGCAGCCGACAGCTGGCCCGTACCCTGCGCCATGTTACCCCCTGGATGATGGCCGATGTATTCGTGATCGGCACTCTGGTCAGCCTGATCAAGATCGTCGGCATGGCCCATGTCGAGCTTGGGCTGTCGTTCTGGTCGTTCTGTGTCTATGCCCTCTTGTTGCTGCTGACCACTCAATCGGTGGACAGCGACTGGCTGTGGTTTTCACTCGATAAAGAGCCCTTGGCGCCTTCCGGTGCCAAAGTTGGCGTTGCCGCCTCCGAGCAGGGCCTGAGCGGCTGCCACACCTGTGGCCTGGTCAATCGGCTGCCGGAAAGCGGCAAGGGCCGCTGCCGGCGTTGCGACGAGCCGCTGCATCCCTATCATCCCGGTAATCAGGTCACCCTGGCCCTGCTGGCCGCCTCGGTGGTGATGTACCTGCCGGCCAACCTTTACCCCATCATGATCACCACGTCGCTGGGCGATACCACGCCGTCGACCATCATCGGCGGCGTGCTGCTGTTTGTGCAGAATGGCGACTTTCCCATCGCCCTGATCATCTTTGTCGCCAGCGTGCTGGTGCCGGTCAGCAAGATGCTGGCCCTGCTGTGGCTCTGTTATGTGGTGCGCCGGCAACAGCGGCCCCTGAGCCGCCTGAGCCGTATTCGCCTCTATCGTATTACCGAGTTTATCGGCCGCTGGTCCATGGTGGACGTGTTTGTGGTTGCCATTCTGGTGGCCCTGATCCGCAACGGCTCCATCATGTCCATCGAGCCCGGTGCCGGTGCGCTGGCCTTTACTACCGTAGTGGTACTGACCATGCTGGCGGCCATGATGTTTGACCCACGCAGCATCTGGCAGGGCGCCAGCCCCCCACCACACACAGACTTATCTGCTACCGGACCCCAGGGTCCATCCAAGGAATCTTCTCATGTCTGACCCCGTGCGCGCCGAACGACGGCCCCAGCGTTCTCTCTCTCCCATCTGGATCGTTCCTCTGGTGGCGCTGCTGATTGGCGCCTGGATGATTTACGATAACCTGAGCAAACTGGGACCCTCCATCACCCTGATCATGGATAATGCCGAAGGCATAGAAGCCGGCAAGACCCTGATCAAGACGCGCAACGTGGAAGTGGGCCGGGTAGAAAAGGTCAGCCTGTCGGACGATCTCAGCCATGCGGAGATCACCGCCCGCATGAGCCCGCAGGCAGAAAGCATGCTCAGCGAAGATACCCGGTTCTGGGTGGTCAAGCCGCGCATCGGTCGCGAGGGCGTCAGCGGCCTGGGTACCGTGCTGTCCGGTGCCTACATTCAGCTGTTACCCGGTAGCAGCGAGGTGTCGAAAGAGGTATTCGACGTACTGGAACAACCACCGGTCGCCCCGCCCGATGCCGCCGGGTTGCGCATCAATCTGATAAGCCAGGTAGGTAATGCCATTTCCACCGGCGATCCGGTGACCTATCAGGGCTATACCGTCGGCCGGGTGGAAGACAGCCATTTCGATCCGGAAAAACGGGAAATGCGCCACCGGCTCTATATTCAGTCTCCCTACGAGGTACTGGTCACCAACACCACCCGTTTCTGGACCGCTTCCGGCCTGGATGTACGGCTGGACTCAGAAGGGTTTAGGGTAAATGTCGCCTCGTTTGAATCATTGATCGGCGGCGGCATCACCTTCGGCGTGCCCGAAAATGCTTCCATCGGCCGCCAGGCCAAGGAAGGCGCCAACTACGTGCTGTTCAGCGATGAAGACAGCGCCAAGGAAGGCCGCTATGGCCAGTACCTGGAATATGTGATGCTGGTGGACGACACGGTACGCGGCCTGAGCCCCGGCGCCCCGGTGGAATACCGGGGGGTGCGCATCGGTACCGTGGTCAGCGTGCCCTGGAACTTTACCGCGCCCCAGCCCGACTCGCTCAGCCGCTTTGCCATTCCGGTGCTGATCCGCATCGAGCCCCAGCGCTTCGACGACACCGAGCAGGACGTAAACACCGAACAGTGGCAACAGCGGCTGGAGCGCATGTTTGACCATGGCCTGCGCGCCTCGCTCAAGGCCGGCAACCTGCTCACCGGCGCCCTGTTCGTGGATCTCAACTTCTATAAAGAAGCGGTGCCCTTTCAGCGCATGACCTTTGTAGAAAAACAGGTGTTTCCCACCACCTCCGGCGGCTTCGCCCAGATTGAACAGAAGGTGTCCAACCTGCTCGACAAGCTGAACAACCTGCAGATTGAGCCGGTGTTAGACACCCTCAACCAGACCCTGGCCAGCACCCAGCAGACCATGGACAAGGTCAACGGCATTGCCGCCTCGGTCGATGCGCTGCTGGCAGATCCGGCCACCAGCCAGTTGCCGGAAAACGTGAACACCACCATGCGCCAGCTACGCGACACCCTGCAGGGCTTTGCCCCCGATTCTCAGGGCTACAACGAGCTGACCCAGACCCTGTCGCGACTGGAAAAACTGATGCGGGATCTGCAGCCGGTGGTACGCACCCTGAACGATCAGCCCAACGCCCTGATCTTTGACAAGAAACTCAGCGAAGACCCACAACCGAGGGCCAGAAAATGATAACGACTTTTCGCACCCGGCCGGCGTTACTGCCCGGCCTGGTACTCAGCCTGCTGCTCGGTCTGAGCGGATGCGCCGGCAGCGACTCCGCGCCGTCCAGCTATCTGCTGCCATCAACGGCACCCGCACAGCAATACCCGCACGCCCTGGCCATTACCGTGGCTCCGGTCGGCATTGCCGGCCACCTGGACAGTGACGGTATCGTGATGCAGTTGAACGACATTGAGGTATATCAGGCGCGCCAGCACCTGTGGGCCGAAGATCTGGGCAAACAGCTGCAACAACAGCTGCAGCAGCGGCTGACGCTCAGCCTTCCCCGGGCGCAGGTGGTCAATAAAGGCCAGCCGATATTGGACGGCGTACCGGTCAGAGACATTCGAATTCAGGTGGGCCGTTTTCAAGGCCATCACGACGGCATGGCCCTGGCCGAGGGCCAATGGCAACTGCTGGATGGCAGCGGTCGCCTGCTGAAACAGGCCGGCTTTCGGGTTGAACAGCCGCTGACCGACGACGGCTATCCGGCCCTGGTGCGCGCCCTGGCCGGAGCCTGGGATCGGGTCGCCGATCAGCTGGCTGCGGAGATTAACCAGCAACACTGAGTCTATTGGCCTGCGGGCGGCGGCAATAACATCCTGATGGAACGCCCAGCCCGCATTCATTATCGGCTTAATCCGTACCCGGTTCGGTGTTCGACTCACTCGCCCTACCCTGTCGGTCAAGCCAGGGTGCCAGCCCCTTGGCCTCGTCGATAAACAACTGCAGGTGAGGAAAGGGCATTTCGATACCGGCATCATCCAGACCCTGCTTGATGGCCTCCAGCAGCTCGCAGGAGATACGCCCCTTCACTTCCACATCTTCCGCCCGTACCCACACCTGAGCACTCAGGTTCAACGACGAATCCGCCAGCTCGCGTAGCTGGACTCTGGGTTGCATCTGGTTGTTTTTGATCACCATGGGATGAGCACTCAGCAACGGCATGATCACCGCCCGTGCCTGCTCGACCGACTCTTTATAGGCAATACCGAGAGGAATACGAATGCGGGTGGGCCCTTCGGCGCTGAAGTTGATGATATCGGAGGTGGCCACGCTTTCGTTGGGGATCATGGTAAAAATATTATCCCGAGTGCGTAGCCAGGTGGTGCGAAAAGCGATACGCACCACCCGCCCCTCTTCACCGTGAATCTGTACCCAGTCACCGATGCGAAACGGCCGCTCGATAAGCAGAGTGATACCGGCAATAAAGTTGGCCAGCGTGGACTGGGCCGCAAAACCGACCGCGATACCGACAATCCCCAGACCGGCAACGATAGAGAGCACATCGAAGCCGAACTGGGCCATAACGGTAATGGCGCCCATGGCAATAAGCGACACCGAGAGGGTGTTCTTGCACAGTTGTTCCAGCGACGAGTCGATATGATGCCGTGACAGGCTGGAGGTCAGGCCGCGAGACAACAGCAGCCAGAGCACATAAAAGGCCAATGCCATCAGTCCGGCCCGGGCGGCCCCCTTGAGCAAACCGTCGGGGGCACCGTATTGCGCCAGAATAGCGACAATGCCCGCCAGTCCCAGCAGGTAACGCAGCACGGTTCTGGCCGACATAAAAGGCCGCATGCCATAGTTGGCGCGGCCCAGCACCAGCCTGAGCAGATTGGCCAACAGCCAATACACTGTACCAAACAGCACCAGTATCATCACCGAGACCAGCAGTTGCCCCACGGCGGCGACCGCCAGATCCTGCCAATTGAGTCCGCTCACCCCCAGGGCATCGCTGGTATCGGTCAGGCTTTCGTAAAATTGTTTCCACAACAGGGAAATACTGGAGTCTGCCATCGTCACATCCTTGTTTCAGGCCAGCGTACAGCAATAATCGGAGAGAGGGCTTGCCATGGAATGGCTGCCTAACACTATAGCATCTGTTGTCAGCTCAATGACTTGGAGCAAATTGCAGCCGGCGCTGCCGTCCTGCATCCAGGCTGCCATCAGCACAGACCCGTGCTAATCAGGGCTTTCAACCCAAAGGTCTATAATTAAGGTTTAAATATCACTTATTTTGAGGAACCAAATCGTTTATTTAATAATCACTGGCTGTCTGCTGGTCGCTGCATTAGGATGGAACGAGTCTGCTGGCAATAACGCAGATTGATAGCAAGCAGAAATTAGTCTCAAAAGTGTCTGGTTGAAGTGTTTGCAACGGCTACAGGTCGAACTACATATCGACGACAATTTGAGTGCTTGGTTGGTGTTTTATAAGTCCCGAAAGGAGTTGCTCATGAATACGATCAAGAAGTTTTCAATTGCACTATGCGTCAGCGCCTCGCTGGCCCCCGCCTATATCCAGGCCCAGGGTATGTCATCCCATGAGTTTGGTCCCAAAGTTGGCGATCGGGAGTTTACGCTGTCCGGCGCCGGTACCAGTAGCAAGGATTTCGATAACGGCACCTTCGGTGTATCGGGTGATGTGGGTTGGTTTTTATCCGACAGAACGGTGGCCGGGGTTCGCCAGAGTGTCAACTACGCCAGCGTAGAGAATGGCGACGATGCCTGGAACGGCAGCACTCGCGGCTATGTCGACTATCACTTTGGCCAGCACCAGACACGCCCCTTTGTCGGTGCCTCTCTCGGTGGTATTTATGGTGATGGTGTGAAGGATACCGGTGTAGGTGGTCTGGAGCTGGGCCTTAAATATTATGTACTCCCCTCTACCTTTATTTTGGCCCGCGCCGAATATCAGTTCCTGTTTGACAGCGGCAGCAGCGCCGACGACAACTTTGACGACGGTGCCTGGGCTTACGTACTGGGTATGGGTTTCAACTACTGATACCCCCTGTCAGCATAAGCCAGCCTCCTGCAGGCTGGCTTTTTTTGTGAATGTTCAACTCACCGTTAGCCCTTCCATTCGCCGGGCGCAGTTGGCCAGAATGCGTATTTTCTGCTCCTCCGATTTGTTACCCCAGCCGATGATTTCCGTGATACTGCGATAACAGCCCCGGCATACCTCATGTTCATCAAGTGCACACTGTTTGATGCAGGGACTGATAACCTCCCCGCTTTTATTCATCGTCATTCTTATCCCTGTTCAATGAGTTAACGGCCCGCCGGCAATCCGAGTCACGGTGAGCATGTTACATGATGTTCAGCCCGTCGTACCGCCATCAGCTCACCCGCTCATCGTAATAACATCTGGCATATTATACTGGCCGGGAACCAAGTCCGGCCCTGTTGCCGCAGCAGAGATAAACAGACTCGTGCAAAGCTTATCACCACCATCGGTGTTTATTGCTCATCTGCCCGATGCGCCCGACTTCATGCTCTAAACTGAACATGACGCCCCGGAATTTATCCGGCGTGCACCCGGCTTGAAGGGAGTAAATTGACATGAAACGCCCGCAATTATTCATTATTTCGCTTGTGGCCCTCGGGCTGGCTGGCTGTGACCAAGCCTCGAAGGGCTTCAGTCTGCCGCCCGGCGACATAGCGCAGGGAGAGCAGGTATTTGTAGATATGCAGTGCCTGAGCTGCCATACCCTCGAAGGATATCAACGGCCGGAAGGAGACTGGGAACTGTCTGTTGCCCTCGGTGGCCAAACAAAGAGCCTGAAAACCTACGCCGAACTGGTGACCTCGGTGATCAACCCTTCGCATCGACTGGCAGAGGGCAACGATATGTCGAAGATTCAGGTTGACGGCAAATCGGTAATGCCGGTCTACAACGATGTGATGACGGTATCGGAACTCGTTGATCTGGTGACCTTTCTGGAATCGAAATACGAGCTGGAGCCTTACGACCCCACCGTTTACAACCTTCATCACTGAGTGCTTAATCACGGTCCGGTTGATAAGGCCGGATTCGTATCTGTTTTTCAATGTCGATGTTCGGCTGCTGTCAGTCAACATCACGCAAGGTTCCGCGTGTAACTTCATAGTTAACTCGTGCCTCGCTCACCAATTCTACTGCCTGCTCGATCAGCATGCTGGCCGGTGCATTGATATACGAGACCGTAAATAGCAGCGGGCTCGGCTGCCAGTCGGCATCCAGCAGCACCAGTCTGCCACTTTCCAGCTGTTCGCCTATCACCTCTTTGGGAAGCGAAGCGATCCCTACCCCCTGCTCTACCAGCCGAACGCTGGCGGAAAGCGAACTGACGGCATAAAAGCATACCGACAGACCTTGTCGCTGCTTAAAATGCCGGTAAATTTCATGATAGGGTGCCGTATTACGGGCATAGGTAATGAGTGGCCATTGAACAAAGTCTTCCTGCTGCACCTTGGGCCCGTTAAGCAAGTCCCTGCTGGCAACCCAATAGAGTGGATACTCGCAAATTAGCCGGTTAATGACCGAAGGTTCGGAAACCGGCCCCATCAACAACGCGATATCCACATTTCGAGCCAGCAATTCTTTACGCAGATTCACCGTAGCATCGACAATCAGCTCGACGTCTACGTTCGGCAATTGCTGATGAATCAGCTTGAGATAATCCGGCAGCCAGGTATGCACCAGCGTTTCAGACACCCCGATGCGCAGCACCCCGGACAGCGCCTGGCCGGCATCCGCCTTGTATTGCAGTTGCTCGGTATGAGCGAGGATTTTTTCCGCCAGCGGCAACAGTTCCCGACCCTTTGCCGTCAGCGACACCCCTCCTCCTTCACGATAAAACAACGTCGTATTCAACGTTTGCTCCAGGTTGGCAATCCGAGTCGAAATCGCTGGCTGGGTAGTACACAAGTGCTCCGCCGCCTTACGAAAACTGGCCAGATTTGCAATCCATACAAACGTTTCCAGCTGCTTGAGATTAAGCATATTCACCTTTCCTTGTGTGGTAGATCCCGATATAAAACAAGAAAATACAGGATAAACGACTATGAGATAAATTATTTTTATCGATTTAGCTGCAAAATCATAAATAGACATTATCTCAGGAAACCGTATTGTTACCGATTATTAACTTGTGATAGCCAAGGAGTGGTGTGATGTTAACCTCAGATGAACAGCCATCTGTCGAACAGCTTCCCCTGTCTGCCCTGCGCGAAAAAATTCGCGACAATGCCTATAGCGGCTCCACCAGCGGGCTGGCCCCAGGCTACCTGCAAGCCAACCTGGTCATGCTGCCGGCCGACTGGGCCAATGACTTTCTGCTGTTCTGCCAGAAGAACCCGGTCGCCTGTCCGCTGCTTGGCGTAACCGAGCCGGGCAACCCCTTCCTGGCCGAAATCGGTGCCGGCATCGATATCTCTCGCGATGTACCGGAATACCATGTGTTCCACGACGGTCAATTCACCACTTCCGTGTCTGATCTGAGCGAGCACTGGCGCGGTGATCTGGTTATTTTCATACTGGGCTGTTCTTTCTCGTTCGAAGAAGCACTTATCCAGTCAGGCCTTACTGTCCGCAACATCGAGCAGGGACGTAACGTGTCCATGTACGACACGCACATCGCCTGCCAGCCTGCCGGGCGCTTTTCGGGTCATATGGTGGTATCCATGCGCCCGTTCTCGCCCCGGGATGCCATTCGCGCCATTCAGATCACCAGTCGTTACCCGAAAGCTCACGGTGCCCCTGTGCATTTTGGTTTTCCGGACGCTATCGGAATCCGCGACATTCACTCACCCGACTACGGTGAGGCCGTCGATATTCATGAAGGTGAAGTACCGGTGTTCTGGGCCTGTGGTGTCACCCCGCAGAACGTCATTCGTCAGAGCAAACCGCCCATCTGCATCACCCACGCGCCGGGCAAGATGCTCATTACCGATTTACTGAACAATGCACTGTCAGTGCTGTAACCAGGGAGAATACGGCATGAAAATCAATTGTGACATGGGCGAAAGCTACGGCATCTGGAAAATGGGGAATGATGAACAGGTCATGCCTTATCTGGACATGGCCAACATCGCGTGCGGCATGCATGCCTCCGACCCCACCGTCATGCTGAACACCGTCCGACTGGCAAAACAGCATCAGGTGAGTATTGGTGCCCACCCGGGTTACGCCGACCTGCAAGGCTTTGGTCGCCGTGCGATTGCCATGAACAAGGATGAACTGGCAGCCCTGTTTATTTACCAGATCGGCGCGCTGGCGGCCATTTGCAAGAGCGAGTCTGTTCCGCTGAGTTACGTGAAGCCACACGGCGCACTGTACAACACCATGATGCAGGACGATCAGGTCTTCGTTACCCTGCTTGAAGCGCTGCAACGCCTTGACCCGTCTCTGCCTTTGGTGGTGATGGCGGTGCCGAATCACGAAAAATATCAGGCTCTGGCCGCAGAACACGGCATCAGCTTGTGGTTCGAAGCCTTTGTTGACCGCGCCTATGATCAGAACGGCCGTCTGGTTGCACGCAATGTGCCCGGTTCAAGCCATCACGAGCTGGATAAAATCTGTCAGCAGGCACGCCAGATAATCGAACAGGGCACCGTCACCACGCTCGATGGTCAAACCATTTCCGTTCATGCCGACACCCTGTGCATTCACGGTGACGGTCCGCAAGCGCTGCCAACGGCAACGCTGTTGCGTGAGCTGCTGCCAGCAGGCACGGTTGGCGATAAGGGGCGGAATAGTAACCAGGCAGCGACCGGTGAAGCCGGAGGTGGTCAATGACCATAACACCGGTCAATGAAAACACGGTGATGGTCTACGTTGCTGACCGCACCAGTCCGGAAACAGCCGATAAGATCGCGGCAATATGTCCACTGTTAAGAGCGGAACTGAGTCAATATCTCATTGATATTGTGCCTTCTTACACTTCAATCCTGGTGACATTTGATCTGGTTGCCATCGGCCTGCGGGATTTCAGTCGCATGCTCAAGCAGGTACTGGATCGTGCCGAACAGATGCAGCATCAGGCCAACCAGAGCCCGATGATTGAACTGCCGGTCTATTACGGGCCCGAAGTCTCACTGGATGCGGAAGACATCAGCCGCCATACCGGCCTGGATTTCGAGCAGATAATCGAGATCCATGCCAGTACGGTTTACCGCGTTTATGCCATCGGTTTTGCGCCGGGTTTTGCGTACCTTGGCAACACCGATTCGCGTATCAGCATTCCGCGCAAACAGACACCAAGAGCCAAAGTACCCAAAGGCAGCCTGGCCCTGGCCGATCGGCAAACCGCTATCTATCCCAAAGCCTCACCCGGAGGCTGGCAGATCATTGGTCGTACGCCAGTAGAGCTTATCGACTTCGAGCGCGACAACCTGACCATGTTCGAGATGGGAGCCAGAGTAAAATTCAATCCCATTAGCCGAGCCGAGTTTTTAGCGCTGGGCGGCGTCATTGAAGCCGATGAGTACGCCCGAGCCGCCGACCAGGCGACTCGCCGGCCACAACGGGAGCTTGCATGACGTTACGTATTTTAACGCCCGGTCCACTGAGTCTGGTACAGGATCTGGGTCGTCATGGTCATCAGCATATTGGTGTCAGCCCGGGCGGCCCGATGGATGAACATGCCTTTTTATGGGCAAACCGGTTGCTCGACAACCCGCTTAATGCCCCGCAGATTGAAATTGCGATGGGACAATTCAGCTGTGAGTTTCATGCCGATACCT
>JAAEZO010000206.1 GCA_018222825.1 Gammaproteobacteria bacterium
ACAAGGGGCAGTATATTGCCCTGATGGGGCGAACCGGTCGGGCGACCGGTGTCCACTTGCATTACGAAGTATTAAAAGGGAATAAACAGCTGGATCCGGCGCGTTTCTTGCCTAACTAGAGTTCGGCCCCACACGGGGTTTTATCTTCCATCATCATTATTGGCCAAACATGATTACTAAATTTTTTACCATGATAATCGGTAGCCGTAACGACAGAACACTCAAGCGGCTACGTAAAGTTGTAAATGAAATCAATGCGATGGAGCCGAAATTCGAGGCGCTGTCCGATGCCGAACTACAGGCCAAAACCGTCGAGTTTCGCAGTCGGCTGGAGCAGGGCGAGACCCTGGAGCAGCTGTTGCCGGAAGCCTTCGCCACCGTGCGCGAAGCCTCTCGCCGGGTGTTCGAGATGCGTCACTTCGACGTGCAGCTGATAGGCGGCATGGTGTTGCACAATAATCAGATCGCCGAGATGAAGACCGGTGAAGGCAAGACACTGACCGGCACCCTGCCGGTGTATCTGAATGCCCTGACCGGGCGCGGCGTGCATGTGGTAACGGTGAATGACTATCTTGCCCGCCGCGATGCGGAAGCCAACCGTCCCCTGTTCGAGTTTCTGGGCCTGACCGTCGACTGCAACCTGCCGGGCATGGATTCGGCACAAAAGCACGCCGCCTATGCGGCCGACATCACCTACGGTACCAACAACGAATTCGGTTTCGACTACCTGCGCGACAACATGGCGTTCTCGCCCCAGCAACGGGTACAGCGGCCGCTGTACTATGCGCTGGTGGATGAAGTGGATTCGGTGCTGATCGATGAAGCCCGTACCCCGTTGATTATCTCGGGCCCGGCAGAAGACAGCTCCGAGCTCTATATCCGCATCAATACCCTGATCCCCAAGCTGATCAAGCAGGACAAGGAAGACACCGAAGAGTATACCGGTGACGGTCACTATACGGTGGACGAGAAAAACAAGCAGGCGCTGCTGACCGAAAACGGCCAGATCTTCGTGGAAGAAGAACTGAAGCGCATGGGGCTGCTGCAAGAAGAGGACTCACTGTTCTCTGCCGGCAACATTACCCTGCTGGCCCACGTCAACGCCGGCCTGCGGGCTCATACCCTGTTCGAGCGCAACGTCGACTACATAGTGCAGGACAACGAGGTGATCATCGTCGACGAGCACACCGGCCGTACCATGCCCGGTCGTCGCTGGTCCGAAGGTCTGCACCAGGCGGTGGAGGCCAAGGAAGGGGTGAAAATCCAGAACGAAAACCAGACTCTGGCCTCCATCACCTTCCAGAACTTCTTCCGGCTGTACGAGAAGCTGGCGGGCATGACCGGCACCGCCGATACCGAAGCCTTTGAATTCCAGCATATCTATGGTCTGGATACGGTGGTCATTCCCACCAACAAGCCGATGGTGCGCAAGGACATGGGCGATCTGGTCTACCTGACCGCCGCCGAGAAATACCAGGCCATCGTGGCGGATATCAAGGATTGCGTGGAGCGGGGCCAGCCGGTACTGGTTGGTACCGTCTCCATTGAAAATTCCGAGTTGCTGTCGGGTATCCTCAAAAAAGAAGGTATTGCGCATCGGGTACT
Source organism: Gammaproteobacteria bacterium (assembly GCA_018222825.1). Lineage (GTDB taxonomy): Bacteria > Pseudomonadota > Gammaproteobacteria > Enterobacterales > Aeromonadaceae > Oceanimonas. The sequence goes on from JAAEZO010000206.1 coordinate 1,606, forward strand.
GAACGCCAAGTTCCACGCCAGCGAGGCGGAAATCATCGCCCAGGCGGGCCAGTCCGGTGTGGTCACCATTGCCACCAACATGGCCGGCCGCGGTACCGATATCGTGCTCGGCGGCAACTGGCAGGCCGAGATCGAGGCGCTCGACAACCCGAGTGCAGAGCAGATTGCCGCCATCAAGGCCGCATGGAAGCTGCGTCACGACGAGGTGATCGCCGCCGGTGGCCTGCATATCATCGGCACCGAACGGCATGAATCCCGCCGTATCGATAACCAGCTGCGCGGCCGTTCCGGTCGTCAGGGGGATCCCGGCTCCAGCCGTTTCTATCTGTCGATGGAAGATGCGCTGATGCGTATTTTCGCCTCCGATCGCGTCACCGGCATGATGAAGAAGCTGGGGATGGAAGAAGGCGAGGCCATCGAGCATCCCTGGGTGAGTCGCGCCATCGAAAACGCCCAGCGCAAGGTGGAAACCCGAAACTTTGATATTCGTAAAAACCTGCTGGAATTCGATGATGTCGCCAACGACCAGCGCAAGGTCATCTACGAGCAGCGTAACGAATTGCTGGATGCCTCTGATATCAGCGACACCATTACCGTGATCCGCGAAGATGTGTTGAACGGTATTATCGACGAGTATATTCCGCCCCAGTCACTGGAAGAGATGTGGGACGTGCCCGGGCTGGAACAACGGCTGCAGGCCGACTTTGGGCTGGAAGTGCCGGTCGGTGCCTGGCTGAAAGAGAATGAAAAACTGCACGACGAACAGCTGCGCGAGCAGATACTGGAAGCCGCCGCCAAAGCCTATGCCGAGAAAGAAGCGGTGGTCGGGCCCGAGGTGCTGCGCCAGTTCGAGACTTCGGTGATGCTGCAGACACTGGATACCCTGTGGAAAGAGCATCTGGCGGCGATGGATCATCTGCGTCAGGGCATTCATCTGCGTGGTTATGCCCAGAAGAACCCCAAGCAGGAGTACAAGCGCGAATCCTACGAGTTGTTTACCCAGTTGCTGGATAACCTAAAGCGGGAAGTGGTCAGCATACTGAGCCGGGTGCGGGTACAGAGCCAGGAAGAGGTAGAAGCGGCGGAAGAAAAACGTCGTGAAGCGGCCGAAAGCCTGCCCCAGAGCTACAGCCATGCGGCGGCAGACAGCCTGCTGGAAGAGGAAGGTTCGGCGACCGCTTCCGGCGATGCCCCCTTCGTGCGCGAAGGCCAGAAGGTGGGGCGTAACGATCCCTGTCCCTGTGGTTCGGGTAAAAAATACAAACAGTGTCATGGCAAGCTGAGCTAAACGAATTCTTGCCTGACGTAAAAACCGCCCTATTGGGGCGGTTTTTTTATGGGGAAGTGCCGGTTTTATTCTATGCGAGTCTTCGCATTTGACGGTTTTTAAAATTGTATTTATTTAATTAAGTTTTATGTATTAAATATCGTTTACAATATTATTGTTTTTTTAAGACGTTTTTGGCGACTGGAGTGCCTCTATGCATAAGAATTTGACCCTGAAGGCGGTAATTCGCCTGGTGTTTCTGGTGGTGCTGGCACTGGCACTGACGCTGGGCGGTGCCCTCTATTTGCTGCTGCAGTCGCAGCAGGGACTGAGCCAGGCTCATGAAGCTCGCTACAATTATTTCAATTCTGCCAATATGCTGCGCATGTATTCGAGTGAGCTGTCGACCCATATTCGTAATTATGTGGTAACCGGTAATCGCGAAAAACTGGATGCCTACCATAAAGTGATGGACATCACTCGGGGCAAGGCGCCCAGAGCCAATGGCCGCAATATCTCCAACGAAGACATGATTGCGGAAATGCAGTTGTTGCCGAAAGAAATGGCACTGCTGGAGCAGGGGCGTCAGGAGACCCTGATCATGAGCAAACTGGAACAGGAGGCACTTGATCTGGTGGAGCAGGGAAGACTGGACGAAGCCCAGAACCGAGTGATGGGTCATGAGTACGACAATGCGCGAAAGACGCTGAGCAACTCGGTGGATAACTTCGTTTCTCTGTTACTTGCCCGCCAATCAGAGCAACTGCAAGCGGAAGAACAGCGCAACCACCAAATGGTAGTGCTGATGGTATCACTGGTGGTGCTGCTGGTTGGCCTCAGCCTGCTGCTGGGCTGGGCGCTCAAACGCATGGTGCTGCAACCGCTGGGCGCCGAGCCGAGCGAGATGGAACGGGTGGCATCCCGCATTGCCGATGGTGATCTGAGCCTGCAGTTTGGTTCCGGCACTCAGGGGGTTTATGCCAAGCTGCATCACATGACCGACAAGCTGCGAGACCTTATCGGCCATATTCATCAGTCCAGCACCAGCCTGTCGGCGGCGGCGGAAGAAACCTCGGCGGTGTCGCTGCAGACCAGTGCCAACCTGAGTCGCCAGCAGCAGGATACCGATCAGGTGGCGGC
>JAAEZO010000207.1 GCA_018222825.1 Gammaproteobacteria bacterium
ACGATAATGGCAAGACGTATCATGGACTTCTCCCTTACAGGCCGGTCAGCAGGCGTTGCAGCCTGTCATCCAGCAGTTGCTGCAGGCGTTCCTGAGCGCTGAACTGCTCGGGATAGTCCACCTTGATCTGCTGGCCCTCAAGCTGAGCGAGCTGCTCCAGCATGAACTGGCGCACGCTGTCGTCGGCAAAATAGTCCTGCAGCCATTGGGTGGCCTGGGCCAGCGAGCTGTCGTAGATTTCCTGCTGTTCGCGGTAGACCGCCAGTTGAGCCTGCAGCAACTTGCCCTTGAGATTTTCGCTCAGGTACCAGTGTTGCTGCGGTGACAACAGGGCTTCCACATTGCCGTCGCGACGGCGTACGGTCACGAAGTCGTCGCTGAAGCTGGCCCAGCTTTTCTTCAGGTTTTCCTTCCAGTCGCTGACCGACTCGGACAGGGTGAAGTCCGGCGCTTCGGCCCGGGCCATGATGACACCGGCCAGGGTCAGCTTGTCGACCTGGTCGTTGATGCTGTTGAGCTTGATCACCAGACCTTCCCGATCGACCTTTTTGACCGACTTGATGCTGGCGATATCGTCCGCCAGTGCGCGGCGTACCGGGGTCAGGCTGGGATCATTGAGCGCGGCCAGACGTTCGTCGGCATTGGCCAGCATCATGGCGGCAGAAACGGCGTCCTGTTCCAGCCAGAGTTTGCGACCGGCCATACGCACCAGATATTCGGCTTCCGCCAGCATCCAGTCGTTGGGGCGCTTGCTGTCCAGATCCAGCACCTTGTGCGACAACCCATCGAGTTTTTCGCTGGTGCTGTTCTGGTTGCTGATCACGGCGGCCAGCTTGCTGCTCTGTGCGGCTTCGGCCTGCTCGAGACGGCTCTGCTGTTGCTGCAGTTCGGCTTGCATCCGGTTCAGCTGCTCGGTCTGGGCCAGTGCCTGGTTATGACCGTGCCAGTACAGTATCGCGGCCAGCACGATGGCAATGACAATGGCGATGATGGCCAGTATCTTGCCGGACGAAGCGGCTTTTTTCTGCTCGGGTGCGGCTTGTTCCGGTTCTTTGGATTCCGGTTCAGACGGCGTCGTTGGCGGCACCGGCTGCTGTTGTTCGGTGGTCACCTCGGCATCAAGCTCGCCGGCAACCGCCGTGTTCTGATGATCCTGTTTATTGTCAGTCTTGTCTGTCATTCCGTTTCCTCTCATCCAGAGCGGCAATCAGTGCCTGGTTGGATGCACCTTCTGCATTAATGACCTGAGTGAAGCCCAGCTCCCTGGCCTCGATGGCGACCCGTATGCTGGGAACAATCAATAAACGGCTTAGCAGCCAGTCCTTTGCGTTGACGGCCGCCAGTTGAACAATGTGCTGCAGCAGGCCACCACTGGTGATGATAATACTGTCCACATTCTGGCTCTGCCAGCTTTTAACCAAGGCGCCGCTAGAATCTTGATGGTAGCAGCGGCGGTAGACTTCGCAGTAATCGACCAGGGCGCCCCTTTGCATCAGGGTGGGGGCGATCAGGTGACGACCGCCATTGCCCCGCAGAATAATCACTCGGCTGCCGGCCAGCTGCTGCAGGGCCGGCAGTGAAATAATACCTTCTGAGCGGGGGTCTTCGGGCACGGCGGCGCCGGAAACGCCCACGGCGGCAAAGGCCTGACCGGTGGCGTCGCCCACGGCAATATAGTTGGCCTTGGGCCAGCTATAGCCCTGTTGTTTCAAGGCATTATCGGCGAAATGGACCGCCTGTACGCTGACCGCTATCACATAATCCCGTGCCGACAGGCCGTCGAGCAGGGCGGGCAGCCGGTCAAGCTCGGCTCCGGCCTCAAAGCTCAGCAGAGGGCAGGTCACCGGCTGATGACCCGCGGCCTGCAGGGCCTGGCTCAGGCTGGCGGCCTGCGGCTCGGCGCGAACCACCAGCGGTGTCATGACCGATAGACCTCATCCAGTATCTGATCTGCGCCCCGGGCCAGCAGGCGTTTGGCCAGTTCGGCACCCAGGGCTTCGCCCTGACTGGCGGGACCTGTGATGTCTTCGAAGATGATTTGGCTGCCATCGGGACGACCAACCAGACCACGCAGCCAGATATTGTCACCCTGGAGCTCGGCGTAGGATCCGATAGGCACCTGGCAGCCACCCTGCAGGCCGTGGTTCATGGCGCGTTCCGCCACCACGCGCAGGCGGGTGTCGTGATGATCGAGAGGAGCCAGCAGGGCCAGCAGCTCGGCATCATCCAGTCGACATTCGATGCCCACGGCGCCCTGCCCATTGGCCGGCAGGCTGTCTTCCGGGCTCATCAGGCCGGCGATACGCTCGTCCAGCTCCAGTCGTTTCAGGCCGGCGGCGGCAAGAATGATGGCATCGTACTGGCCTTCATCCAGCTTGCGCAGGCGGGTCTGTACGTTGCCGCGCAGGGTCTTGACCTCGAGGTGCGGGTAGCGGGCGCGGATCTGGCATTCCCGACGCAGGCTGGCGGTGCCGACCACGGCGCCGGCCGGCAGCTGTTCGAGATGGGTATAGTGATTGGAAACAAAGGCATCACGCGGGTCTTCCCGCTCGCAGATCACGGTCAGGCCCAGGCCCTCGGGAAATTCCACCGGCACGTCTTTCATCGAATGCACCGCAATATCGGCACGGCCGTCGAGCATGGCCTGCTCCAGCTCCTTGATGAAGAGCCCCTTGCCGCCAATCTTGGACAGGGGCGTGTCGAGCAGCACATCACCCTGAGTGGTCATCGGCACCAGTTCGACACCGATATGTGGATGCAGTTGCTCCAGCCGGGCCTTGACATAATGGGCCTGCCATAGCGCCAACAGGCTCTTGCGGGTGGCGATGCGGATGATGCGGTTTGCCATGTGAATCTCTTCTTTGTGTCCATTAATACGCCGATACTATCATTCCTGTCGGCGCTTTACAGGGGGGGAGGCGGGCCCGGCGGCATGTTATCGAAATGTGTCCTGACACATATTGTTCATCTAGCGGCTAATTGTTACCATGATCACACTTTTGACCTGTTCCGGGTCTGTGTCGGTCCACCAAAGGCCTGAACCCTTGCACGCGAATTTTCACCGGCTCGTCGAGCGATGTGAGCAGTTTAACCAGCAGAAGCAGGACCAAGCCCTGGCGGTAATGAGCCGTTATGGTCAGCAGGTCTTCCAGTTGCTGCCGGTGCTGTTGCACTATCATCATCCCCTGTTGCCGGGCTATGTGCCGGGTGACGTGCCTGCGGGTGTGTGCCACTTTCTGCCCAATTCACGTCAACAGCAGTTTATCGATGAACTCTGCCAGGCCGCCAACGGTCACCAGGGGCTGGAGCATGGCCGTAACGAAATTTTCGGCATCTACTGCATGGGCAGCACCTCGTCCATCGGCCAGAGTCGTCATTCCGATCTGGATGTCTGGGTCTGTTATTCCCACCTGATGGAGCCGGAACGGGTTGCCCGGCTGCAGCAGAAATGCCTGCTCATTTCCCAGTGGGCCGAGCAGCGCCAGGTCGAGCTCAATCTGTTTCTGATTCCGGACAATAAATTCCGTACCGACAATCAACAGCTGGTTCAGGGCGAAAGCTGTGGCAGCGCTCAGCACCTGCTGCTGCTGGACGAGTTTTACCGCAGCCATCTGCGCATTGCCGGCAAGCGTCTGGTGTGGATGTTTGCACCCGGCAAACTGGGTCCGCGCTACGACCGTTTTGTGGCCGAACAGTTTGCCAATGGCACCTTCAATCATGACGAATGGCTTGATTTGGGCGGCTTCGACCGCATTCCGGCGGAAGAGTACTTCGGCTCGGCCCTGTGGCAGTTGTACAAGAGCATCGACTCGCCCTACAAGGCGGTGCTGAAAACGGTGCTGATGGAAGCCTATTCCCACGAATATCCGGACACCCAGTTGCTCTGTCGTGATCTCAAGGGGCACTTTCATACCGCCGACCGACTCGATGAACGCCAGGATCACTATATGCTGATGCTGGAAAAGGTGACCGGTTACCTCAAGTCCATCGGTGATGACAAACGGCTCGA
>JAAEZO010000208.1 GCA_018222825.1 Gammaproteobacteria bacterium
GGGCGCCGCTGTTTTGTAAAGAATTGCGTCGCCGCTGCCTGACTCCGTCCAGGGTATAAATCACCAGCGCCACCCAGATCAGGGCGAAGGTGATGATTTTGTCCTGGGTGAAGGGTTCGTCGTACAGCCACACCGCCAGCAGAAACATCAGGCTGGGGCCCAGGTACTGGAAAAAGCCGAGGGTCGACAGCTTGAGCCGCTTGGCGGCGCCGGCAAACAACAGCAGCGGTGCCGTGGTCACGATGCCGGCGGAGATCAGCCACAGGTTGGTGTTGAGCGAGTTGTTGCTCATCTGGCTGGTAGCGCTGTCGGCAAAGCCCCACAGATAAATGGTGGCGAGGGGCAGCAGAACCAGGGTCTCCATCATCAGACCGGTAAAGGGGTCTACCGGCACTTTCTTGCGAATAAGACCATAGCAGCCAAAAGAAATGGCCAGTACCAGTGCCACCCAGGGCAGGCTGCCGAATACCAGCAGTTGAATCACCACCCCGCTGGCCGCCAGGCCCACCGCCAGCCACTGGGTGGGACGAAAGCGTTCGGCCAGAAACAGCATGGCCAGCACGATATTGAACAGCGGATTGATGTAATAACCCAGGCTGGCGTCCAGTATATGGCCGTTGTTCACTGCCCAGATATAGACCAGCCAGTTCCCCCCGATGATGACCGATGACAGCATCAGCATCAGCAGATGCTTCGGCTCTCGCAATATGGCCCGGACTCTGGGCCAGTAACCGAGAGCGCTTATCAGCATCAGCAGCAGCAGGAACGACCAGATCACCCGATGGGTAAGAATTTCGTAAGCCGGTACGTGCATCAGTTGTTTGAAGTAGATGGGGGCTATGCCCCACAGGAAGTACGCCCCGAGGGCAAAAATGGCACCCTGAGTGGCCTGGTCTTTTTCCATGGTCATAAATCTGGCTGGGGGAGAAAAGGCCAGTGTAACGACAATATGCCAGGACTGACCAGCAGCAAATGTCACTATGGCAGGGAATTCGAGTGGTTTCGTGTGGATACCTTTTTTCCCAGCCAAGAGGCTGGCCATGACCCCGGGGCCGGTCCGGTTTATTGTTGTCGGGCTCTGCTTTACAATGTCGCTTCGCTTTTACCCGGCAGGCCGAAATGAACTCCTTACCCGAAGAATCTGATTCCGTTCCCATTCCCGACACACCGCTGGCGGTGTTGCAGCAGGTGTTCGGCTACCAGAGCTTTCGTGACGGCCAGCAGGAGATCATCGACACCGTGATTGCCGGGCGCGACGCCCTGGTGATCAAACCCACCGGCGGCGGCAAGTCCATCTGTTATCAGATTCCGGCTCTGTTGCGCCCGGGCCTGACCATAGTGGTGTCACCACTGATTTCCTTGATGAAGGATCAGGTGGATACCCTGGTCGCCAACGGGGTGGCGGCGGTCTATATCAACAGTTCGCTGAGCCGGGAAGAGATGCTGCGCCACTTTGCGGCCATGCGCCGGGGTGAGCTCAAGCTGGTGTATGTGTCGCCGGAGCGGCTGCTGCAACACGAATTCATGGAGCGCATCGGCGAGCTGGAGCTCGGGTTGTTTGCCATCGATGAGGCCCATTGTATCTCTCAGTGGGGGCACGACTTCCGGCCCGAATATGCGGCCCTCGGCCGGCTCAAACAGTGGTTTCCTCATATTCCGGTGATGGCGTTGACCGCCACCGCCGACGAGGCTACTCGCCAGGACATGCTGAGCCGGTTGAGCCTGACCGATCCGCTTATTCATATTTCCAGCTTCGATCGGCCCAATATTCGCTACACCCTGGTGGATAAATTCAAGGGCATCGATCAGCTGCTGCGTTACGTGGCCGAACAGCCGGGTCATTGCGGCATCGTCTATTGTTCCAGCCGCAAGCGGGTGGAAGAGGTGGCCGAACGGCTGCTGGCCCGGGGCCACAAGGCGGCCAGCTATCACGCGGGCTTGCCGCTGGAGCTGCGCCAGTCGGTGCAGGAGCGGTTTATCCGCGACGATCTGGACATAGTGGTGGCCACCGTCGCCTTCGGCATGGGCATCGACAAGCCCAATGTGCGTTATGTGGTGCACTACGACATTCCCAAGAATATCGAGTCCTATTATCAGGAAACCGGCCGTGGCGGCCGGGATGGCCTGCCGGCGGAGGCACTGCTGCTGTACGATCCGGGCGATGTGGGCCGGGTGCGGCGCTTGCTGGAAAACAGCGACAACGAACAGCAGGTGCAGGTGGAGCTGTACAAGCTCAACGTGATGGCGGCGTTTGCCGAGTCGCTGACCTGCCGCCGTCAGGTCTTGCTTAACTACTTTGGTGAATACCAGCGCGAACCCTGCGGCAACTGCGACATCTGCCTGGATCCGCCCAAAAGCTACGATGGCACCGAAGATGCGCGAAAGGCGCTGTCCTGTGTGTACCGGGTAGGCCAGCACTTCGGCGTCATCTATGTGGTAGAGGTGTTACGTGGTGCCGACACCCAGCGTATTCGCGAACATGGCCACGACAAGCTCTCCACTTACGGACTCGGAAAAGACAAGAGCCAGGAACACTGGGTCAGCGTGATTCGTCAGTTGATTCATTCCGGTCTGCTGACCCAGAACATTACCCGCAACATGGTGTTGCAGCTAACCGAGGCGGCACGACCGATATTGCGCGGCGAGGCCGGTTTGCAACTGGCGGAGCCAAGGCTGGTACGGGTCAAGCAGAAGGACAAGGGTGAGGCGGTACTGAGCCGGCCCGAAGACAGAGCCTTGTTCAAGGAATTGCGGCAACTGCGCAAGCAGCTGGCAGTAGAGGCAGATGTTCCACCCTATGTGGTGTTCAGCGACGCCACCCTGACCGAGCTGGCCCGTTATCGACCCAAAACCGAACCCGAGTTACTGGGTATCAACGGGGTGGGACAGCGTAAGCTGGAGCGTTACGGCGGGGCTTTTCTGGCGCTGCTGCGCCAACAGGAATAATAAAGGTCCGCCTGAGCGGACCCGAACTGCTTTACAGGCTGGCGTAGTAGGCAGCCAGATCTTCCATGTCCTGATCGGACAGCGGCATGGCCATGGGCGCCATGATGGCGTTGTTACGCTCGCCGGCCTTGAATGCTTTCAGCTGGCTGACGATATAGGCCGCTTTCTGGCCGGCCAGGTTGGGATAGATCTCCACGGCGGAAATCCCTTCGGCACCGTGGCAGGCAGCACAAACGGCAGCCTTGGCTTTGCCGGCTTCGGCATCACCGGCGGCGAAGGCAGGGGCGCTGAGCAGCGCCAGGGCAGCGGCGGCGGTCATCAATTTTTTCATGATAGAACTCCATTTTTGTTAGTAGAGGTATTGCTTCCGGACTTCGTTAAATGGCGATGGCTGAGGACAAGACCGGATTCGAACTCATTAGCTTACGGTCGTTATCCGGCGCCTGCAGGGTGGAGATCAGGAATCGCTATTTATTTCACCAAAGCAGTATAAAGTAAGCCAAGGTGAAAAAGAAAATGCCGTCGATGGCTACAGGACCAAAACATGATATTAAACAATAGATATGCCAGGTTTGACTGGGCCGGAGCCCGGGTTGAGCCCAGCCCCTTGTCATCGCCCCGGCTGCTGTTACTGAATCGTGACCTGGCCGACGAACTGGGCATGGCCCTGTCTGAACCTCAGTGGCGGGATCTGACCAGCGGCAACCAGCTGTTGCCGGAAATGGAGCCCTTTGCCCAGGTGTATGCGGGTCATCAGTTTGGCGGCTTCAGCCCGCAGCTGGGCGATGGCCGGGCCCTGCTGCTGGGCGAAGTGGTGGCGCCGAGCGGTGCACGGTGGGATCTGCATCTCAAGGGCGCCGGCAAGACGCCGTATTCCCGCTTCGGCGACGGCCGGGCCGTGTTGCGCTCTTCACTGCGCGAATATCTGGCCTCCGAGGCCATGCATCATCTGGGCATCGCTACCACCCGGGCGTTGAGCCTGGTGGGCAGCGAAGAGCCGGTATACCGGG
>JAAEZO010000209.1 GCA_018222825.1 Gammaproteobacteria bacterium
GACCAACAACAACGGCACCCCCACTTGCAGAAAGCGAGGTGTCCATATATGTATTCACGGCGAGTCGGCGGAGCTGGCCCTTGGTCCGATATGTAAACATTGAGCTACAAAACAGCTGTCTTCCTGCTCTGGATTTAGAACCAAGAAACCACTTAAAGCCGTATCTTCACTTTCCCCACCAGCCAGAAACCGGCCAGCATAGCGGCGATGAAGAGCCCGGCCTGCCATTGCAGGCTGGCACCCAACGCCAGGGCGGGCCCGGGGCAGATGCCCGCCAGCCCCCAGCCAATGCCAAACAGCAGGGCCCCCACGACCAGTCGCTTATCGATAAGCGGCGCCGGCACCTTGGGTAACTCTGTGCCCAACGCACAATGGCTGCGCCCTTTTCGCCGCCACAGCCAGTAACCGGGGGCAAACACCGCCAGCGCTCCGCCCATCACCAGCGCCAAGCTGGGATCCCAGTCACCGAACAGGTTAAGAAATCCCTGAACCTTGGTGGGGTCGACCATGCCGGATATCACCAGCCCCAGCCCGAACAGGCCACCCGACAGCAGTGCAATCAATAACAACATGGTTATGCTCCCAATCCGAACAGCGTCACGCTCATGATGCCCGCTGCCATAAACACCAGCGTCGCCACTACCGAACGCCACGATAATCGTCCCATGCCGCAAATGCCGTGACCGCTGGTGCAGCCATTACCCAAACGGGCGCCAATGCCGACCAGCAAGCCGGCCAGCACCAGTCTGACGACGGAGAAACGTTCCAGTGACGGGGCGGTAAAACCGTCGCTGCCGAACAGAAAAAACGCCATCAGCATCAATCCCGCCACAAACGCGATGCGCCAGCTTTTATCCGGCAGAGAGCTAATACCGACAACAATTCCACTAATTCCGGCGATGCGGCCGGCAGCCAGCAGCAACAACAGGGCGCTGCTGCCGATGAATATACCGCCCAGCAGTGCGGTCCAGGGGGTAAAGTTCACTATGGTCATCACACCACTCCATTTGAATAAGGTAACACCGATAATAACGCACACCTTTAATTTAGCAACACCTTATATACAAGTCATCGTTAATCGATTTCCCGTTATTTACAAGCGGGCGATCAGCCGTCAAGATGGGCGCCATTCGGCAAGTGTGTACTCACAAGGAACATCCGCACCATGCAGTTACCTGCATTGAAACGACCCCAGCATTACCTGTGCTTTTTCAGGTTGGATCCGCAGTTTTGTCTGGTTCCGTTAACTGCCCTGCCCGCCGATGATATTCGCCTGCCCGACCCCGAGCGCTCACTGCTGTGCCAGCTTGATGATAACGACCGTCGCCAGCTGGAACGGCTGTGTGCCGCAGAACAAGCCGCCAGCATCGGCCTGACCATCGCCGGCCGCCGTTGGCAATGTCATCTGGCGCCGGCCGAAAACAGCCACTGGCTGCTCAGCGCCGAGATGGACAAGCTGCAACAGGACGACAAGCTGGGCCTGATGGAATGGCAGCTCAAGCAACGCTGGGAGCAAGAGCCCTCGTCACTGGCGGCCCAGATGCCGATGCTGATGGACACCCTGATCAGTCGGCAGGACGCCGACCGGGTGATTTTATGGCGTTACTATTCGGCAGAAGAAGTGCTGCGCCCCTTGTACAGTCAGGGCTTGCCTTTTTCACTGCAGCCGGTCAAGGCCGAACGCCGCTATCTGCGCACCCTGCAACAGCGAGGCGGCCTGAGTTACAGCCACTGTACCGAGCAGCCACTGTTGAGTGCCTTCGGCTATCTGTCTGCCGACGGTATTCAGCATCGGCTCGATGTTCCCCTGCTGGCCGACAAGACGGTGGTCGGACTGCTCAGCCTCGAATACCGTCGGCAACGGTCGCCGGTTACCGCCGCCGACATGCAGTTTGTGTCGGTGATTGCCGCCCGTCTGGCCGGACTCATCACAGCACCGGCCATGCCCGCCCCCGTCTCCGATATCGATATCGGCCAGCTGACCCCGGTGTTGGCGCATCATACCGGACAGGATTTTTTCAATCAGTTGATGCAACAGCTGGCCACCATGTGCGGCGCCGACATCGCGCTGGTGGGGCTGCAACACACGCGAAAGGACAAGGTACGGGTGCTGTCTTGCTATATGGACCATCAGCTGCAGTCCCCGTTCAGCTATCATCTCACCGGCGCCCCCTGTCAATTCAGCCTGCGGCAAACAGAGAATATCTGTGTTTACCACAACCATACCGCCGAACGGTTTCCTGACGACAAAATGCTGCAGGACAAGGACATACAGGCCTATATCGGTTTGTCGATCCAGGATCAGCATCACCAGCCCCTCGGCATTGTGGCGCTGTTGTTCAAGCAACCGCTGGCCCAGTCTGCCGCCCTGCAGAGTCTGCTGGAGCAGCTTGAAAACCGGTTGCGAGACGAGTTGCTGCGCCGTCGGGACAAGGAAGCGTTAATGGTGGCGGCGGCGGCCTTTGATACCCAGGAAGGGCTGTTGATCGCCGACAGTCAAATGCAGATCCAGCGTGCCAACCAGGCCTTTGCCGATCTCTGTGGCCATGAGAGCGAACAGCTCACCGGCCGCTCGGTGCTGAGTCTGCGAGCCGAAGACCCTCACAGCACCACGGTAGAGAGCATCGTTCATGCCATGGAGCAGCAGCACCGATGGCAGGGGGAGCAACGTCTGTTGCGTGCCGATGGTCGGGAATTGCCGGTCAATGTGCGCCTCAGCCAGGTGCGTGATGGACTGGGCATTCTGCACTATGTGTGCTGCGTTGAAGATCTCTCCGGGCAAAAGGCCGACAAGCAACGCATCGAGCAAATGGCCTATTTCGATGAACTGACCGGGCTGCACAATCGCCACTTCATGGTGGAGCATATCGCCCATACGGTGGCGCTGGCCGAGCATGAATCGACGCGTGGCGCCCTGCTGCTGCTCGATCTGGATGACTTCAAGAACATCAACGACTCGCTCGGCCATGCCACCGGCGACGACCTGCTGGTGCAGGTGGCCGAACGGCTGCAGGGCTTTGCCGGGCAAATAGAAGGCGTCAGCCTGGCGCGTATTTCCAGCGACGAATTCGTGCTGCTGTGTCCCGAACTGAGCCATGGTTACACCTGCGCCAAAACCCGTGCCGAACAACTGGCTCAGAGCCTGCGTGAACTGTTTCTGCTGCCGTTCCAGCTTGGCAGCCTGCGACTGCATCTCAGCGCCAGCATCGGCATCAGCCTGTTTCCGATGGCCGGTATGGGGCAGGAAGAATATCTGCGTCAGGCCGACACCGCCAACCACATCGCCAAACGCGTCGCCCCCGGCAGCCATGTATTTTTCAGCCAGGAAATGGCCGACGAAGTGCAGGAGCGGATGCGCATTTCCAATGCGCTGCAACAGGCGCTGACCAACCATGAACTGGAGCTGTATTTTCAGCCCCAGCAGCAGGTGAATGACAACCGGCCGCTGGGCGTCGAGGTGTTGCTGCGCTGGCACCCGCCGGGCAAAAAGCCGATTCCGCCCGGCCACTTTATTCCGATAGCGGAAGAAACCTCGCTTATCTGCGATATCGGCGACTGGGTACTGCAGCAGACCTGCAGCCATATTCAGCGCTGGCAGGCCGAGGGCCATCGGCCGGGTCGGGTTTCGGTCAACATCAGCGCCCGCCATTTTCACAGCGCCAACTTTGTTGCCCGGCTGGCGTTGCTGCTGCAACAGTACCCGGCGGGTCAAAACCGGCTGACCCTGGAAGTGACCGAAGGGGTGATACTGGACAACCTGCAGGAAAGCCGCACCCGCATGGCGCAAATAAAGGCGCTGGGCGTGAACCTGTCGATAGACGATTTCGGCACCGGCTATTCTTCTTTCGCCTACCTGCGGGAACTGCCGGTGGATGAACTGAAGCTGGATCGCTCCTTTATTCAATATATCGACAAGC
>JAAEZO010000210.1 GCA_018222825.1 Gammaproteobacteria bacterium
TAATGGCGCGCAAGTTGTGGTTCAGAGAGCTGATTTTTGCCCGCCAGATGCTGGTGGTCTGTGCCGAAATAAAAGACCTGCCGCTGGATGATCGCATCACGCCGCTGCTGGAAGCGGCCGAGGGCATGGAGCTGTGTGGCGATATTCGAGTAGAAACGCCGGATACCAACGACGGTAAGGAGCTGTCCCGTTTCTGTCGCAAGTTTACCGTGCCCATGCGTCAGGCGTTGCGCGGCAAGGGCCTGCTGACCCGGCACGAGTCGGACACCAAACCGGTGTTGCACTTGTTCTTTATGGCCAGCAATCATGCCATCTTGGGGTATTCCTATACCTTTAATAACTCGCCCTTTCACATGGGTATTCCCCGGCTGCGTTTTCCGGCCGATGCGCCCAGTCGCTCCAGCCTCAAACTGGAAGAAGCGTTTCATGTGTTTGTTCCCCGCCATGAGTGGGATCTGCGGCTGACCTCGGGCTTGCGTGCGGTCGATCTGGGCGCCGCACCCGGCGGCTGGACCTATCAGCTGGTGGCCCGTGGCATGATGGTCACGGCCATCGATAATGGCCCCATGAGCCAGGCCTTGATGGATACCGGACAGGTGAAGCATTACCGGGAAGACGGTTTTACCTGGCGTCCGGCCCGCAAGAACACCTACTGGCTGGTGTGCGACATGGTCGAAAAGCCGGCGCGGGTGGTGGCCACCATGGCCGATTGGCTGGTGAATGAAGACTGCCAGGAAGCGATATTCAACCTGAAATTGCCGATGAAGAAGCGTTACGGCGAGGCGGTGCATAACCTGCAACAGCTGAAAGACAAGCTGGCCGAGCTGGGCGGTTTTCAGGTGCAGGCCAAGCAGCTGTATCACGACCGGGAAGAAATTACCGTGCACGTGTATCAGCCGCGCAAGGTGGCCAAGCTGCAACCCAAGGAATAAACCGTCTGCCTGGTCAATCAGGATCAGTGACAGCGAACCAGTAAAGAAGGGGTCTTCGGGCCCTTTTTTCGTTGCTGCTACCTCCGGCATTTACGCACTTCCTGGCGATCGAATGCACGGATGTGCTTGAAGCGGTTTGGTGGTGCAGATGCTTTGCTCGACGTTTATATAGCAATGAAATAGTTCATTTGTTTAATAAGAGCGGTATTACTCACGCCTCAAAACCGGTATTTACAATCCAGCCTGGATTCGTCGTCGGTGATCTTGATGTCGAATTCCAGTCGGGTTTCGGGATCTGAAGGGCGAATGTTCAGCTTGATGCCATCCCCTCTGAGTTTCAGCGAGGTTTTAAAACCACCCCCTTCGAAGTTCAGACGGGGGCGGAAGCTCTGGAGTGACAGACTGACCGAGCTTTGTGGTGTCAGTTTCAGGCTGGGATACGCGGCCAAACGCCGGTTTCCGTCCGTTGTCGAGTGTAACTCGATATCGAGTCCGTAACGTTTGGGAATATCAGAGTTAATGTTGAATGGTGTCAGGGTAAAGTGCAGAGGCTGTTGGTAAGTGGTGGTGGCTTGCTGGTAGCTTGGGCTGGGTTGTTCGTAGGCTGGGCTCGGTGTGCTGTAGAGTAAGGGTAGCAGGGGGAGAAGTGCCAGCAGCCGTGTGAGTCGAACATCCATGACTTGTTACCTCCGTCGATAACAGTAACTATAGTCTGCGGTTTGTGATCAAGGCGGCATTTTTTGCCGGGAGCAGAGCGGATTTTGGTCGGTGAACATGCATTAAAAAAGGGCCCTCAGGCCCTTTTATTGATTTGTCAGTCGCTTACAGGTTGGCGATGATCGCCTGGGTAAACTCGGTGGTGCTGGCGTTACCGCCCAGATCCCGGGTGACTGTCTTGCCTTCGGCGATGGTCTTGCGTACCGCCTCACGAATTTGACGGGCCTTGTCCTGCATGCCCAGGTGCTCCAGCATCTGGATAGAGGCGAGGATCACCGAGCAGGGGTTGGCGATGTTCTGGCCGGCAATGTCCGGTGCCGAGCCGTGTACCGCTTCAAAAATGGCCACGTCTTTACCGATATTGGCACCGGGTGCCATGCCCAGTCCGCCGATCAGGCCGGCACACAGGTCCGAGATGATGTCGCCAAACAGGTTGGTGGTAACGATGATGTCGAAACGCTCGGGATACATCACCAGATTCATGCAGACGGCGTCCACAATCATTTCGTTGGTTTCGATGTCCGGGTAGCGCAAGGCCACTTCGCGCGCCACTTCCAGAAACAGCCCGGAGGTGGATTTCAGGATGTTGGCCTTGTGGACTATGGTGACCTTTTTACGGCCTTCCTTGCGGGCCAGCTCATAGGCAAACACCGTAATGCGTTCGGCACCTTCGCGGGTGATGATGCTCATCGCCTCGGCGCTGGAATTGTCTTCGGAACGCTTCTGGCCGGCACCGGAATACATTCCTTCGGTGTTTTCCCGAATGGTGATGATATCGATGTTTTCAAACCGGCTCTTGGTACCTTCAAACGACACCACGGGGCGCAGGTTGGCGTACAGGTTGAAGTGCTTGCGCAACGAAACGTTGATGGAGGTGAAGCCGCCACCGATGGGCGTGGTCAGGGGACCTTTGAGGGTAATTTTGTTTTTGGCTATCAGGTCAAGGGTGCTTTGGGGGAGGAGTTCGCCGTGCTTTTCGAGGGCTATCAGGCCGGCGTCGGCATAGTCGTAATGAAAGTTACAACCAGCGTGATCCAATATTTTCAGGGTGGCATCGACAATGCTTGGGCCGATACCATCACCCGGGATCACGGTAATACTGCGTTTGTTCATGGGCAGCGTTCCGTTTTTTAGTTATAGGTCGAGGGGAAGTATTATTACCCCACGTTTATAGCATTTCTGCCGTCTTTTTTCTATGACCCTTTAGTCGGAGGAGGATAACGCAGATCCTGCAGGTTGAACCCCAGTTCTATATCATCCACCAGTTTTACCAGCTGCCTCGATAGCAAGGCATGGTGCTGATGTGCATGCACGGTATTTTCATCTTTCAGCAGCGGGGGCGTGGCAAGCAGCTGGTCCAGTGTATGGTATTGTTTCAGCAGCGCTTTGGCTCGCTTGGGACCGATGCCGGGTACGCCCTTGATCTGGCTGCCGGACACGCCGGTCAGGGCCCAGTAATCCACCAGTTGCTCGACCTTCAGCCCATAGTGTTGCTGTACGAACTCTTCATCCAGCCAACGCTGATTGAAGTGATCCCATAGTCGAATATGGGGGTTCAACAGCTGACAAAAGCCCTGATCGGTAGACACGATAATGCTGCTCTTGCCGTGGCGGCTCAAAGTGCTGGCGAGGGTGGCGATAAGATCATCCGCCTCGTCGGTGTCGGACAGCAGGGCGTCGATGCCCTGTTGCCACAGCAGCTGTTGCAGCTCACCGAGGTAATTGGCCAGCGCCTCGGGCATGGGCTTGCGACCGGCCTTGTATTCCGGATACAGGTGATGGCGAAAACCGACCGGCGCGCCATCGAACACCGCCAGTACATGGCTGGGCCTGAACTGGTTGAGCAAGCGGTTGGCGGCATTGGTCAGGGCGGCGCCGGTGGCGGCCAGCGCCGTTGCTTCATGTTGATGCCGTTGCGCCTGTACCGCATGTAACCGGCGGATCAGGTTAAGGGCATCGATGATCAGTAACTGCATTTAACGGTACATCTTGTCAGCGCTTGATACGGTAGCAGGGCACATAGGCCGAGCCGGGAAGCTTCATGCGTTGCTGTTCCACAAATTCCTGCAGCAGCTTGTCCATCATTTGCATCATTTTCGGCTCGCCGCTGAGCAGGAAGGGCCCTTCTTTCTCGATGGCTCTGATGCCGCCTTCCTTGACGTTGCCGGCCACTATGCCGGAAAAGGCCCGGCGCAGGTTGGCTGCCAGTTGCTGAGGCGGTTGATTGCTGCTCAGGTTCAGGCTGGCCATGCTTTTATGATCCG
>JAAEZO010000211.1 GCA_018222825.1 Gammaproteobacteria bacterium
TTGCCGATACCATCAAGGTGATGGGCGGTCAGGACTGGGAACTGTGGATGAACGCCCTGGCTGACGCCGGTGTGCTGGCCGACGGTGCCAAGTCTGTGGCCTATTCCTACATCGGTACCGATCTGACCTGGCCGATCTACTGGCACGGCACCCTGGGCAAGGCCAAGGAAGATTTGGACCGTGCCGCTCACGCCATCGATGCCAAGCTCAAGGCCAAAGGCGGCAACGCCCATGTGGCGGTGTTGAAGTCGGTTGTGACCCAGGCGTCTGCCGCCATTCCGGTAATGCCGCTGTATATCTCCATGGCTTTCAAGATCATGAAAGAGCAGGGTATTCACGAAGGTTGCATAGAGCAGATTCAGCGTCTGTTTGAAACCCGTCTTTACAGCGGCGAGCAAGCGCCGGTGGACGAGCAGAACCGTCTGCGTCTGGACGATTGGGAACTGCGTGACGAAGTGCAGAACGCCTGCCGCGAGATCTGGGCTCAGGTGAACGATGACAACATCTATCAGTTGACCGATTACCAGGGCTACAAGGACGAGTTTCTGCGTCTGTTCGGTTTCGGCCTGACCGGCGTGGATTACGATGCCGACGTCAACCCCGAAGTCGAGTTCGAGGTGATCGAACTGGCCTGATGCCGCGTCGATAATCAGCAAAAAGCCCCGGCCGGATATGTCCCGCCGGGGCTTTTTATTGGGTTCGTTTGTCGCTTATGATGTTCGAGCGTACAGTGATATTAACGTCAACCGTAGCGGGAGATTCTATGAAGGCCAAGATGACACTGGGTGCCTTGCTGTTTAGCGGCTTGCTGGTAACAGCACCGCTGTCGGCTCAGGCGCAGCCGCCGGAAGGTAAAGGTCAGGGGCAGCAGAAAGAGCATAAATACCGTGACGGCGAGCTTCGGGAGCAAAAACGGGAACACCGCCGGGACAGTGACCGTGATGGGAAATATCGGCGTGATCGGGAACGAGAGCGAAGGGAAGACCGACGCTACCCGAATATCGATGAGGCCGCGCTGCGACTCATCTTTCGTGAACACCGGGACTGGCTGAATGACGGCCAGCATAGGGATGCACTGCCGCCGGGTATCAGAAAGAATCTGCAACGGGGCAAGCCGCTGCCGCCGGGCATTGCCAAACGCTTCGATCCTCGCCTGCGGGAGCGGCTGCCCGACTATGAAGGTTACGAATGGCAGCGGGTCGGAGATAAAGCGGTGCTGGTGGATCTGGCGACCGACAATGTCCGTTTCATTCTGGAAAGCATCTTCGACTGATGCCGGTGCCGGTTGCGACTGTCGTCAGGCGACCTCGGTCCGGTTTTTGCCCGCATGCTTGGCGGCATAAAGGGCATTGTCGGACTGGCGCAGCCATTCGGTAGCGTGAGGGATGCTTTTATTCAGCGTGGCAACCCCTGAACTGATGGTGTAGCGAATCTCGATGTTCTGGGTCGTTACTATCGCGGTTTCGATGGCCAGTCGCAGCCGCTCGGCGATGACCACGGCACCTTCGGCATCGGTTTCCGGCAATATGATGCCGAATTCCTCGCCGCCGTAGCGCCCCGATTGATCGGTATTGCGCAACACGGCACGAATGGTAGCGGCAAGATGACGAATTACCTCATCACCGGCCGGGTGACCGTATCGATCGTTGATCGACTTGAAGTTATCGATATCGATCAGCACCAGGCTACAGGGATGGCCATAGCGCTGGTAACGGGAAAACTCGGTATCGAGCAGGTTTTCCCAGGCGCCCCGGTTCAGCAGGCCGGTCAGGTTGTCGGTGATGCTCAGCCGGGCCAGCTGTTTGTTGGCCTGTTCCAGTGCCAGCCGGCTGCTGGCCACATCGGTGACATCGTAGATCATCAGGCAAACCCGTTTTACGCTGCCATCCGGCTCGGCCAGCGGGCTGATGGTCAGGTTCTGATACATGACAGGCTCGGTGCCGGTGACCGGACGGGTGGTGCCAAAGCGAAACAGGTAGGGGCGCAGTTCCCAAGACGTGAAGGCCCGGGTTTTCAGGGTGACCACGGTATCTACCTTGCGGCGAAGCCAGGTCTGGGGCAAATCGGGAAACAGAGCGAACAGGTTTTGATCCCGCACCGCCGTTGAAGTCAGGCCGCTGTGGTTTTCCATGAAACCGTTCCACAGCTGTATTTGAAAGTCCAGATCCAGTACCACCAGGCCGATTTCGACCGACTCCAGCATATCCACCAGAAAGTGAAAGGCATGTGCGTCCAGTTTGTCGAGAGACATCGTTTACTCCGTCAGGTAAATCAACCGTTGCTCCAGCCGGTTGACCGAGTCTTCTGTCAACAGCACCAGAAGATTGCAGGTAATATGTTGCTGTTCCAGTTCGTAAGGAATTTCGATGCACAACAACTGTTCGGCCTGCTGACGATGATGTTCGAGCAGGACCTCAAGCTGCTGGTGTTGTCCGAGTATGGTTGGCTGATCCAGCCCGAAGTGGATATCGAGCTGATCGCCCAGTCCCTTGAGAAAGGCACCAAACAGTATGCTCGACATGTCCATCAGGATTTCCATATCCGGTGCCGGATTATCGGGTTCGTCATAATGCAGTAAACGCGCCATTGTCTCGATGTTGGAATCGGAGAACAACAGCAGCGCTTCGCCGGACACGCCGGCGCCGACAAACCCCTGACAAACGGCAGAATACTGGCTGTTGCCTTCTACCGCCGAAATAGCCATGCTGAGCTCGCTGCGGGCAATCATCGCCACCTTGGGAACGGGCTGTAGAATAAATACATTCAGCAGCCGGGCCAGCAGATTAGAAGCTTGTCCCATGGCGACGTTGGCCAATTCCTGCAGATAATCCTGCAGTGACAAGGTGAGCGGGGGCAAATTATCGGGCGGGGTCTGGCGTACGCCGCTATTTGGCTGATAAAGCCCATATTGCGTTAATAGCCTTGTCAGCTCGTCGGAATCGATGGGCTTTTTGATAAAACCGATGGCACCCAGCGCCTTGACCCGCAGCATGGCCTGGGGCTGAATATCGCCGGAAACCACCACCGTTATTACCTGCAATTCCTGTCGCTTGATGGCTTCCAATACGCCGTAACCGTCCAGCACCGGCATATTGAGATCGAGAAACAGCACATCGGCACCCTGATTGTGCAGCAGCTCAAGGGCTTCGCTCCCTTCACTGGCAAACTGGATGTGTACGTCCCAGTCGGGGGGCAGCGTTTTTGCCATTTGCTTGCGCGCCAGGGCGGAGTCGTCACAAATCAGAATGCGGATTGTCATGCCATGGGACCTGTACTGATAAAAAGAATATATAGATGGTCTGATCTGAACATAATGATTCAAACATACATCGAGTCCGCAGGACAGGAAATAACTGGAACTCTTTTTCATTTTTATGCGCCGGGTTCTTTTTTATAAAATAAGTGACGGAGCAGAATAGCGCTGGCTGTGGGTGATAAAGTTTTCAAATAAAGGTGAACAGGTATTTTCACCGAGGCTCACCCTATAATGAAACATAAACAATTAATTATAATTGGTTGAAAAATGAACAAATTTTTCTCTCTGGGACGATGGATGCCGGGACTGGTTACCCTGCTGGGATACCAGCGGGCCTGGTTGTTGCCGGATGTGCGGGCCGGCGTGTCGGTGGCGGCGGTGGCACTACCGGTGGCCATTGCCTATGCGGAGCTGACCGGCGTCGGTGCCGTGGTCGGGCTCTATTCCTGTATTCTGCCGATGATTGCCTATGCGCTGTTCGGTACCTCCCGCCAGCTGATTATCGGTCCCGATGCGGCCACCTGTGCGGTCATTGCCGCCGTGGTAACGCCGCTGGCGGCGGGGGATCCTACTCGCCACTGGCAGCTGGTGATGACCATGACCGCCATGACCGGTTTCTGGTGTCTGGTTGCCAGCCGGT
>JAAEZO010000019.1 GCA_018222825.1 Gammaproteobacteria bacterium
ATGATGGCGCTAAATTATGCCAACATACACCGTTAGCCCTGATCGACGATATCCGCCAGCTCCCCGGTTGGCTTTAAAGGCTGAGTGACAGGTGAGGGGAGAAGCGGTTTATTTTATGCGACTTCCCTCATGACTCACATGCTTTATGGCACATCCACCCCAAAACGACCCAGTAGTTCCACCAGGGCGATCAACGGCAAACCGATCAGGCTGTTGGGATCCCGACCTTCCATCCGTTCAAACAGGCTGATGCCGAGCCCTTCACACTTGAAGGCGCCGGCGCAATCCAGGGCGGGCTCCCGATCCAGGTAGCGCTCAATCTGCGCTTCGGTCAACGGGCGGAATAGCACCGAGAACGGCTCTACCATCGAATGCAGGCGATCGTTTGCCGCATCCAGCACCGCCAGACCGGTATAAAAGGTGATGCGTTGCCCGCTGGCAGCCAGTAGTTGTGCTTTGGCTCGTTCCCGGGTGCCGGGTTTGCCCAGAATTTGCCCTTGATTGACACACACCTGATCCGAACCAATGATGAGCCCCTGAGGGAACTGGGTCGCGACGGCGCGGGCCTTTTGCTCGGCCAGCCGTTGCACCAGCGCCGTTGCCGTTTCGTCGGGCCGGGAGGTTTCGTCGATGTTCGGGCTACAGCTTTGAAAGTCCAACCCCAGCTTGTGCAGCAGTTGCTGGCGGTAAGGGGAAGAAGAGGCGAGGATAATTCTGGCCATGGGCACCTTAGCCTGTTTTTAAGCAATAAAATAAGAGGGTTGCCATTGTAGTCGCAGCAGGTGGTGGCGTCACGAGCCGGACTCGAATGCTTGCCGGTTATTCGCGCCCAGCTCGCTTTTCTCTTTGACTCCGAAGGCCTGTCGCTATAATATGCGCGCCTTATGGAAAAGGTAAAGTTGCCCATTAAGGTTGATCCCGCTCGCTGCGCGCAAAGTCGTCTTGTATATCAAGGCGTGTTTGCCGCTGTTCTGATGCCCAGACTGCAGGATTCAACCCAAGGTATCCATGGTGATATCGACGTGTCTCTGAACTTTGGTACAGATGCCCAGGGGCTGCGCGTGATGTCGGGCCATGCCCGAACTCAGGTGTCGCTCCAGTGCCAAAGATGCAATGAGCTGTTTGATACCACTATAGAATCCGAATTTACATACACGCCGCTACGTGCAAACGCAGAGGCGCCTGAACTGCCGGAAGATTACGACACTATTGAAGTGGATGAAATTGGCGAAATCAACCTGGCCGAGATCATCGAGGATGAATTAATCCTCGCTTTACCGCAGATACCGACTCATGAAAATGAGCAGTGTTCCGAGGGTAAATTTGATCAAAGCTTTGGTGAGATCCCAACCGCTGAAGAGCGTCCGAACCCTTTCGCGGTTCTGGAAGGACTAAAACGTAAGTAACTGATTTAGGAGTGAGGTCAAATGGCCGTACAAAAGAGTAAAGTATCTCGTTCACGTCGTGGTCAGCGTCGCTCTCATGACGCACTGACCACTGCAGCTCTGTCTGTAGATCAAACCACTGGTGAACTGCATCGTCGTCACCACGTGACTGCCGACGGTTTCTACCGTGGTAAAAAGGTAATCGCCAAGTAAGGGTTGCCTTTTGCCGCAGCTGACCGTTGCGTTAGATATGATGGGGGGCGATCATGGCCCTTCGGTTACAGTGCCTGCCGCCGCGCAGGCACTGTCGCTTCTGCCTGATCTCAATCTGGTTCTGTTTGGCCTCGAGGCCGAACTTTCTCCCTGGTTACGCCGCTTTCGCCTGGACTCCCATAGTCGGGTGCATGTGCAATATTGCAGCCAGCAGGTAGGAAACGAACATAAAGCCGCTTATGCCCTGCGTCATCTGACCGACTCTTCCATGCGCAACGCGCTTGATGCTTTGGCATCAGGGCGGGCACAGGCCTGCGTCAGCGCCGGTAATACTGGTGCCCTGATGGCGATGGCGATGAAAACACTCAATACCCTGCCCGGGGTCGACAGACCCGCGCTTATCACGCGCATGCCACAGGCCGGCGGTGGCTATGCGCTGCTGCTGGATGTGGGGGCCAATCTTTGCTGCGGCGCCGAACAACTGGTGCAGTTTGCCCTGATGGGCGAGCAGGCGGCACGGCATATCCTGGGCATCAGTCATCCTCGCATCGGCCTGCTGAATGTGGGTGTGGAAGCCAACAAGGGCAATGAGTCGGTTCGCGAGGCGGCGCAGTGCTTGCAACAGATTGAAGGGTTGCACTATAGCGGGTACGTGGAAGGGGACGAGCTGTTTTCCGGTCGCGTCGATGTTATTGTATGCGATGGTTTTGTCGGCAATGTGGCCTTGAAAACCAGTGAAGGGGTAGCACGGCTGTTGCTCGGTCAACGACAACAGCGCGGTTTTTTAAGCAAAATATTGACTGTTTGGTTAAAAAAGCGGCTTTCCCATCTGAACCCCGACCAGTATAACGGCGCAAGTCTGATAGGATTGCGCGCCAGTGTGGTCAAGAGCCACGGGAGTGCCGGCTCACCTGCCTTCTTAAATGCGATCTTGCAGGCCGTTTCCGAAATTGAACATGACCTGCCTGCGAGTATCGCGCATCGTTTTGATACTGCCCCACGGGACAGTCACGCAAGATAACGCCTATGAACAGTAAAATATTGGGAACTGGCAGCTACCTGCCTGCAGCGGTACGCACCAATGCCGACCTGGAACAAATGGTAGAAACCAGCAATGACTGGATCGTCGAACGTACCGGAATCCGGGAACGTCGCATCGCCGGGGCAGAAGAAACTGTCGCCACCATGTCTTATGGCGCCGCTTTGCGCGCCCTGGAAGCCGCCGGTATCGACGCGCAGCAGCTGGACATGATAGTGCTGGCCACCACCAGTGGCGATAACGCCTTTCCGGCCGCCGCCTGCGAAGTGCAGGCCATGCTGGAAGTGCCGGGCATTCCGGCATTCGATCTGGCCGCCGCCTGCGCCGGTTTCAGCTATGCCCTTAGCGTGGCCGATCAGTTCATCCGCAACGGTCAGGCCCGTCACATCCTGGTGATTGGGGCCGATGCTCTGTCTCGCATGTGCGAGCCGGGTGATCGCTCCACCATCATCCTCTTCGGCGATGGCGCCGGTGCCGTGGTACTGGGTGCCAGCGAAGAGCCGGGCATTCTGTCCACGCATTTGCATGCGGACGGCCGTTACGGTGAACTGCTCAAGCTGCCTCAGCGTCAGCGTGGCGTCAGCGGCAGCGAAATGGACGCCTACATGAGCATGAAGGGTAACGAAGTGTTCAAGGTAGCGGTTTCGCGCCTGAGTGAAATCGTCACCCAGACCCTGGCCGCCAATGGCATAGACAAATCCGAGCTGGACTGGCTGGTGCCGCATCAGGCTAACTACCGTATTATCAATGCCACCGCCCGCAAGCTGAACATGTCGCTGGATCGGGTGATCCTGACCCTGGACAAGCACGGCAATACCTCGGCGGCCAGTGTGCCTATTGCGCTTGACGAGGGCGTGCGAGATGGTCGTATTCAGCGGGGCCATCTGGTGCTGCTGGAAGCCTTCGGCGGCGGTTTCGCCTGGGGCTCTGCCCTGGTGCGCTTCTAACGACCGGCTCGTTGCTAAAAAACGGATTCGTTTTCAAAGAAGGACAGACAATGACATTTGCCATTACCTTTCCCGGACAGGGATCTCAGGCGGTGGGCATGCTTGCGGGCGTGCTGGCCGAGCATGATATCGTGAAGCAGACCTTTGCCGAGGCATCTAGCGCCCTGGGTTACGACCTGGCCGAGCTGGTACTGAATGGTCCGGCCGAAGAACTGAACAAAACCTGGCGTACCCAGCCTGCCTTGCTGACCGCCTCGGTTGCCCTGTGGCGTCTGTGGCAACAGCAGGGCGGCGCTCAGCCTGCCGTGATGGCCGGCCACAGCCTGGGTGAATACTCGGCACTGGTTTGTGCCGGTGTGCTGAGCCTGACCGATGGCGTCAAGCTGGTTGAATTACGCGGCCGCTTGATGCAGGAAGCCGTGCCCGAAGGTACCGGTGCCATGTCGGCCATCATCGGCCTGGATAACGATACGATTATCGCCAACTGCGCCAAGGCGGAAGAGGGTGAAGTGGTGTCGGCGGTGAACTTCAATTCACCCGGCCAGGTGGTGATTGCCGGTAACAAGGCGGCGGTAGAGCGGGCCAATGTGCTGATGAAGGAAAGCGGTGCCAAGCGTGCCCTTCCGCTGCCGGTCAGCGTGCCTTCACATTGTGCGCTGATGCGAACTGCCGCCGAGCAGCTGGAGCAGACCCTGGCCGAGATGACGTTCAACGAGCCGGTAGTGCCGGTAATCAACAACGTGGACGTCAAAATGGAAACCTCGGCGGCGGCAATTAAAGACGCCCTGGTACGCCAGCTGTACAGCCCGGTACGCTGGACCGAAACCGTGGAAACCATGGTCGGACAGGGTGTTACCCTGGCGCTGGAAATGGGTCCGGGCAAGGTATTGTCCGGCCTGGCCAAGCGTATCGACAAGCGGGTTGAAGGTCTGGCAGTCAACGATGACGCCGGTCTGCAGCAGGCACTGGCCGCCGTACAGGCTTAACTATACAACGCAGACTTGATGAGGGAGGGCAGAGTGAACGTTAATCCGACCGTAATGCGTCGGCGTACTTCACTCTACCATCCCTTTGTACAATCGAAGGAGTCACTATGAGTTTTTCCGGTAAAGTGGTACTGGTCACCGGCGCGAGCCGGGGTATCGGTCGGGCAACCGCCGAGCTTTTTGCCAGCCGTGGAGCGACCGTTATCGGTACCGCCACCAGCGAAAAGGGCGCCGAGGCAATCAGTGCCTATCTGGGCGACAACGGTGCCGGTCTGGTACTGAACGTGACCGATGTCGAGTCGATGAATCAGCTGCTGGAAACCATCAAACAGCGTTATGGCGACATCGATGTGCTGGTCAACAACGCCGGCATCACGCGCGATAACCTGATGATGCGCATGAAAGACGATGAATGGCAGGATATTCTGGACACCAACCTGACGTCGGTGTTCCGTTTGTCCAAGGCGGTATTGCGCGCCATGATGAAGAAACGTCACGGCCGTATCGTGACCATCGGCTCCGTCGTGGGTACCATGGGCAATGCCGGTCAGGCCAACTATGCGGCTGCCAAGGCGGGACTCATCGGTTTCAGCAAGTCGCTGGGTCGCGAAGTGGCTTCGCGCGGCATTACCGTCAATGTAGTGGCGCCCGGCTTTATTGAAACCGACATGACGCGCTCATTGAATGAAGAGCAAAGGGCCGCTATCTTGTCACAGGTTCCAACACAACGTTTGGGCGACCCGAAAGAAATTGCCTCTGCCGTGGCTTTCTTGGCCTCGGATGAGGCCGGTTATATCACCGGTGAAACGCTGCACGTAAATGGCGGCATGTACATGGTGTGATGAAAATCTCCGCAGTTAGGAGCTATTTGGCGGAAATTGCGACATAATTAGCAGT
Organism: Gammaproteobacteria bacterium; assembly: GCA_018222825.1. Lineage (GTDB taxonomy): Bacteria > Pseudomonadota > Gammaproteobacteria > Enterobacterales > Aeromonadaceae > Oceanimonas. Next base: position 5,468 of record JAAEZO010000019.1, read on the forward strand.
TTTTCTGGTTCGACCAGACTCAAATAGTCTTGCAAACTACGGTTAATTTAATACACTACCGCAACGACACGCACTTGCGTATTTCTAAAGGATAATACTGGTCATGAGCAACATCGAAGAACGCGTAAAAAAAATCATCATCGAGCAACTGGGTGTTAAAGAAGAAGAAGTTAAATCTGAAGCCTCTTTCGTTGATGATCTGGGCGCCGATTCCCTGGACACCGTTGAGCTGGTAATGGCTCTGGAAGAAGAATTCGACACCGAAATTCCTGACGAAGAAGCTGAAAAAATCACTACCGTTAAAGCGGCAGTTGATTACATCAACGCTAATCAGGAATAATAAACCTGTACCGAAGTGGCAATCGCCACTTCGGTTCTTTCCCCGTTTTAACCCCCATTCGGAGACGCTCCTGTGTCCAAACGCAGAGTCGTGGTGACTGGCCTCGGTATGCTCTCTCCTGTCGGTAACTCGGTCGATGCCAGCTGGCAGGCCCTGTTGGCAGGCCAAAGTGGCATCAGCAACATCGAACACTTTGATACTACCGACTACAGCACCAAATTCGCAGGCCTGGTCAAGGATTTTGATCCCGAAGCGCATGGTATCGCCAAGAAAGAAGCCCGTAAGATGGACTTGTTCATCCAGTACGGGGTGGCGGCCGGCTTGCAGGCCATGGCCGATTCCGGTCTTGATATCACCGAAGCTAACGCCGATCGCGTTGGTGTATCCATCGGTTCCGGTATCGGTGGTCTGGGTCTGATAGAGCAGAACCACACCAACCTGATGGCCAGCGGTCCTCGCAAACTCAGCCCGTTCTTTGTACCGTCTACCATCATCAATATGGTGTCCGGTCATTTGTCGATCATGGAAGGCTTGCGCGGCCCCAATATTGCGGCGACCACCGCCTGTACCACAGGTACGCACAGCATTGGTCTGGCTGCACGCATGATTGCCTACGGTGACGCCGACGCCATGCTGGCGGGCGGCACCGAAAAAGCTTCCACCACCATGGGCATGGGTGGCTTTGCCGCTGCTCGTGCTCTGTCTACGCGCAATGACGAGCCGCAAAAGGCGAGTCGTCCCTGGGACAAAGAGCGCGATGGCTTTGTACTGGGTGATGGCGCCGGTGTGATGATGCTTGAAGAGTATGAACACGCCAAGGCGCGTGGCGCCACCATCTATGCCGAGATGGTTGGTTTTGGCATGAGTGGTGATGCCCATCACATGACGGCGCCGCCTGCCGATGGCAGCGGTGCCGCTAAGGCGATGGCCAATGCCATCAAGGATGCCGATATTGCTCCCGAGCTTATCGGTTACGTCAATGCCCACGGCACTTCTACTCCATTGGGTGATGTTGCCGAGCTGCGTGGCATGAAGACGGTCTTTGGCGAGCATGCCAAGCAGTTGATGATCAGCTCGACCAAGTCGATGACCGGTCATCTGCTGGGTGCTGCCGGTGCCGTGGAAGCCATTTTCAGCGTGCTGGCATTGCGTGATCAGATTGCGCCCCCCACCATCAACCTGGATAACCCGGATGATGAGTGCGATCTGGATCTGGTGCCTAACCAGGCGAAGAAAGGTCAATTCGAGTATGCCCTGTCCAACTCCTTCGGTTTTGGCGGCACCAATGGCTCATTGATTTTCAAACGCATATAATGGCCTTTTGGCCAACCCCGAGCCCGGCCTTAGCGCCGGGCTTTTTTATTGGGTGATCATGCAGACCATTATCTCAGACTCTGACCCACTGTTGTCCCTGAGTCGCGCCTGGCAACTGGGCGACGGGCACTTCAGCACCCTTCATGCCAGCGCAGGAAAGCTATGTCACTGGCACTATCATCAGGCCAGACTGATGGAAGCCTGTCACCGGCTGCGAATGCCGATGCCGGACTGGAACGCGCTTTATGCGTCGGCGCTGGCGGCCTTGAGCGGAGGCGATGAGGTGCTGCGCATTACTCTTGTGCGCGGCCCTGGCGCCCGTGGCTACGGCATTGCCGGCTGCGGCGACACTACCGTGGTGCTGAATCGCTCGCCGTTTCCCGCACATTATTATCAATGGCGGCAGCAGGGCATCGCCATCGGCGTTTGTACCGGTCGCCTGGGGCAAAGTCCCTTGCTGGCGGGACTGAAAACCGTGAATCGCCTGGAGCAGGTGATGCTCAAGGCCGAGCTGGAGGCAAACGGCTGGCCGGAAGCGGTGGTGCTGGATGCCGAAGGCCGGGTGATGGAGGCGGTCACTGCCAACCTGTTCTGGCGGGAAGGCGAACGGGTTTATACGCCGGATTTGTCGATGGGTGGTGTTTGCGGTACCTTGCGCGCCTGGAGTGCTGACTATCTGGGTGAACGACTGACGGTGACTCATGCCGACTTATCCCGATTGTTGAAGGCCGACGAAGTCTGGCTGACCAATGCCCTGATGGGCGTGGTGCCGGTCACGGCGATTGGCGAACGCGTTTTTAATCCCGATTTCATGATGACGAGAGAATTACAGCAGGCTTATGAACAGACTGATTAAATGGCTGGGGCGCTTGTCGCTGATAGCGATACTGGTGTTGGGTGGACTGATCGCATACGGCTATCAGCAATGGCAACAACTGGAGCAAATGACGATTGCCTCTACCGATGAGCCCCTGTTTGTGGTGGCGCGGGGAGAAAACAGCTTTCGTTTGATCAACCGCCTGAGCGCGAAGCCGGTACCTGAGTTGCATCGTCGGCTGTGGTTGCGTTTTCACCCCGAGCTGGCGGCAGTACGCCAGGGGACCTATAAATTCGAGCCGGGTACCCGGCTGCGTGATGCGCTGATGACCATAGTGAACGGAGATGTCTATCGCCTGCAGGTGACGCTGATAGAAGGATTGCGGCTGAGCGACTGGTTACAACGCCTGGCGGGGGCGGAATACCTGAAGGCCACACTGGCCGAAGTTGACGAAGGCGAACTCGCCGAACGGCTGGGTGTGGAGCAGAACAAGCTGGAAGGACTGTTCTTGCCTGAAACCTACAGCTATACCCCGGGCGATACCGATATCTCCATTTTGCAACGGGCGCACGAGGAAATGGAACGCTTTCTGGCAGAGGCCTGGGCCGTACGGCAACCCGGTTTACCGATAGATACACCTTATGAAGCCCTGATCCTGGCGTCGATTATCGAAAAGGAAACCGGTATCGCCGAAGAACGACCGATGATTGCCTCTGTCTTTATCAATCGTCTACGCCGGGGCATGCGGCTGCAAACCGACCCGACCGTCATTTATGGTATCGGGGAAGACTACGACGGTAACATTCGCAAGCGGGATCTACAGACCCATACGCCTTATAACACCTACATGATCGACGGGCTGCCGCCCACGCCCATTGCCATGCCGAGCAAGGAGGCGATTGTAGCCACGCTGCAGCCGGCAGACAGCAAATACTATTATTTTGTGGCCATGGGCGAGGGGCGCCATTATTTTTCCAAGACGTTGCGCGAACACAATAACGCCGTTCGTCGTTATATTCTGAAAAGGTAACACATGAGCCAGTTTATCGTGATTGAAGGACTCGAGGGTGCGGGCAAGAGCACGGTGCAGCGCCATGTGGTGGCCTGGCTCGAAGCCCGAGGACTGTCGGTAATGAGTACCCGCGAGCCGGGTGGCACGCCGCTGGCCGAAAAGATGCGCACCCTGGTGAAAGAGGTGCACGAAGAGCCGCTGACCATGGAGGCCGAGCTGCTGCTGATGTATGCGGCCCGGGTACAATTGGTGAAAAACCGCATTCAGCCGGCGTTGGCGGCGGGTACCTGGGTAGTGGGAGACCGGCATGACTGGTCTTCCCAGGCCTACCAGGGCGGAGGTCGGGGCATCGATACCCGGCTGATCACCCAGATAAAGCAGGCGGTGCTGGGAGACTTCGGCCCCGATTTGATTTTGTATCTGGACATAGATCCGGCTCAGGGGTTGGATCGGGCACGGGTGCGGGGCGAGCTTGACCGTATCGAGCAGGAGCAGCTGGGCTTTTTTGAGCGTACTCGCGCCCGCTATCTGGAGCTGGCACAGGATAATCCCCGTAGTGAGCTGATCGATGCCAGCCGCAATGAAGCCGAGGTAAAAGCCGCGGTATTGACCTGCCTGGAGCGCCGCCTGTGTATCCCTGGCTGAGTGGTCAACAGCAGCAACTGACCGCGCTTATTCGCCAGCAGCATCTGGGCCATGCCCTGTTGTTGAAAGGGGTGGAAGGCGTGGGCAAGCGCGAACTGGCGCAGGCATTGGCGCAGACATTATTATGCCAACATGCAAGTGATGTTAGTCATGCCTCCGGCGAACAAGGCGTTCCCTGCGGGCATTGTCATTCCTGTCAGCTGGTGGCTGCCGGTAATCATTCGGATTTGCATGTCATCGGTGGCAGTGGGCGCAGCATTGGTGTCGATGCTATCCGCCAGTTAACCCAGGTATTGAATGAAAGTGCTCGAATGGGCCACGGCAAAGTTGCGGTGATCGAGCAGGCAGAAAAAATGACCGAAGCTGCCGCCAATGCACTGCTGAAAACTCTGGAAGAGCCGGCCGGAGAGGCGACGCTGTTGCTGACCAGCGCGCATCCGGAACGGTTGCTGCCGACCATTCGCAGCCGCTGCCAGCAATGGTTGTTACCGGCGCCCGACGTCGAGCTGGTGTTGCAGTGGCTGGCCGGGCAGGGGCTGGAACCCAGCCTGGCCGCCCTGAATGTAAATCAGGGCTCGCCGCTCAACACGCGCGATTACCTGATTGCCGGCACCGATCAGCGGCGCCGTGAGCTGTTGCAGCAGTTTGTCGAGCTGGCCAAACAGCCCGGAACCCTGACGTCGGTGCAGAGCGGCCTGCTGGAGCAGCCGGTACATCTGCTCTGGCTGCAAATGCTGCTGCAGGATGCGTTGCAACTGGCGCTGGATTTGTCACCGGCCGGACTGCGGCTGACCGATAGCGAAACCCTGTGTCGCACCCTGAGCCAGCATGGGCCGGAGCGACTCACTCAGGCGCTGAACAGCCTGCTGCAACTGCGCCAGACCCTGCAGCCAGGCACCGGCAGGCCGGTGAATGCCGGCCTGCAACTGGGCCAGTGGCTCAACGACTGGCTGATGAACATAAGCTGAAGTGTGGAGAGTGAGGTAGCAGTACAATCCACTTAGCGCCTCATTCTTCACGCAGCCCCCTTCACGATCTATTCAAAGGAGACCGTTTTGCTGGTTGACTCCCATTGCCATCTGGACAAACTCGAATACGGAAAAAAACACCGCGACATGGCCGACGCCGTTCGCAAGGCCGCCAATCGTGGTGTCGATCACATGCTGTGCATCAGCGTCGGCTTGTCATCCTTTCCTGCCATGCTGGAAGCGATAACGCCTTTTCCCCAGGTGTTTGCCTCCTGTGGTGTGCATCCGCTGCATCAAGACGATGAACCCAATGATCCAGAGCTGCTGGAGCAGTTGGCGGCGCATCCGCGGGTGGTCGCCATCGGCGAGACTGGCCTCGATTATTTTTACGCGCCGGAATCCGCCGAGCTGCAACGTCGGTCCTTCGAACAACATGTGGCGGTCGCGGTGGCTCTGAACAAGCCATTGGTCATTCATACCCGCAGTGCCCAGGAAGATACCCTGGATATTCTGCGCCGGGGCGGAGCCGACAAGGTGGGTGGCGTACTGCACTGCTTTACCGAATCGCTGGAGATGGCCGAAGCCGCCATCGAACTGGGGTTTTATATCTCTATTTCCGGTATCGTCACCTTCCGCAGCGCCGATGCATTGCGCGAGGTGGTCAAGGCATTGCCGCTGGAGCGGCTGCTGGTGGAAACCGACTCGCCCTGGCTGGCCCCGGTGCCGTTTCGCGGTGAAGAAAATGAACCCGCCTACACCCGCACCGTGGCGGAGTTTATCGCCGAGCTGAAAGGGGTGTCGGTGGAAGAGGTCGCCAAACAGACCACCGCCAATTTCTTCGAGCTGTTCAAGCTGGCCAAGCCGGTCAACCGCTGAAACCAAGGGGGAGGAGTGAGGGTCGCTAAACATCATGGCTCTGCTCCTCGTCCCTTTCGCTTTCCTCCTCACATTTCACTCCGCTTTTACCCGTTTCCTTTCTCGCCGTTCGTCCTCTATAGTGGCTACGCTACAATTAATCTGTTTCAATTGTGTCTTGTCTTCGGGAGGTGATGCCTTGCTTGCCTGGCATTGGTGGCTGATTGCCGCCTTGGTGTTGTTATTAGTGGAATTACTGGGTACCGGTTTCTTCGCCTTTGCATTTGGATTGGCGGCACTGGCTGCGATGGTGGTGGCCTGGCTGGATGCGGGTGTCACCTGGCAGTGGTTTACCTTCGCGCTGGCGGCAGCCTTGTTGGCACCGTTGCTCAAGTGGCTGTTTCGTCGCTTTGCGCCGTCGCAGCGAACCAGCTCTCTGGCCGGTGAAAGTCGTCAGCAGCAGGGAGAAATCGTGCAGCTTGCGTCCGGCGACTTTCGGCTCAAGCTGGAGGGTGACCTGTTCATGGTGCGCAGTGCCTCGGGGGCGACATTAACGGTCGGCGATCGGGTCGAGATTCGCCGCTTCGATGGCATTACCGCCATCATCGATTAAAGAGGGAACTGCAATGGATGCAATGTTAGTGATAGCGCTGGTGTTTACGGTCCTGATCCTGGTGTTGATCATCAAGGGCCTGATGATCATTCAGCAATCGGAAGCCGTGGTGATTGAACGGCTCGGCAGTTATAACAAAACCCTGAGCCCGGGAGTTAACTGGGTCATTCCCTTCGTGGACAAGCCCCGTTCGATCAAGGTGCGGCGCTATCAGGCTATCGGCGGAGAAAACGTGGCGATAGTGCAGGAAGAAACCCGCATCGACCGGCGCGAGACGGTACTCGACTTTCCGGGTCAGTCGGTGATCACCGCCGACAACGTGAGCGTCACCGTAAACGGAGCCCTGTATTTTCAGGTCATCGACCCCGAGCGGGCCGTCTATCAGACCGAGAACCTGATCCAGGCCATCGAAATTCTGGCCAAAACCTCCCTGCGTTCGGAAATGGGCAAGATGGAGCTGGACAAGCTGTTCGAGTCGCGTCAGGAAATCAACGACAAGTTGCAGCTGGTGATGGACGAGGCGGGCAACAAGTGGGGCGTCAAGGTCACGCGGGTCGAGATACAGGACATACTGATCCCGGCCGAAGTCGAAGATGCGATGCGCAAGCAGATGGCCGCCGAGCGGGAACGTCGGGCCCTGGTATTGCGCGCCAGTGGTGAGCGGGAAGCCGCCATCGCCAAGGCGGAAGGTGAAAAACGGTCCAGCGTTCTGGTGGCGGAAGGCAGGAAGGAAGCTGCCATCCTGATGGCCCAGGGCCAACGTGAGGCGATTGATCAGGTGCTGGCTGCGGGTAATGAGAAGCTGGAACCACAACTGGTAGTCGGTTATCTGCTGGGGCTGGAATACCTGAAGACGCTGCCGGAAATCGGTAAGGAAGGGGATCGTATCTTCCTGCCGTTCGAGGCTAGCAGTGTACTGGGAGCGGTAGGCAGCATAGAAGCGCTGCTCAAGGGGCCGTCAAAATAAACTGGAATGAATAATCCGTACTTCACGGGAAGCGCAGGCTTCCCGTTTTATTTTCATCACAATTAAACATAATCATGATGCAGGCGCAATTATGATAGAAGCGATAAGGAGACGATTGTCTTTTGGATTAGGCTTCAGAGGCAACAGAGCCGCCTCCTACGACACGCCATAAACTCATCCCTGAGGGCTCGGAAAATGCCGTCCATGGCATTTCACGGTCGTGGTAGTCGATCTCTGTTGTCTCATATTGGATAGCGAGTTGTTTGTAGATGACGCCAATCAATCCCGATCGCACAGCAGCCGATAGGCCAGCATTGACATCAAGGCACAACCGCTCATGGTCAGTAGCATATATAACGGCGAACTGTCGGGCAGGGCGGCGACTACGGCCCCCACCAGGGCAGCGGTGCCAAAGCGCAGGGTACCGGCCAATGACGAGGCGGTACCGGCCAGATTGGGCAGGCTGCCGAGCAGGCTGGCCATGGTGTTACTGCCGATGGTGGAGATGACACCCACATAGAGCATGATGGGCGCCACCACCGACCAGAGTCCCCAGCCCATCAAGGGTCCGATCGGCATCAGGATGCCGGCCAATAGCTGCAAACCCAGCGCCAGTCGCAGCATGGTGCGCGAGCCCAGTCGACGAACCCATTTACCGTTCAGCGTGGTAAACAGCATCAGACTCAGCACGTTAAGCCCAAACAGATAGCCGACGTGCTGGGGAGAGATATCGTAGAGTTCGATATAGATAAAAGAAGCGCCAGTGAGAAAGGCAAACATGCCCGCGAAGGAAAAAGCGCCGCAGAGCATGAAGCCGAGCGCCTGACGGGTGGCGAGCAAGCGCAGATAGCTGCGTAAAATCGACATCTGGTGCAACGGTTGGCGATGTTCCGGCGCCAGGGTTTCCGGTAAGCGCAGGCTGCATATCAGCGCTATCAGGGCGGTAAAACCGGCGAGTACCCAGAAAATGGAACGCCAGCCAAACCAGTGCGCCAGATGGCCGCCCAGCATGGGGGCTATCAAGGGGGCCAGCGTCATCACCAGGGTGATATAGGCCATGGTACGAGCAAAGTCTTCCCGGTTGAACAAGTCGCGCACCAGTGCCTGTACCACCACGGCGGAGGCGGCGCCGGCAAAGCCCTGGGCGGCCCGCAGCCAGGTGAGGCTTTCCACGCTGTCGGCCAGCGCACATAACAGGGCCGCAATCATGAAGATCACCATGCCACTCAGTAGCACCGGCCGACGGCCACGGGCATCGGAAAGCGGACCAAACAACAGCTGGCCGAGGGCAAAACCGCCGGTATAGGCGGCGAGCGTGGCCTGCACGCGATGAGAGTTACTGGACAGTGCTTCGGCGATGGCGGGCATGGCCGGCAGATACATATCGATGGCCAATGGGGTGAGGGCAGAGACGGCGCCCAGCAGAATAATCAGCGGTAAGGTGGCACTGGATGACATAGCGCAGCAGGTTCCTCCGAGGCAACAACCCGGCTTCCAGCCTGCTGTTGTGATAAGAAAGTGATTGTCATTATCGGTACCAAGTAATCAAAAAATGACAAACAAAAAAAGCCAGGTACCAAATCCATGTACCTGGCCTAGGGGAATGGCTCATATGCTGAGCCGTGCGCTAGTGTGAAGGCACCAAAAAGGCACACTTCGATTAAACTATCGGCCAGAATACGCTTGCTTGCCAGAAACCGGGCAAAAAAGTTGCCCACGTTCATTTAAAGCACCAGATCAGTCGGTCTACTATAAAGCCGATATTGTGCCTTGCAACCGGCGTGGCATAATATTACTGTATATACATACAGATAAGGAGTCAGTTATGGCAGTCACAATACAGTACCTGGTGGTAAGAAACGGAATCGATAAAATGACGTTTACCAATAAAAAAGACGCAGATGCCTACGATCGTCTGCTCGATCTGGCCGAACACCTCGACGAGCTGCTGGCCGATGCGCCGGTCAGCCTGAATGAAACCGATCGCGAAGCTTTGGCCCTGTACCTGGCTCAGCACCAGGATCAGCTGAGTGGGCCTAAAAAGAAACCGGCCAAAAAAGCCGATAAGGCACCCAGCCAGTCTGAAGCCGCGCATGCTGCCGAACATGACGATGATATTCAGGCCGTTGCCTGAATTAGTGTTCAAGAAAGGTGAGACGTGAGAGGAGATATCGCTGCCTCACGCCTCACGCCTCACGCCTCACGCCTCACTACTGCTAGCTATACAGGGTGCGGTACAGACCCGGCTGCTCCAGCAGCTCGTGATGGGTGCCGGACTGGCTGATTTTGCCGTCTTCAAATACCAGCACTCTGTCGGCCTGGCGAACCGAGCTTAACCGGTGCGCCACGATCAGGGTAGTTCTGCCCTGTAAAAAGCCGGCCAGTGCCTGATGCAGCTTTTGCTCGGTTTCGGTATCCAGCGCCGAGGTGGCTTCATCCAGGATCACGATGGCCGGGTTTTTAAGCACCATGCGCGCAATGGCCAGCCGTTGCTGCTGCCCACCCGACAGCTTGACCCCACGCCGGCCTACCTGTGTATCCAGTCCTTGCTCCATGGCCGCGATCACTCCATCCAACTGCGCTACCCGCAATGCCTGCCACAGCGCCTCATCATCATGCATATCGCCCAGGCTCAGGTTGGAGCGCACCGTATCGTTGAACAGCACCGGCTGCTGCAATACCGTCGCCACGTGCTCACGAATGGTTGGAAAGCCGATATCCTGACTATTGACGCCGCCAAAGCAGATAGTTCCGGCATCGGCCGGGTACAGGCCCAGCAGTAGCTGGATAAAGGTGGACTTGCCGCCGCCGCTGGCGCCGACCAAGGCGACCTTTTCGCCGGCCCGGATCTGCAGGCTCACATCATCCAGCACCTTGCGCTCACCGTTGTAGGAAAAACTGAGTCCGGTCACCGAAATGGGCAGGGTTGTGCATCCCTCGAAGGGATCGACGCGACCTGCCGGCTCGGGCTCGCCCCCCAGGGCCAGCATGCGGTTGATGCGCTTGAGTGCGGCGGTGGCGGCATAAAAGGAATACTGCATGTTGAGCAAGTCCTGCACCGGTCCCATCATGAACCACAGGTAACTGAACACGGCAAAAATTTGGCCGACGGTCAGATCGGTATACAGCACCATGATCATGCCGGTGGCCCGAAACAGCTCCACCCCGGACAGAAACAGCAGAAAGCTGGCGCGACCGGCGGCTTCGCTCTTCCAGGCATAATCGATGGCGGTATCGCGTACCCCGCGGGCCCGATCGATCACCCGCAGCATATAGTGACGCTCGCGGTTGGCGGCTCGAATTTCGTGAATGCCGTCCAGGGTTTCCACCAAAGCCTGCTGAAAGACCTCGAAGGCACTGTTTTCGTTGCGCTTCAGATGTTTGACCCGGGCTCCCAGCCGGCTGGAAAAATACACCACCACCGGATTAAGCAGCAGAATAAAGAGTCCCAGTTGCCAGTTGAGCAGCAGCAACACCACCGCCGTGCCGACCACGCTCAGTATGCTGATCAGCAAGCGACTTAGGGTTTCGCCGAGAAATTTGTCCAGGGTTTCCACATCGGTGACAAAATGCGAACTGACGCTGCCGGCCCCGATGGACTCGAAGGCGCGCAAGGGGGTTCGGGTCAACTGGCGCGCCAGTCGCCGACGGATCTGAAAGGTAAGGTGCTTGGCCACCCGCGCAAACTGGCGCCCCTGTATGATGTTGAACACCAGTGACAGGCTGCGCAGCAGCAGGGTAATCACCAGCACCGCCAGAATATAGCCGACTCCGGTCTGCCAGGCGGCAGGCAGCAGCCAGTCCAGCCCGCTCAGCAAGCGACCCGGACTGTCCAGCAACACTTCATCAACCAGCAGCGGCATCAGCAAGGGTACCGGCACCGCCAACAGGGTGCCGCACAGGGCAAACAGATGCGCATAAATCAGCAGGGAGCGATGGCGCTGCATCATCCGAATGATGTTCGGCCACTGTAAAAGCGGGGCATTCAGCGTTTTTTTATCCATCAATCACCATCATCGGGTTTTCATTTGGGAAAAGGGCAGGTAAGTTAGGCAAAATTTTACGGTGCTCTGTATTTTATGTCTGAAAAATCTGCATTTTACCAAAGCCTCGCCGCTCAGGCACAGGCGCTGTGCGAGGGTGAACCCAATCGCATTGCCAAGCTCGCTAACCTGTCTGCCCTGCTTAACCTGGCACTGGAAGACATTAACTGGGTGGGTTTTTACCTGCGAGAAGAAGACACCCTGGTACTGGGGCCTTTTCAGGGCAACCCGGCCTGCATCCGGATTCCGGTCGGCAAGGGGGTCTGTGGTACCGCCGCCGCCACCGGCCAGGTACAGCGGATTGCCAATGTACATGAATTTTCCGGCCACATCGCCTGTGACAGTGCCAGTAATGCAGAAATCGTGCTGCCGCTGAGTCAGGACGGCGAAGTATGGGGCGTGCTGGATATCGACAGCCCCACTTACGGTCGTTTTGATGAAGAAGACGAAGCCGGTTTACGGCACTGGGTCGCCGCCGTGTTACCGCTGCTGTAACGCCGGGGTCGCTTTTGTCTGCGTGCGCTTTATAATATGAATGTTTCAATGGGCGCTGCGCCCTTAGGTCTTACACCAAGGTATTTCATGGAAAACTCGGAAAAATTGAAAAACAGTAAAGAAGTTATCGCCTACCTGGCTGAATGCTTCCCTCAGTGCTTCGTAGCGACTGGCGAAGCCAAACCGCTGAAAATTGGTATTTTTCAGGATCTGGCTAGCCGTCTGACCGACGATCCCAAGGTATCCAAGACCCTGCTGCGCACGGCATTGCGTCAGTACACTTCCAGCTGGCGTTACCTGCACGGCCTCAAGGCCGGTCAAACACGGGTAGATCTGGACGGTGAACCTTGTGGTGAGCTGACCCAGGAGCATGTTGATCATGCCCGTGGCGCACTCAAGGAAAGCAAGGAAAAAGTGTTTGGTCCGCGCAAGGACAAGCCGGCTGCCAAAAAGCCTGCCGCCAAAAAGCCCAAGCCCCGCAAGGTGGATCCGGCGGCCCTGACCGTAGAGCAGAATGTCAAAGTATTGCTGGGCAAGTCACCGGTTCCCGCTACGATTAAAGAAGTGACCCGCGACGATGTTCAGGTGGAACTTAAAACCGGCATGTCCATGCGCGTCAAGTTTGAGCATCTTATTCTTTAAGGAGTAGGGTTTGATCAATCACGGAATTCGTTTGTCTCTGGTAGCCGCCGGTATCATGGCTGCGGGAATCGCCTGGGCGGTACCGCCGGCCATCGATGCTTCCGCCATTCCTGTTTTGGCCCCGGAAAGTCAGCATGCGGCTGCCAGCAAGCGGGTTACCGCGCTGTTCACCCGTTCCCATTATCGCCAGTTTCAGCTTGATAATGCCTTCTCTGAAGCGATCTTCGATCGCTTCATCGAAAGTCTGGATTACAGCAAAAACATCTTTACTCAGGCCGATATCGCTCGTTTCGAGCGCTATCGTGACGAGTTTGATGATGCGCTGAGAGCCGGCCGTCTCGACATTGCCTTCGATATGTATAACGACAGTCTGCAGCAACGCTATCAGCGTTTGGTGTATGCCCTGTCGTTACTCGATACACCGATGACCTTCGACGGTCAGGAGCAATATCAGTTCGATCGTCGCAAAGCCGACTGGCCCAAAGACAAGCAGGAGCTCGACCGGCTCTGGTCTCAGCGGGTCAAATACGATGCCCTGAGTCTGGCGCTGGCCGACAAAGACTGGAACGAGATTCGCGATACCCTGGGCAAGCGCTATAACAACGCCATCAAGCGTCTGGCCCAGAGTGAAAGTGAAGATGCCTTCCAGAGCTTTGCCAACGCCTTTGCCCGTGCCATAGAGCCACATACCAGTTATCTCAGTCCTCGCAATGCCGAACGTTTCGAGACCGAAATGAACCTGTCGCTCGAAGGCATAGGTGCCGTACTGCAGGCCGAAGACGACTATACGGTGATTCGCTCTCTGGTACCGGGTGGCCCGGCTGACAAGTCTGGCGAGCTGTTGCCCGAGGATCGTATTATCGGGGTAGGGCAGAGTGCCGACAAGGTGACCGATGTGATCGGCTGGCGGCTGGATGAAGTGGTTGATCTGATCAAGGGCCGCAAGGGTACCCGGGTCTGGCTGCAAATTCAGCGAGGCAAGGCGGTGACGGCGACACCAAAAATCATCGAGTTGACCCGAGACACAGTGCGGCTGGAAGACAGGGCCGCCAGTGGCAAGGTGCTGCAGATTGACGGTGAAAACATCGGGGTGATTGAAATTCCGAGTTTCTACGTCAACCTCAGTGCCGATGTGGCGGAAGAAATCAGCAAGCTGAAAGCCAAGGGTATTCAGGGGCTGGTCATCGACTTGCGTGGTAATGGTGGTGGCGCCCTGACCGAAGCATCGGCCCTGACCGGACTCTTTATCGACAGTGGCCCGGTAGTTCAGATCCGTGATGGTCTGGGCCGTATTTCGGTCAATGGTGACGAAGACGAGACTCTGGCCTACGACGGGCCGATGACGGTGCTGGTTGATCGTTATTCTGCCTCGGCGTCCGAGATTTTTGCCGCCGCCATGAAAGACTATGGCCGGGCGGTGATCCTGGGTGAAAACACCTTTGGTAAAGGCACGGTGCAGCAGCATCGCAGCCTGTCGCGTATCTACGATCTCTATGAAAACCCCATGGGGTTTGTGCAGTTCACCATTGCCAAGTTTTATCGTATCAACGGGGGCAGTACCCAGAACAAGGGCGTGCAACCGGATATTCCGTTTCCGACTCCTATCGTGGCCGATGAAACCGGTGAAAGCCTGGAGAAAAACGCACTGCCCTGGGATCAGGTGCCGAGCCTCGACTATAAGCGTATTCGGGATCTGACCCCGGTATTGGGTGAACTTCGTCAACGCCACCAGGCGCGCATCGAACAGGATCCCGAGTTTGTTTATGTCTTTGAAGACATAAAAGAATACAAGAAACTGAAAGACAAGGATTCGGTGTCACTCAACCTTGTTGAGCGTAAAACCGAGATGGAAGAGCAGGACGCCAAGTCTCTGGCCCGTCTTAACGACCGGTTACGACGTGCCGGGCTGGATCCGGTTGATTCTCTCGATAACATCCCCAGCGATTTTGAGCCGGATGACGGCTATCTGAAAGAAGCGGCACGCATTACTGCCGATTTGGCCCGACTGCTTGGCTGACTCCCCGCCCGAATCCGGTCACACCGGGTTCGGGCTTTCTCATTAAAGCCCCCTCCGACGACGTTAACGAGATCTCCGCTATGACCCAAACAAAACCGCAAGTGCAATATCGCGAAGATTATCAGCCACCTCATTACTGGATTGATACCCTGGATCTGGACATTCAGCTGCACGAGAGTGCCACCGACGTGGTGGCCATCAGCCGGGTGCGCCGCAATGGTGAACATGACGAACCGCTGGTACTGGACGGCGAGCAGCTCGAATTGCTGCAGGTGGCCGTCAACGGAGTGGACATTGCACAATATCAGCAGACCGAGAGCGGACTTATCCTGTCTCAGCTGCCGGAAGAATTTGTACTGACCATCAAGACCCGCATCAACCCGGCCGGTAATACCGCGCTGGAAGGGCTGTACAAGTCGGGCTCGGCGTTCTGCACCCAGTGTGAAGCGCAAGGGTTCAGACGCATCACCTATTATCTGGACCGGCCCGACGTGCTGGCGCGTTTCAGTACCCGCATTACCGCCGATGCGAAGGCTTATCCCTATTTGCTGTCGAACGGCAACCGGGTCGATCAGGGGGCGCTGGATGATGGCCGCCACTGGGTGCAATGGCAGGATCCCTTCCCCAAACCGGCGTATCTGTTCGCGTTGGTGGCAGGTGACTTCGATGTGCTGCGTGACAGCTACACCACCCTGAGCGGGCGGAATGTGGCATTGGAGATCTTTGTCGACAAGGGCAACCTGCATCGGGCCGGGCACGCCATGGACAGCCTCAAGGCCTCCATGGCCTGGGACGAGCAGCGTTGCCATCTGGAATACGATCTCGATATCTACATGATAGTGGCGGTGGATTTTTTCAACATGGGCGCCATGGAAAACAAGGGCCTCAACGTCTTCAACGCCAAGTTTGTGCTGGCCGATGCCAACACCGCCACCGACAGCGATTATCTGGATGTGGAGCGGGTGATCGGTCACGAATATTTCCATAACTGGACCGGCAATCGGGTTACCTGTCGCGACTGGTTTCAGCTGTCGCTGAAGGAAGGGTTGACTGTATTCCGCGATCAGGAATTTTCGTCCGATCTGGGCTCGCGTACCGTCAACCGCATTCAGAATGTACGGATCATGCGTGGCCCCCAGTTTGCGGAAGATGCCGGTCCCATGGCGCATCCCATTCGCCCGGATGCGGTCATCGAAATGAACAACTTCTATACCCTGACCGTGTACGAGAAGGGCTCGGAAGTCATTCGCATGCTGCATACCCTGCTCGGCGAACAGGCGTTTCAGCGCGGGCTGGCGCTGTATCTGCAGCGCCACGACGGTCAGGCCGCCACCTGTGACGATTTTGTGGCGGCGATGAGCGAGGCCAGCGGACGGGATCTGACCCGTTTCAAGCGCTGGTACAGCCAGGCCGGTACCCCGGTGCTGACCGTCACCGACGCTTATGATGCGGAGCAACAGCGTTATACCCTGACGGTACGCCAGCATACGCCGGCGACCCGGGAGCAGCCCGGCAAGTTGCCGCTGCATATTCCGCTCAGCCTGGCGCTCTATACCGATCAGGGCGAGCCGCTGTCGCTGCTGGTCGACGGCGATATCGTCGGACCGGTTCTGGACGTTCTGGAAGAAGAACAGCAGTTTGCGTTCGAACGGATTCCGTCCAGGCCCGTGCCGGCGCTGTTGCAGGGGTTCTCTGCCCCGGTCAAGCTGGACTATCCCTACAGCGATGAACAACTGACTCTGCTGGCCAAGGGCAGCATCGACGAGTTTGTGCGTTGGGACGCGGTACAGATGCTGATCAACAAGGCGGTGATGGACAACCTGTCTCGCCTGCAGCGTGGCGACGTGGTGTTGGTGCCACGCACCCTGATCGACGTGTTTCGCACCACCCTGGAAGATACGTCTCTCGACCGGGCATTGCAGGCACAAATGCTGGCGTTGCCGGATCTGGGCAGCCTGCTGGAACTGTTTGAGCAGGTCGATATCGGCTTGCTGGGCCAGGTACACCAGCAATTGCAGGCGGAGCTGGCCGAAGCGTTGCTCCCCCTGTGGCAGCAGGCCTATGAGCAGAACCTGACGCCCGAATATCGCATCGATCACCAGGATATCGGGCAGCGGGCAATGAAAAACGTGGCGCTGGGTTATTTGGCTCTGGCCGGCGATGCGGCGACGGTGCAGCAGCAATACCTGCATGCCGACAACATGACCGACACCCTGGCGGCCATGAAAGCGGCGGTACGCGCCGAGTTGAATGAAGCCGACGCCATGCTGGCCGACTTTGAAGCCAAATGGCGTCAGGATGGTCTGGTACTCGATAACTGGTTCCGGCTGCAGGCGACGGCACCGGGCGAGGGCACGCTGGCGCTGGTACAGCAGCTGATGAGTCATCCGACCTTCAGCCTGAACAACCCTAACCGGGTACGGGCCTTGATCGGTGCCTTTGTTTCGGCCAACCCGTTGCAGTTCCATCGTCTCGATGGCGCCGGTTATGATCTGCTGGTGTCGGTGCTGGAGCAGCTCAACGACAGCAATCCACAGGTAGCTTCGCGGCTGGTGACGCCGCTTATTCAGTTTTCTCGACTGGATGATGCCCGCCAGGGACTTATCAAGGCCCGGCTGCAGCAGTTGATGGCCTTGCCGGCACTGTCGCGAGATCTGTTCGAAAAAATCAGCAAGGCGCTGGCCTGATGCAACGGCTGCGTTTTCGTCTGGCCATCAGCAGAGCGCAGCTGCTGCAGTACTATCAGGGACACGCCGCAGCCCTGTCGGTGATCACCGAACAGGGGCTGCGACTGCAGGTGGCCCTGCATCACTTTCGCAGCTTTGTGGGGCACGAGGGTCTGTACGGTCGCTTCGAAATTGAACTGACCGAGCAGCGCCAGCTGCATCGACTGCACCGCCTGTCCTGATCCGGGATATAAAGCAGGCTGGCAAGTCGCCGGTCTGCTTTCATTCACGTTACTTCATGTTCGTTATCACTTTCGCGCAGGCGCATAGTGCCTGTGATGTTACTTTATTCGTTAACCCCACAAATTAAATAAATAACGCGCCTAATTATTCAAAATAACACTGAAACAATTCATTTACGTTTAGATGATTATTTTGCAAATGTTTTTCTATGCTTTGTGTATATTCTGCCCACTAGTGATCGAGTCGATATTTTGAAACCTTTTTCTCCTGCTTTACTCGCATTCGATATATACCGGGCTTACACTGTTTTTGTCCCGTTGGGGCTCCACTTTCCCCATGGTCATTGCCTGTATCCGAGGAACACGACGCCATGATATTTAAAGACGCAGCAACGTCCGTTTTACTTGAAAATGTGAATCAACTGGTAGCCGACAAGTTTTCCGATAATACCGCGCCTCTGGTAAACACCTTCGTCAGCAAGCTTTACAGCGGTATGACCCATGACGATCTGAATCATCGTAACGATAGCGATCTGTATGGTGCTGCCGTCAGTCTGTGGGGTTCTTTTGAAACTCGCGCCGATCAAACGCCCTATGTTCGTGTCTATAATCCCGAATTGTCCCGCCACGGTTGGCAGTCCCCTCACACCATCGTCGAACTGATCATCAAAGACGCGCCTTTTCTGGTGGACTCCATCCGTATGGTACTGACCCGAATGGGCATTACTTCACACCTGATGCTGCACCAGCCGATGCATCTGGTACGCGACGAGCAGGGTAAACTGCAACAGATACTGTCGAGCAGCGAACAGAAAAAAGAGAACCGGGTAGAAACCGCCTTTTTGATCGAGATTGATCGCCAGCCCGAGGCGAAGACCCGTGAGCAACTGCGTGACGAGTTGCTGTCGGTGGTCGAAGAAGTGACGCTGATGGTGGGTGACTGGAAGCCGATGGTGGAACGCTTCGAAACGATCATCAAGGAGCTGCCCAAGCAGGCCAAGCGCGCCAAGCCGGAGCACCTGAAGGAAACCCTGTCGTTTCTGAGCTGGGTGGCCGATCATAACTTTACCCTGATGGGCTACCGTCGCTACCATATTTCCGCCATCGAAGGTGACTACGAGCTGGTACCCGAGCAGGACACCAGCCTGGGCTTGCTGCGTCATGTACAAAAGGACGACAGCCTCAAATTCAGCAGCCTGACCGCCACCGCACGCGAAGCGGCACTGAGCAAAGATATTCTGGTACTGACCAAGACCAACCATAAATCCCGGGTACACAGACCCGCCTATATCGATTACATCGGCGTCAAGCGTTTCGACGAGCAGGGCAATGTGGTTGGAGAAGATCGTTTTATCGGTCTTTATGCTTCCAGTATCTACAACACCAGCGCCATGCAGATTCCGCTGATTGGTGCCAAGCTCCGACGCATCATCGATGGTTCCGGTCTGGAACACGGCTCCCATGCCTACAAGGCGTTGCTCAATATTCTGGAAACCTATCCGCGGGATGAACTGATCCAGGCAACCGAAAAGGAACTGCTCGATATCGGCATGGGCGTGCTGGCGATGCAGGAGCGGGACATGACCCGGCTCTTCGTGCGCCGGGATCTGTTCGGCCGTTTCTTCTCCTGCATGGTGTATGTCACCAAAGAACGCTACAACACGGCGCTGCGTGAAAAAACCCAGCGCATACTGCAGCGTTATTTCGGCTCCGAAGAAGAAGTGGAATTCACCACCTATTTCTCGGAAGGCGTACTGGCCCGCACCCATTATCTGATCCGGGTGCCGAACAATTCGATGGATATTGATGTGAACGAAATTCAGGCAAATCTGATTGAAGCGGCGCGCAGTTGGGAAGACAAGCTCGAGCAGTCGCTGTCCGTCAGTTTCGGTGAGGCCGAAAGTAATCGGCTGAAAGAAAAGTATCGCAATGCATTTCCGCGCGCCTATACCGAAACGGTGATGCCCGGCTCTGCGGTGGCCGATATCGAAAAACTGGAAGCACTGAGCGATAACAATCCGCTGGGCATGCTGTTCTACCGCGCGCAGGAAGAAGACAAAGATTCCAACCGGGTACGCCTCAAGCTGTATCACCGCGCCGAGCCCATTCATTTGTCCGATGTGTTGCCGATGCTGGAAAACATGGGGCTGCGGGTGATTGGTGAAACACCGCATGAAATCGACTGCGCCGGCGATACCTTCTGGATCCTCGACTTCTCCATGTATTACACCGGTGCGCCGCTCGACCTGGACAACGCCCAGGAGCGATTCCAGAAAGCCTTTGCCCAGGTGTGGAGCAACGAGCTGGAAAGTGACGGTTTCAACCGCCTGGTACTGGCGGCGGGCCTGAGTGGTCGCGAAGTGACCATACTGCGTGCCTACGCCAAGTATATGCGCCAGACCGGCGTGACCTTCAGCCAGAGCTATATTGAAGAAACCCTGTCCCGTTACCCGGAACTGGCCAGCCTCCTGTTCAGCCTGTTTCAGCGCCGGTTCTCGCCCAAGCTCAAGCAGGACCCCAAGCAGCAACAGAAGCTGCATCAGCAGTTGATCGAAGAGCTGGACAAGGTCGCCAATCTGGATGATGACCGTATCATCCGTCGTTACATGGAAATGATTGAAGCGACGCTGAGAACCAACTTCTATCAGCCTGCCAATGACGGCAGCGACAAGGCCTATATCTCGTTCAAGATGGCGCCCGAAACCATCAGCGACATGCCGTTACCGCTGCCCAAGTTCGAAATTTTCGTCTACTCACCGCGAGTAGAAGGGGTGCACCTGCGCTGGGGCAAGGTGGCACGGGGTGGCTTGCGCTGGTCTGACCGTCGTGAAGACTTCCGCACCGAAGTGCTGGGTCTGGTCAAGGCGCAGCAGGTCAAGAACACCGTTATCGTGCCGGTTGGCGCCAAGGGTGGTTTTGTCTGCAAACAATTGCCGGTCGGTGATCGGGCGGCTTTCCTCAAGGAAGGCCAGAACTGTTACCGTCTGTTTATTCGCGCCCTGCTCGACGTGACCGACAACATCATTCAGGGGGAAGTGATTCCGCCCAAGAATGTGGTACGTCATGATGAAGACGATTATTACCTAGTGGTGGCGGCCGACAAAGGCACCGCAACCTTCTCCGATATCGCCAACGAAATCAGCGCCGAATACGGCCATTGGCTGGGCGACGCTTTCGCGTCCGGTGGCTCGGTTGGTTACGATCACAAGAAAATGGGTATTACCGCGCGCGGCGCCTGGGAGTCGGTGAAGCGCCATTTCCGTGAAATCGGCATCGATTGTCAGCAGACCGACTTTACCTGTGTCGGTATCGGTGACATGGCCGGCGACGTATTCGGTAACGGCATGCTGCTGTCCGAACATACTCGTCTGGTCGGCGCCTTCAACCACCTGCATATCTTCATCGATCCGGAGCCGGATGCGGCCAGCACCTACCAGGAGCGGCAGCGTCTGTTCAATACCCCGGGTTGCAGCTGGGACGATTACGATCGCAGCCTGATTTCCGAAGGCGGCGGCATCTTTCTGCGCTCGGCCAAGTCGATCAAGCTCAGCCCGCAGATGAAAAAACTGCTGGGCACCCAGAAAGCCACCCTGACCCCGACCGAGGTGATCCGTCACCTGTTGATGGCCGAGATCGATCTGCTGTGGAATGGCGGCATCGGCACCTACGTCAAATCACGCCGGCAAACCGATGCGGACGTGGGCGATCGTGCCAACGATTCGGTTCGTGTTAATGGTGAAGACCTGCGTACCCGCATCGTGGGCGAGGGCGGTAACCTGGGTTGTACCCAGCTGGGACGGATTGAATATGCCGGCAAAGGCGGGCGTATCAATACCGACTTTACCGATAACGTCGGTGGGGTGGATTGCTCGGATAACGAAGTCAACATCAAGATCCTGCTCAATGCGCTGGTTGACAAGGGTGAGCTGACCAAGAAGCACCGGGATCAGTTGCTGTACGACATGACGCAGGACGTGGCCGACATCGTGCTGACCAACGCCTACCGTCAGTCCCAGACCATCTCGATTACCGAGCATCGTGGTGCCAGCCCGCTCAAGGAACATCAGCACTTCATGCACTGGCTGGAGCGGGAAGACAAACTCGACCGCAATCTGGAACATCTGCCGAATGATGAAGAGCTGGCCGAGCGCATGGCGGCCGGCCGTGGCTTGACCCGACCCGAACTGGCGGTACTGGTGGCATACGGCAAGATGGTGTTGAAAGACATGCTCAATGTGCCCGAGCTGACCGATAACGACTACATTGCCCGCCTGCTGCCCACCAGCATGCCGGCCAAGTTGGTAGAGCGGTTCGGTGAGGCACTGATGGAGCATCCGCTGCGCAGTGAAATTATTGCTACCCGTCTGGCCAACATCATGGTCAACGACATGGGCTTCAACTTCGCCAACCGGTTGCAGGATGAAACCGGCGCCAGCATGTGCGATATCGCCATCAGTTTCATGATTGCCCGTGAAGTGTTCGGCATGAACCAATTGCTGCGCGACATCGAAGCACTGGACAACAAGGTGTCAGCCGATACTCAGCTGGACATGTTCTATCAGGTGCGGCGCATGGTTCGGCGGGCGACTCGCTGGTTCCTGCGTTCGCGCAATCGCAACCAGAGTATCGAGCAGACCATCGACCTGTTCAAACCGGCCTATGCGACCCTGACCGAGCATCTTTATCAGGTAATGGTGGAGTCTGAAGTCAAGGAACATCAGCGTGACGTGGTCAGGCTCGAAAAACTGGATGTGCCTACCTCCATTGCCGAACGTGTAACCCAGATGAGCAGTCTGTTCTCGGCGCTGGATCTGGCCCAGGTGGCCGCCGAGCAGGATCGGGATATTCGGGTGGTGGCCGAGCTGTACTTCCACCTGGGTGCCGAGCTGGAGCTGCACTGGTTCCTGGAGCAGATCAACAAGCAGGCGGTGGGCAACCACTGGCAGGCGCTGGCCCGGGCTGCCTTTCGGGAAGATCTGGATTATCAGCAGCGTAGCCTGACGTCAGTGGTATTGAAACGCTGTAAAGCCAAGGTTGAATGCGCTAACATGCTCGACCAGTGGCTTGATGAGCATGAACAGTTACTGAATCGCTGGCGCCATCTGCTGGCGGACTTTAAAGCGTCCGGTAGTCATGAGTTTGCCCAATTCTCTGTCGCCATGCGTGAGCTGAATCTGCTCCATCTCAATTGTATGAACGCCGTCTGATCTCACGGTGTAAAACACAAAAGCCCCGGCCATGACCGGGGCTTTTTTATGAGGAAGAAATACGTGTATTCACTGGTTAAACCCCTGCTTTTTCAATGTGACCCCGAACATGTTCACGAACTGACCATCAAGGGGCTGGCCAAGTCCCAGCACGGCCCGTTGGCGGCCTTGTATCGTCGTCCCAAAATTCATAATCCGGTAGAACTGATGGGGCTGACTTTCGATAATCCGGTCGGGCTGGCGGCCGGACTCGACAAGAACGGGGACTGCATCGATGCCTTCGCCGCCATGGGATTCGGTTTTATTGAAATTGGTACCGTCACGCCGCGCGCCCAGCAGGGTAATGAAAAACCGCGGCTGTTCCGTATCAAGGAAGCCGACGCCATTATCAACCGCATGGGCTTCAACAATAACGGTATCGATTATTTAATCGAAAATGTCAGACAGTCTCGTTATACCGGCGTGCTGGGTATTAATATCGGCAAGAATAAAGATACGCCCATCGAGCATGGCAAAGACGATTATCTGATTTGCATGGAAAAAGCCTATGCCCATGCCGGTTATATTACCGTGAATATCTCTTCGCCCAATACCCCGGGTCTGCGTTCGCTGCAATACGGTGAGGCGCTCGACGATCTGTTGTCTTCCCTCAAGGAGAAACAGCGCCAATTGGCCGAGCAACACAACAAGCAGGTACCGCTGCTGGTCAAGATAGCGCCCGACTTGTCGATGGAAGAAATCGAACAGGTGGCCGACAGCCTGGTGCGCTTTGAACTTGATGGTGTTATTGCCACCAATACCACCCTGGATCGGGAACTGGTATTTGATTTGCCTCATGCTCATGAAGCAGGTGGCCTGAGTGGCCGGCCGGTGCAGAATAAAAGTACCCTGGTGATCAAGGAACTCTCGCGCCGCCTCGATGGCCGGCTGCCGATTATCGGTGTCGGTGGTATCGATTCATTGACCGCAGGCAGAGAAAAAATGGCCGCTGGTGCCAGCCTGGTGCAGGTCTATTCCGGCTTTATTTATCAGGGGCCGGCACTGGTTCAACGTCTGGCTCGCCATCTGTAACGGATATTATTAGCCGTGACGATTTGCTCCCCACGCCGAAATACAATATAAATTAAGGCATTGGGGAGCAACATTATTATTTTATTCTCACAAGGTGTGACCGGGATGTTATTACAACCAAATGATTACTGGCGCTGGTTTATGGGCGAGGATCGACACCTTATGTTGGATCTGGGGGCGGAAATGCTGTTCAGCACGCCCTACCTCAAAAAACAGCTGGTGTGTCCGGAAACGATGGAGCAGTGCTTTTCGGTAGAAGATGCTGGCCTGTATTACCGTTTTCTCGATACGTTGTCCTCGATCCGCGCGCCTGCGCAACGGGTACAGGCTGCCCTGAACGGCGTTGCCATCGCACGATTTTATAAACCACTGATGCCACAAAGCTGGTTTTTCGAACCACAGGCCGATTACCATCAACCGCAACTGGGAGAGCTGATTGCGCTCGACATCCAGACCGAGCTGTTGACCATGATGGTGGTGGAAACTTCACCGTCGGCGACAGTCTGCATGTCCTTGTCGGCGGATCAGTTATTGGCGAACAGCAAGCAATTACCGACTTTCGGTGCCATCAAGGTGATGAACGACAGGATCATCAGCCTGGAAGCATCTTATCGGGAAGAAGAAATCAGGAAAGTAGGTTAACCAATCCAGCCAAAAGACAGCAGTAATCTATAGGTGTTCGGCAGATCGAGTGGTTGCCGTGCAAGTATAAAAGTCGAGACGTGATGAATGATCAAATGAAGAACAAATCAGATATTTAATAAATGGGGTATTTCTGGGAATGAATAACAGGAGAGGTATTACAGGGGAGGGGATTCGTTGCTTAAGTTGGTTGCGGGAGCCGGATTTGAACCGACGACCTTCGGGTTATGAGCCCGAC
>JAAEZO010000212.1 GCA_018222825.1 Gammaproteobacteria bacterium
GCTCGGCGGCAGCATGATGCCGCCCGGTTTCTACTACAAGACCTTCATGTATCCCGAGTCCATGTGGCCGACCTACGAGAAGATGATTCGCAAGGCCGCCGGCCTGGGCCGGGTGCCGAAAGACAAGGATCCCGACACCTACGACAAACTCAATCATCACTGTGATGTGCTGGTGGTAGGCGGTGGTGCGGCCGGTTTGGCGGCGGCACTGGCGGCGGGTCGTCGCGGTGCTCGGGTGATACTGGTGGACGAGCAGAATGAATTTGGCGGCCACCTGCTGCACAGCACCCAGCCCATCAACGGCCAGGCGCCGGGCCTGTGGGTTGCGAACGCGGTCAAAGAGCTGCAGGGCCTGCCGGACGTGACCTTGCTGCCCCGCAGCACCGCCGCCGGTTACTACGATCAGAATTTTGTGACCGTGCTGGAGCGCCGTACCGATCACCTGGGCGAGCGGGTGTCCGGCAAGACCCGTCAGCGTCTGCACCGCATTCGTGCCCGCCGCGTGGTGTTGGCCACCGGTGCCCACGAACGCCCATTGGTATACGGCAACAACGACTTGCCCGGCAACCTGGTGGCCGGCGCGCTGTCTACCTACGTCAACCGTTACGGCGTGGCACCCGGCAACAGCCTGGTGCTGATGACCTGTAACGATTACGGCTATCAGGCCGCGCTGGACTGGCTGGATGCCGGCCGCAAACTGGTGGCGGTGGTTGACAGCCGTCATCGCCCCGAAGGCGCCCGTTATCAGGCGCTGAAGGCGCGCGGTGCCAGAATTTATACCGGCCACGGTGTAATTGATGCCACGGGCAAGAAGCGGGTAACCGGTGCCAGGGTTGCGGCATTGTCCAGCGACGGCAGCCAGGTCACCGGCGCGGCAGAACAACTTGCCTGCGATACCATCGCCAGTTCCGGTGGCTGGAGCCCGGTCGTGCACCTGACCGCCCATACCGGTGCGCGTCCGGTATGGAACGACGACATTATCGGCTTTGTGCCCGGCGAGTCGGTACAGAAGCAGCTGCTGGCTGGCGGTATTCAGGGTACCTATGCACTGTCTGCGGTGCTGGCCGAGGGGCTCACCGCCGGCCGTGCCGCCGCCGATGCCACCGGCTACGGTGACATTTCGGCTCAGGTTCAGGATGCCGAGATCAAGACCGAAGATCCGCAGGAAGATACGGCCCAGGCGCTGTTTCTGGTGCCGCACAGCAAGCTGGTCAGCCGGGCGCCCAAGCAGTTCGTGGATTACCAGAACGATGTTACCGCCGCCGGTATCGAGCTGGCCGTGCGCGAGGGCTTCGAGTCCATCGAGCACATCAAGCGTTACACCGCCATGGGCTTTGGTACCGATCAGGGCAAGCTCGGCAACATCAATGGCATGGCCATTGCCGCCCGGGCCATGGGCAAGACCATTCCCGAGACCGGCACCACCGTATTCCGCCCCAACTATACCCCGGTTACCTTCGGGGCCCTGGCCGGGCGCGATGCGCACCATCTGTTCGACCCGGCGCGTTTTACCGCCATGCATGCCTGGCATGTAAACAACGGCGCCGAGTTTGAAGACGTGGGCCAGTGGAAGCGCCCCTGGTACTTCCCGCAGACGGGGGAAGACATGCACCAGGCGGTCAATCGCGAATGTCTGGCTGTGCGCAACAGTGTGGGCATTCTGGATGCGTCGACGCTGGGTAAAATCGACATTCAGGGCGCCGATGCCCGCGAGTTTTTGCAGCGCATCTACACTAACGCCTGGGCCAAGCTCAGCCCCGGCAACTGCCGCTACGGTTTGATGTGTAAAGAAGACGGCATGGTGTTTGACGACGGCGTGACCGCCTGCATCAACGACAACCATTTCATCATGACCACCACCACCGGCGGCGCCGCCGGCGTATTGCAGTGGCTGGAGCTGTGGCACCAGACCGAATGGCCGGAGCTGGAGGTGTATTTCTCGTCGGTGACCGACCACTGGTCCACCATGACGGTGACCGGCCCCAACAGCCGCAAGGTGCTGGAAAAGATCTGTGACAACGTGGATCTGTCGGGCGATGCCTTTCCCTTCATGGGCTGGCGCGATGCCACCGTGGCGGGCGTGAAGGCGCGGATCTTCCGCATCTCCTTCACCGGCGAACTGAGCTTCGAGATCAACGTACAGGCCAACTACGGTCTGCATACATGGGAAGCGGTAATGGAGGCGGGGGCCGAGTTCAACATTACGCCCTACGGCACCGAAACCATGCACGTACTGCGCGCCGAAAAGGGCTTTATCATCGTCGGGCAAGACACCGATGGTTCCGTGACCCCCTTCGATCTGGGCATGGACTGGTGCGTGGGCAAGACCAAACCGTTCCCCTTTATCGGGCAGCGTTCCTGGTCGCGTTCCGATACCGCGCGTACCGATCGCAAGCAGCTGGTGGGCTTGAAGTGCAAGGAGGCGAACACCGTGATTCCGGAAGGCGCGCAAATCGTGCTGGACCCCAACCACCCGGTGCCGGTGCCCATGGTCGGCCATGTGTCGAGCAGCTACTACAGTGCCAGCCTGGGTCACAACATCGCCATGGGCGTGGTGAAAGGCGGTTTGAACCGCATGGGTGAAACCGTGTACTGCCCGCTGGCCGATGGCCGGGTGCTGGAAGCCGAAATCACCAGTCCGATTTTCTATGATCCCAAAGGAGAGCGTCAGCATGTCTAACAACACCGCCAAACTGACCGAAACTCAAACTGACGTGCGGGTGGAATCCCCGCTGTATCACGCCAACCTGGCGGCGCTGGCCAAAAAAGACCAGCAGGGCGAGGTGGTGCTACGCGAAAAGGCGCAGCTGGGCCACCTGGTGTTGCGCGGCAACGTAAACAACGAGCTGTTCGCCAAAACTGTAGAGAAGGTGTTGGGGGTGGCATTGCCCACCACCTCGTGCCGCTCGGTAGAACACAACCAGTTGCTGGTGCAGTGGCTGGCGCCGGACGAGTGGTTGATCATCACCGAAGGCGGGCGGGAAGGACCGTTGGAAGCCCGGTTACGTGAGCATCTTACCGGCCACTATTCGCTGGTGGACGTGAGCGGCGGCCAGACGGTGCTGGCGTTGTCCGGCCCCAAGGCCGAGCTGGTGATCCGCAAGTCGTGCCATTACGACGTGCACATGTCCAACCTGCCTACCGGCAAGTGCGTGGGCACCACCTTCGCCAAGAGTGCGGTGCTGCTGCGCCGCACCGGTGCCGACAGCTTTGAGCTGGTAATCCGCCGCAGCTTCGCCGACTATCTGTGGATGTGGCTGCAGGATGCCAGCCGTGAATACGGCCTGGTGATCGAGAAGTAACGAGCAGCCGGGGAGGGCATTGGCTTCGGTTCTTCATATGGTCCCCGCACAGGCGGGGGCTCATGGATTGAGGCCGCACCCGGTTGGTCACCCTCGCGAAGGCGGGGGTCCATGACCATTGATATCGAGAACAAGTGAGTACGGCGAACATTCAGCAGGAGGCTGACGCATGACACAACACGACACCCTGATTTTAACGGCCAGTTGTAACAGCCGACTGGGCACCGTGGATGCAGTAACCGGTTATCTGCGCGAACAGCGCTGCTACGTGGCCGACATGCAGACCTTTGATGATGCCCGTGCCGGTCACTTTTTTATTCGTGCCGAGTTTCGCAAGCCCGACAGCGGCGCCTTTGACGAGGCGGTCTTTCGCGAGGGGTTTGCACCCCGGGCTGCCGAGTTCGGCATGCAGTGGGAGCTGACCGAACGCAGTCGCAAGCCCAACGTGGTGATCATGGTGTCCAAGTTCGATCACTGCCTCAACGACCTGCTGTACCGCTATCGCACCGGCCAGCTGGCCATCGAAATTCCGGCGATTATTTCCAATCACCCGGATCTGCAGCGGCTGGCCGACTGGCACCATATTCCCT
>JAAEZO010000213.1 GCA_018222825.1 Gammaproteobacteria bacterium
GGACTGCAGGCGGACTTCTGCCTGTGGGATACCAACAATCCGGCGGAGCTGGCCTACAGCGTGGGTCTGCCTCGTCTCGTTCAACGTATCGTCTCTGGAGAGTGTGCATGAATATCGACATGAGCATCTGGGCCGGTCGCACCGATCCCGAGCCCAATACCGACCGCTGGCACCAGCAGGTGCAGCCGTTCAGCACGGCGGCCGAGCCGGGCACCACCCTGATTGGTTTTTGCAGCGACGAAGGTGTGCGCCGCAACAAGGGACGGGTAGGGGCCGCCAAGGGGCCTGCCGCCATGCGCAAGATGCTGGCAAGCCTGGCCTGGCACCAGTCGGCCCCGGTGTATGACGCCGGCGATGTAGTTTGCGACGGCGAGAAGCTGGAAGCTGCCCACCAGGCTCTGGCCGAGCGGGTCGCCGAATGTTTGGCACACCGGCAACTGCCCATCGTGATGGGCGGTGGTCACGAGGTGGCCTTCGGCTCCTGGAGTGGGCTGGCCCGGCATCTGGCCACGCAAGAGCTGCGCCCGCGCATCGGCATCATTAATTTCGATGCCCATTTCGATCTGCGCGACCCGGCTTTTGTGGTGTCTTCCGGCACCCCCTTCGCCCAGATAGCGCAATCCTGCGAACAGCAAGACTGGCCGTTTCAGTACGCCTGTCTGGGTGTGAGCCGGGCTTCCAATACTCGGGCCTTGTTCGACAAGGCCGAGCGGCTGCAGGTACTGACATGGGAAGACAGAACCATGACCCAGAGCCGATTGCCCGAAATGCAGGCCGAGCTGAATGACTTTATCGGCCGCTGCGACCACCTGTACCTGACTATCGATATCGACGTGTTTCCCGCCGCCCAGGCACCCGGTGTCAGTGCACCGGCCGCCCGAGGGGTAGCTCTGGATGTAATTGAACCACTGATTGAACAGATCAAGGCCTGCGGCAAGCTGCGGCTGGCGGATCTGGCTGAACTCAACCCCGAGTATGACCTTGATGGCCACACGGCCCGGCTGGCGGCTCGGTTAATTCATACTTTGACACTGTAAAAAGGACTCCCACATGTCACAACAAGACAAGCGTCACGCTCCCGGCCGCGTTATCAAATCACCGACCGGCGTCAACAAGATCTGCAAGAGCTGGCTGACCGAAGCCGCCTATCGCATGCTGCACAATAACCTGCACCCGGACGTGGCCGAGCGACCCGAAGATCTGGTGGTGTACGGCGGCATCGGCCGTGCGGCCCGTGACTGGAACTGTTTCGACCGCATTGCCGAAGTGCTGACCCGGCTGGAAGATGATGAGACCCTGCTGGTGCAGTCCGGCAAGCCGGTGGGGGTGTTCAAGACCCACGCCGACGCACCGCGCGTGCTGCTGGCCAACTCCAACCTGGTTCCTCATTGGGCCAACTGGGAACACTTCAACGAGCTGGATAAGAAAGGCCTGATGATGTACGGCCAGATGACCGCCGGCTCCTGGATCTACATCGGTTCCCAAGGCATTGTTCAGGGCACCTACGAAACCTTCGTCGCCGTGGCCAAACAGCACTTCAACGGTGAAGCCAAAGGACGCTGGGTGCTGACCGGTGGTCTGGGTGGCATGGGTGGTGCTCAGCCGCTGGCCGCCACCATGGCCGGTTTCAACTGTATTACCGTTGAGTGTGACGAAACCCGTATCGATTTCCGTCTGCGCACCCGTTACGTCGACAAGAAGGCCTACAGCCTGGACGAAGCGCTGGGCATGATCGATGAAGCGAAAGCCAAAGGCGACGTGATTTCCGTCGGCCTGCTGGGTAACGCCGCCGACGTATTCCCGGAGCTGGTTGCGCGCAACATTACCCCGGATGTGGTTACCGACCAGACCTCCGCTCACGATCCGCTGAACGGCTACCTGCCTCAGGGCTGGACCATGGAGCATGCCGCCGCCATGCGCAAGCAGGACGAGGCCGCCGTGGTCAAGGCCGCCAAGCAGTCGATGGCGGTACAGGTACAGGCGATGCTGGATTTGCAGGATCGTGGTGCCGCCACCCTCGATTACGGCAACAATATTCGCCAGATGGCCTTGGAAGAAGGCGTGAAGAATGCTTTCGACTTCCCCGGCTTCGTACCCGCCTATGTGCGTCCGCTGTTCTGCGAAGGCATAGGTCCGTTCCGCTGGGTGGCCCTGAGTGGCGATCCGGAAGATATCTACAAGACCGACGCCAAGGTGAAGGAACTGATCCCGGACAACCCGCACCTGCACAACTGGCTGGACATGGCGCGTGAGCGTATCGCCTTCCAGGGCCTGCCTGCCCGTATCTGCTGGGTCGGCCTGAAAGACCGCGCCCGTCTGGCGCTGGCCTTCAACGAAATGGTCAAGAACGGCGAGCTGAAAGCGCCCATCGTGATCGGCCGTGATCACCTGGACTCCGGCTCCGTTGCCAGCCCCAACCGCGAAACCGAAGCCATGCTCGACGGCTCCGATGCGGTGTCCGACTGGCCGCTGCTGAATGCGCTGCTCAACACCGCAGGCGGCGCAACCTGGGTGTCGCTGCACCACGGTGGTGGTGTGGGCATGGGCTTTAGCCAGCACTCCGGTGTGGTGATAGTGGCCGACGGCACCGATGCCGCCGCCGCCCGTCTGGGTCGGGTACTGCGTAATGACCCGGGTACCGGGGTGATGCGTCATGCCGATGCCGGTTATGATATTGCCATCGACTGTGCCCGCGAGCAGGGTCTGGATCTGCCCATGGTTAACAAGGATTAATGAGATGACGACGCTGACCATCAACCCCGGAAAAATGACCCTGGCCGAGATGCGCCAGGTCTATGAACAGCCGGTCAAACTCACGCTGGACCCCGGTTGCCACGCCGCGATTCAGGCCTCGGTCGATTGCGTTAACCGCATGGTCGCCGAAGATCGCACCGTATACGGCATCAACACCGGTTTTGGCCTGTTGGCCAGCACCCGTATCAAGCCGGAAGATCTGGAAACCCTGCAGCGCTCGCTGGTGCTGTCCCATGCCACCGGCTTGGGTGAGCTTGTCAGCGACCAGCTGGTACGACTGATCATGGTGCTGAAGATCAACGGCCTGGCCCGTGGTTTCTCCGGCATTCGGCTGCAGGTGCTGGAAGCGCTGATGACGCTGGTCAATCACGAGATTTATCCCTGCATTCCGGGCAAGGGCTCCGTCGGCGCCTCCGGCGATCTGGCGCCGTTGGCCCACATGAGCTGTGTGCTGCTGGGTGAAGGCAACGCCCGTTATAAAGGCGAAGTGATCAGCGCCGGTCAGGCGCTGGAAATTGCCGGTCTCACGCCAATGGCGCTGGCGCCGAAAGAGGGACTGGCATTGCTGAACGGCACCCAGGTGTCGACCGCCTTCGCCCTGCGCGGCCTGTTTGAAGCGGAAGACCTGTTCGCCGGCGCCATCGTGATCGGTGGCCTGACGGTTGAAGCCACCCTGAGCTCGCGTCGTCCGTTCGACCCGCGCATTCATGAAGTACGAGGCCAGCAGGGACAGATCGATGCCGCCGCCGGTTACCGTCATGTGCTGGGCGAGTCCAGCGCAGTCAGCCAGTCACACAGCAACTGCGCCAAGGTGCAGGACCCGTACTCGCTGCGCTGCCAGCCTCAGGTAATGGGGGCCTGTCTGACTCAGCTGCGTCAGGTGGCCGAGGTGCTGCTGGTAGAAGGCAACGCCGTGTCCGACAATCCGCTGGTGTTTGCGGAAGACAACGACGTGATTTCCGGCGGTAACTTCCACGCAGAGCCGGTGGCCATGGCGGCAGACAACCTGGCGCTGGCGATTGCCGAAATCGGCTCGCTGAGCGAGCGCCGGGTGTCGCTGATGATGGATACCCACATGTCGGGCCTGCCGC
>JAAEZO010000214.1 GCA_018222825.1 Gammaproteobacteria bacterium
CGTGCACTTCGGCCAACTGCACCGCGGTGGCACTGGCGATGGGAATGCCCTTGTAAGCCGGGCCAAACAGCACGTCGTACTGGGTATTCGCGTCCACCAGGGCGGCGGCATAGAAACGACCCAAACGAGCCAGATCGCGCCCGCTGTTGAACAGGCCGGCATTGAAGAAATAAGGGCTCTTACGCCCGGATTTCAGGGTGAACTCGCCAAACTTAAGTACCTCTTTGGCCATGGCAAATTCGATAAAATCACGCTGGTAGGCTTTCATTACTGGTTCCACTCCACATCTTTAAGCTTGATAACAGAACTGATTGTAAAGCTGCACAAGGCTGCCGGGAACAGATGTCAGGATCCGGGCAAGCAGACCATCGACGCCAGGGCCTGAAAGTGCTCCTGCCATTCCGGCATTCCCGCCATCCATGGCGGTCAGATGACGTCGTTGAGCCTACATGGATGTATTTACGGCGAGTCTGCGTTCGGACCTGATATCTGTTTTGTGCCAGGATTCAAATCGCCCGGCGCTGGTGCTCCACCAGCTCGTCGATAGACTTGCGGGCCAGGGCCAGCATGGCCAGCAGCTGTTCATGACTGAAGGGTTCGCCTTCGGCGGTGCCCTGTACTTCGATCATGTTGCCTTCGGCGGTCATCACCACGTTCATGTCGGTTTCGGCGGTGGAGTCTTCGGTGTATTCCAGATCCGATACCGCCTGGCCATCAACCATGCCCACAGAAATGGCGGCCACCAGGGTCTTGAGCGGATTGGTGGTGATCATGCCCTGTTGCTGCATCCAGGTCAGCGCATGAGCCATGGCCACACAGGCACCGGTAATGGCGGCGGTGCGGGTGCCACCGTCGGCCTGGATCACGTCGCAATCCACGGTAATGGTGAACTCACCCAGCTTGTTCAGATCCATGGCGGCGCGCAACGAGCGACCGATAAGACGCTGAATTTCCATGGTGCGACCGCCCTGCTTGCCCTTGGCCGCTTCGCGATGCATGCGGCTGTGGGTAGAGCGTGGCAACATGCCGTATTCCGCCGTGACCCAGCCCTGGCCCTTGCCACGCAAAAAGCGCGGCACACCCTTTTCTACCGAGGCGGTACACAGCACCTTGGTATGACCGAATTCCACCAGCACCGAGCCTTCGGCATGACGGGTATAATTGGAAGTGATGGTAACGGGTCGCATTTCATCGACCGCGCGTCCGCAGGCTCGTGTAGACATGGCATTCTCCAGTAGGAATAAAATCGCGCCGCCCGGCGGGCGAAACGCCGTCATTATAGAGAAACTGGCCGGCCATTGCATGCGGCCAGCCATTGGCGGAAACGGCGGCCTGTGTCAGACTTGACCGATTAACCTGCAACACACAATGGGAATCACATGATCCACAGCATGACCGCCTACGCCCGGCAGGAATTCAAGCAAGACTGGGGCACCGCCGTATGGGAAATCCGTTCGGTCAACCAGCGTTATCTGGAAACCTACACCCGGCTGCCCGAGCAGTTCCGCAGCCTGGAGCCACTGGTGCGCGAAAAACTGCGCGCCCGCCTGCAACGGGGCAAGGTGGAGTGCGGCCTGCGTTTCGAGTCCAACCTGGCCAATCAGGGTCAGCTGCAAATGAACAAGCCGCTGGCCGAGCAGTTGATCGAAGGCGCCACCTGGGTAATGGAAAAGGCCGGTCAGGGTAGCCTGAACCCGGTCGACATTCTGCGCTGGCCGGGCGTAATGGAAGCTCAGGCTCAGGACATGGATGCGCTCAGTAACCAGCTGATGGCCTGTCTGGACAAGGTGGTCGACGATTTCCTCGCCGCCCGCGCCAGCGAAGGCGACAAGCTGAAGGATCTGATCGAACTGCGTCTCGCCGGCATCGAACAGGAAGTGACCAAGGTCAAGACCGAGATGCCCGCCATCATGGCCTGGCAGCGTCAGCGCCTGCAAGACCGCTTCGAAGAAGCCAAAATCGAACTGGAGCCCCAGCGCCTGGAGCAGGAAATGGTGTTGCTGGCCCAGAAGGTCGACGTGGCCGAAGAGCTGGACCGCCTGGTTACCCACATCGGCGAGACCCGCAAGATCCTGAAAAAAGGCGGCGCCTGTGGCCGCCGGCTGGACTTCATGATGCAGGAGTTCAACCGCGAGTCCAACACCCTGGGCTCCAAGTCCATCAGCACCGACATCACCAACTCGGCGGTCGAGCTGAAAGTGTTGATTGAGCAGATGCGAGAGCAGATCCAGAACATAGAGTAAATTTCAGGCCCCTGCTCAGGGGCCTTTTCCTTCCCTTCTTTTATTCCGGTTCAACAGAGCCTGATGAATACCAAATTCTCCTTTCGCATCCGATAACACCGTCCGTTCGGCATCTCTCTGGCAGACTGAAATGCTTGCTCAATATATCGCGGCTATTATGGTGTAAAAACATCAATATCAAGGCTCAATCCTGCCGGAGAAAGACCATGCCTCACTCCCGTCTGCTGTTGTTATTACTGCCCCTGTGGCTGATGGCCTGTAGTGATGGCGATTGGCGCCAGGCCAGCCGCGAACCGGCGGGCATAGCCCCGGCTCCCGACCACACACCGGAGGCGGTGATCCAGGTCTATGGTGCCGACGCCTGGGGCTGGCGGGGCTGGTTTGCCATTCATACCTGGATTGCGGTCAAACCCAGCCGGGCTGACCAGTACACTGTGTTTGAGGTGATCGGCTGGCGTGAGCGTAGTGGCCTGCCGGTGCTGCGGGTAGCCAAGGATTATCCGGATCGCTTCTGGTTCGGAGCCAGACCCGAGGTCTTGCTGGACAAGCGCGGCGAGGGGGTAGACGAACTGATAGTTCAGATCGAACAGGCGGCCGCCAACTATCCCTGGCGGGAGCAATACCGAATATTTCCCGGTCCCAACAGCAACACCTTTCCGGCCTGGGTGGCCGAGCAGGTGCCAGGGCTGGAACTCGAACTGCCCTGGCGTGCCATCGGCAGCGGCTGGGCCCGGTAAGCGACTTTTAGCTGGGGAAGGATACCGGCGCTGCGGACCACCGAAAGTAGGCTCCCAGGCTCGACATGCTCGAATAAACCTGATTTTAACTCATAGACTTATAACAGGGGCTCCAGT
Source organism: Gammaproteobacteria bacterium (assembly GCA_018222825.1). Lineage (GTDB taxonomy): Bacteria > Pseudomonadota > Gammaproteobacteria > Enterobacterales > Aeromonadaceae > Oceanimonas. Next base: position 3,098 of record JAAEZO010000214.1, read on the forward strand.
GACGGCGCATATACTACTGGCCAATCGGCTAATCAAACTCGTTGCCAACATCACCAAGATACTGAGCTACGGCTTTCATGCCATGCTGCCCAACAAGCGCTTTGCCCTGCCGGAACGTTCAGGCGCCCTGATAAAAGGCAAGAGCAGACCCATTCCCCGTATCATCTGGCAGACCAACTACACCAACAAGGTCACCCTGCCGGTTTACCTCAACTACCTGTTTAATAGAGTCATATCGCCGACCTTCGAATACCGGTTCATGATTACCGAAGCCCGGGCCGACTTTATCAAGGCCAACTATTCACCGGAGATTTTCGACGCCTATTCCCGATTGCAGATCGGCGCCGCTCAGGCTGACTTCTGGCGGCTGCAGGTGCTGCAAAAGCATGGCGGCGTGTATCTGGATATCGACGCCCACGCAGTCTGGCCGCTGGGCCATATCATCAAACCCGAGCACGAAGAGCTGTATATCACTCGCCAGCACAACGAGCTGACCAACTACTTCATTGCCAGCAAGCCAAATAATCCCAACCTGGCCCGCTTGATCGAGCAGGTAATGCAGAATATCAGCGAAGATAAGATAAAAGGGGTCTATGACATGACCGGCCCTGGGGTATTCAATCAGGTATTGGATTACCGAAAGGTACCCACTACCTTCTATCGCATCACCTGCAATCAGGGCAGCTTTACCAACGAGCATTTTCAGTACATCGACAAGCCTCAGGGCAA
>JAAEZO010000215.1 GCA_018222825.1 Gammaproteobacteria bacterium
TTTCTGGAAGGGCGTGACTATCGGGAGGTGCCGGATCTCAACGCCCGCATCTGCGGTATCTGCCCCATGGCCTATCAGCTCACCTCCATTCAGGCGATGGAGAGGCTGTTCGGCATCGTGCTGCCCACGCCGCTGGTACGGCTGAGAAAACTGATGAACCTAGGGGAATGGGTGCAGAGCCATGCGCTGCATATTCATTTTTTGGCCGCCCCGGACTTTCTTGGTTTCGATCACGCCCTGGCCATGGCCAAACAGCATCCGGAGGTATTACGACGGGGCATGCAACTGCAGGAAGCCGGCAATGCGCTGATGGCCCTGCTGGGCGGCCGTTCGGTGCATCCGGTGGGATTGCAGGTGGGCGGCTTTGGTCGCCTGCCCGATGCCGAACGCTGGGATTCGGTGCGCCAGCGGGTGAAGCAAGCACTGCCCGCCGCCGGAGAGCTGGTTCGCTGGACGGCCGGGCTGACGCTGCCCGATTATTCCCATGACTTTACCTCGGTTAGCCTGACCGAGCCGGACAGCTATGCCATTAATGGCGGCCTTATTAGCAGTAGCAACGGGTTGAGCCTGAGTCATGACGAGTATGCCGACCATTTTGCCGAGCACCAGGAACCCCATTCCACCGCCCTGTATTCGCTGCTCGACGGCAAGGATTATCTGGTGGGCCCGCTGGCTCGTATGAACAGCAGCTTTGCGCAGCTGCCCGACGAGGTCAAAAGCCTGGCCCGGGAATGCGGGCTCGACTTTCCCAGTCGCAACATGTTCACCAGCATTCAGGCCCGGGCGCTGGAAATATATTGGGCGTTGTTCGAGGCCGAAACGTTGCTGGCTCAGGGCTATCCGACCGGCGAAGCCTGCTTGCCGGTGACGCCCAGAGCCGGCGAGTGCTGCTTTTGTACCGAGGCGCCGCGGGGCCTTATCTATCACCATTACCGGCTGGACGAGCAGGGCAGGGTGCTGTCGTGCACCATAATACCGCCCACCAGTCAGAATCAGGCGCGCATCGAGCAAGATCTGAAAACCTCGGTGCCACGCTTTGGACTGGGCCGCAGCGACCGGGAACTCAAGCTGTTTTGCGAGCGGCTGATCCGCAATTACGACCCCTGTATTTCCTGCTCCACACACTTCCTGCAGTTCAGGATGCAGCGCCGTTAGCCTTCTGTTCCAGCTTCAGTACCAGTTCGGTCATTTCAATCACGCTGTCGGGGTTGAGCGAAATGGAGCTGATGCCCTGTTCTACCAGCCACTGGGTGATTTCGGGAAAATCGGACGGGGCCTGACCGCAGATCCCCACGTATTTGTTTGATGCCAGGCAGGCGTCGATGGCCAGTTTGATCATGCGTTTGACCGCCTCGTTGCGCTCGTCGTAGCGGCTGAGCAGGGCGGAATCCCGGTCGACCCCCAATGTCAACTGGGTCAGGTCGTTGGAGCCGATGGAAAAACCGTCACAACGTGCCAGAAATTGCTCCGCCAGAATGACGTTGGCGGGAATTTCACACATGGTGTAGAGCTTGAGCTGGTGTTCACCCAGCACCAGGCCGTGGCTGGCGATCAGACTCTTGACCGTATCCAGATCGTCGGGAGTGCGAACAAAAGGCACCATCACCGCCAGGTTGGTGAGTCCCATGCGCTCGCGCACCTGTTTGACGGCGGCGCACTCCAGGGCGAAGCAGGGAGCAAAGCTGTCGTCCAGATAGCGGGTGGCACCGCGAAAGCCGAGCATGGGGTTCTCTTCTTCGGGCTCATATTTTTCGCCGCCGAGCAGGCTGCGGTATTCGTTGGTCTTGAAATCGCTGAAGCGGATGATCACCGGTTTGGGATAGAAGGCGGCACAGATGGCGCCGATACCTTCGGCCATACGATCCACATAAAAGTCGACCGCGCCGAGGTAGCCCGCCGTGATGCGGTCGATTTGGCTGCGAATCGTATCGGACTGCTGCTCCAGCTTGAGCACGGCTTGAGGGTGGATGCCAATCAGGTTGTTGATGATGAACTCAAGCCGGGCCAGGCCCACGCCCTCGTTGGGTAGTTGCGCGAACTCGAAGGCCTTTTGCGGGTCGGCCACGTTCATCATGATGTGGGTCTTGGGCCGGTGACCGAGATTGATGCGGTGCTCTGTTACCTCGAAGGGCAACAGACCGGGGTAGACGTAGCCGGCGTCCCCTTCGGCGCAGGACACGGTCAGTTCTGCGCCGTCGCTGATTTTATCAAGCCCGTTACCGGTTCCTACCACCGCCGGTATGCCCAGCTCTCGCGCCACAATGGCGGCATGACACACCCGGCCACCGCGATTGGTCACGATGGCGGCGGCTTTTTTCATTACCGGCTCCCAGTCGGGGTCGGTAATGTCGGTAATCAGCACTTCGCCCTGTTGCAGCGACGCCATGTCGGCTGCATGCAGAATGATTCTGGCCCGCCCCGAGGCAATTTTCTTGCCCACGCTCTTGCCGGTCACGAGTGGGGCGGCTTTCTCTTTAAGTCGGTAGTGGTGCACCACACGGGTGTCGGCCCGGGAATGAACCGTTTCCGGCCGGGCCTGCAGAATGAACAGCCGGCCTGTGTTGCCGTCTTTGGCCCATTCAATGTCCATGGGCATAGGGTGCCCGGCCCGCTTTGAATAATGACGTTCGATGGCGCAGGCCGAGGTGGCCAGCGCCAGCACCTCGTCATCGTCGATACAAAAGCGGTGCCGATCCTGCTCTGGTACCTGAACATCCTGAGTGGCGACACTATGTTCGTCTTTGCTCATGTAGATCATCTTGCTGGCTTTTTCGCCCAGCTGTCGTTTCACTATGGGCCTGTGCGTTCCATCCAGCAGGGGTTTGAATACCAGAAACTCGTCTGGCGATACCGTGCCCTGCACCACGCTTTCTCCCAGTCCATAGGCGGCATTAAGCAGCACCAGATCGCGAAAACCGGACTCGGTATCCAGGGTGAACATAACGCCCGAGGCCGCCAGATCGGAACGCACCATGCGCTGCACACCGATGGACAAGGCCACTTTTCGGTGGTCAAAGCCCTGATCGACCCGGTAGCTGATTGCCCGGTCGGTAAAGAGGGAAGCGAACACCTGTTTGCAGCTGTGCAGCAGACTGGCACTGCCCCTGATGTTGAGAAAGGTGTCCTGCTGGCCGGCAAAGGAGGCGCCGGGCAGATCTTCGGCGGTGGCGGAGCTGCGTACGGCCACATCGGTGTCTTCGCCGTACTGATCGCACAGCTGCTGGTAGGCGGCGGTGACCTGCTGTTCTACCTCGGCGGGCAGGGTGGCGGCCAGGATCAGCTGACGTACTCTGTCGGCGCTTTGATGAAGACTGGCCAGGTCGGTTTTATCCAGTTTGTCCAGCAGCGGAAAGATGCGCTCGTTCAGCTGGTTGGCGTCGAGAAAGGCCCGGTAGGCGGAAGCGGTCAAGGCAAAGCCGTCGGGCAGGGCGGTCTCGGAGCCGGCCAGCAGGCGGTACAGTTCGCCAAGAGAGGCATTCTTGCCGCCGACCAGCGGCAGATCGGTCATGTCGATGTCGCTGAACCAGCGAATATATTGTGGACTGTTCATGAGCCTGTTCCGAATATGGATGTCTTGATTAAGACTAGACTTCATTGAAGAGCCTTGGCCAGTGACCTCCTTCGAGTCATTCTTTGCATGTTTTGAGGGGCTGACCGTGGCGTTGTTACCTTCAAACAGACTCTCATCACGGAGCTCTCATGGGCTTTAGCATCATTACCAAAGTGGTTGGCCGACACGCGCCGCCCCCCAACCTGACGGACTATTGGCAGCGTTATCGCGACTTTGACTGGCAGCAGGCCAGACTCG
>JAAEZO010000216.1 GCA_018222825.1 Gammaproteobacteria bacterium
CTGGATGTGTCGGTACAGGCGCAAATATTGAATCTGCTCAAGGATTTGCAGGATGAGCTGAAGCTGACCATGCTGTTTATCAGCCACGATCTGCCGGTGATCCGCCAGATGTGCGACCGCATCGGGGTGATGAAAAAAGGCACCCTGGTGGAGGTGGCGCCCACCGAGCAGTTGTTTACCGATGCGACGGATCCCTACAGCCGTTCGCTGATTGCGTTAATGCCCGAATTCAAGGGCATGTCACGGGAAGGCCTGGACATTTCCAATACTTAAACGGGCCAACATTAATGATGTCAATGGAGTGTTTCATGAAATCAGGACTCAATAAAGTAACGGTGGCGCTGCTGGCGGCCGGTCTGGCATTCAGCGTACTGGCGGCGGATATCACCATCGCCTACGACGCGGATCCGGTGTCGATGGACCCGCACGAACAGTTGTCCGGTGCCACCATGGAAATGTCTCATCTGCTGTTTGATCCCCTGGTGCGCTGGACCAAGGACTTTCAGTTTGAAGCGCGACTGGCAGAAAAATGGGAGCGCATCGATGAAAACACCATGCGCTTTCACCTGCGGCCGGGCGTGAAATTTCACAGCGGCAACGAGCTGACCGCCGACGACGTGGTCTGGACCTTTCAGCGACTGAAGGAGTCGCCCGACTTCAAGGCCATTTTCGAACCCTTCAGCGCGGCCGCCAAGGTAGACGACCATACGGTGGACCTGGTCACCAAGGGGCCCTTTCCGCTGGTGCTGAATACCGCGACCTATCTGTTTCCGATGGACTCGACGTTCTACAGCGGCACCACCGACGACGGCAAGAGCAAGGGCGAGGTGGTCAAGCACGGCAGCTCTTTTGCCTCGACTCATCCCTCGGGCACCGGCCCCTTCAAGCTCAAGTTTCGCCAGCAGGGTGTCAAGGTGGAATATGAGCGTAACGCCGATTACTGGGACAAGAACTCGCCCGGCAACGTACAGAACATGACTCTGGTGCCCATCAAGGAAGACGCCACTCGTGTGGCCGCGCTGCTGGCCGGTGATGTGGACTTCATCAAACCGGTATCGCCCAACGATCACGCCCGGGTCGAGGCTGCCAGTGACGTCAAGCTGGTGACCGAGGCGGGTACCCGCATCATCACCTTTCAGCTGAACCAGGAGCGCTTTGAACCCTTCAAGGATGTACGGGTACGGCAGGCGGTTAATTACGCCATCAATCAGGACGGTATCGTCAAGCGCATCATGCGCGGCTTCGGCACCACCGCCGGCCAGCAGGCGCCTGCCGGTTATGTGGGCCACAACCCCGAGCTGACGCCGCGTTATGATCTGGACAAGGCCAGGCAACTGATGGAGGAGGCGGGTTACCAGGATGGCTTCAAGATCAGCATGATTGCGCCCAATAACCGCTACGTGAATGACTATCGTATTGCCGAGGCGGTCAAGGCGATGCTGGCGCGCATCAACATAGAGGTGGATCTCAAGACCCTGCCGGTGGCCCAGTACTGGCCGGAGTTCGACAAGTGCGCCGCCGACATGCTGATGATTGGCTGGCATTCGGATACCGAAGATACCGCCAACTTTTCCGAATTCCTGACCATGACCCGTAACGAGGAAACCGGTCGCGGCCAGTACAACTGCGGTCATTATTCCAACCCCGAGCTGGACGCGCTTATCGAGTCCGCCAACCTGGAAACCGACGGCGGCAAGCGTGACGGCATGCTGCAACGGGCCGAAAAAATGCTCTATGACGATGCCGCCTTCGTGCCGTTGCACTGGCAGAATCTGGCCTGGGGTGCACGCAACAACCTGGCAGCCGAGCCTATCGTCAACGCCATGGACTTCCCGTATCTGGGTGACCTGGTGGTCAAGGAATAAGCCCGGCCCTGGGTGACGGGAGCGGGGATCGGCTGGCCCGGTCCCCGTTTTGTATCCCCTGCTGAAATTGGAAACAATCATGCTAACGTTTTTACTGAAACGGCTGTTCCAGGTGCTGATCGTGATGTTCGTCATCAGTCTGGTGGCGTTTTCGATTCAGGACAATCTGGGCGACCCATTGCGCGAGCTGGTCGGCCAGTCGGTATCGGAAGAGGTGCGCCAGCAGATGCGTACCGATATGGGGCTGAACGATCCCTTTCTGGTCAAATACGGCCGTTTTATCGGTCATGCCCTGCAGGGAGACTTCGGCACCTCCTACTTTTATAAGAAGCCGACCCTGGAGGTAATTTTCGAGAAATTACCGGCCACCCTGGAACTGGTGTTCTGTGCCAGCGTGCTCATTATTGCGCTCAGCATTCCGCTGGGGGTCTATTCCGCCATCAAACCCCGTGCATTTTTGTCCCGGGCGGTGATGGGCATCAGTATTATCGGCATTTCGGTGCCGGTGTTCCTCACCGCCATTCTGCTGATGTATGTGTTTTCCATCGAACTGGGCTGGCTGCCCGCCTATGGCCGCGGCGAGCTGACCAGTCCGCTGGGTTGGGAGTCGGGGCTGTTCAACTGGCAGGGCTTTCGCAACCTGATACTGCCGAGCGTGGCGCTGTCGTCGATCATGCTGCCCTTGTTCATTCGACTGGTGCGCTCCGAAATGCTGGAGCAGTTGAGCGCGGAATACGTCAAGTTTGCCTGGGCCAAGGGCCTGGACAAGTACCGCATCTGGTTTATCCATGCGCTGAAAAACACCCTGTTGCCGCTGATCACCGTGGGTGGGGTGCAAATCGGCACCATGGTGGCCTACACCATACTGACCGAAACCGTGTTTCAGTGGCCGGGTATCGGTTTGCTGTTTCTCGACGCCATCAATCGGGTGGATACGCCGCTGATCACCACCTACGTGATTTTTGTCGGCTTTATCTTTGTGGTGACCAACACCATCGTCGATTTGATCTACGGTCTGATCAATCCGACCGTTAACCTGGCTGCGAAGGGGTAAGCATGATGACGACAGACGTTAACCCGAGCCGCTGGGCCCGTTTCAAACAGTCGGATTTTCTGTACCATTTTCGGCGCGACAAGGTGGCCATGATCAGCTTTGCGGTGTTTGTGGCCTTGCTGGCCGCCGCCTTGCTGTCGCCGATTATCGCGCCGCACAATCCTTATGATCTGGCCACCATCGATATTCTGGACTCGGAACTGCCGCCCAGCTGGCTGGAAATGGGGGACGAGCGTTTTCTGCTCGGTACCGATGTGCAGGGGCGGGATATTCTGAGCACCATGCTTTATGGGTCGCGGGTGTCCTTGATCATCGGCCTGGGCGCGGTGGCGCTGCAACTGGTGATTGGCATTGTGGTTGGCCTGTCGGCCGGCTATTTCGGCGGCCGCATCGACAACCTGCTGATGCGTGTTGCCGATGTGCAGCTGTCGTTTTCCACCATGATGGTGGCGATTATCGTGTCGGCGGTGTTTCAGGCCACCCTGGGGGCGGACTTTTACGCCGAGTATGCGGTGCTGATGCTGGTGGTGATCATCGGCCTGGCCGAGTGGCCCCAGTATGCGCGCACCATTCGTGCCACCGTGCTGGCGGAAAAGAAAAAGGAATACGTGGAGGCGGCGCGAGTGATGGGCTTCAAATCGATGCGCATCATGTTTCGCCACATACTGCCCAACTGCCTGTCGCCGATACTGGTGATCTCTACGGTGCAGGTGGCCAATGCCATCATGAGCGAAGCGGCGCTGTCGTTTCTGGGCCTGGGCATGCCGGTAGACAAACCCTCGCTGGGGTCGTTGATCAGCATGGGCTTCAGCTACATCTTCTCCGGCTCCTGGTGGATTACCGCCTTCCCCGGTATCTATCTGGTGATACTGGTGCTGGT
>JAAEZO010000217.1 GCA_018222825.1 Gammaproteobacteria bacterium
CCCTTTATCGGTTATCACCTGGGCCGCGACAACACCGGCGACCTGAGCCGCTTCGACAAGGTCGATGCCGGTCTCACCGGCGGTGTAAGAGTCAGCTATCAGCCGGGTCCCTGGCGCTACAGCCTGCAGGCCGAAACGCCGCTCACCGGCGATGTGGACGGCCACAAGGTGACCCTGCGGGCCGGCTGGGGTGATGAAATTGCTCCCAACTGGCATGCGGGCTTCGGCTCCAGTCTGGTGTACAGCAGCAAGGAGTGGACCCAGGACATGTTCGGGGTTTCCGCCGCCGACGCGGCGCGCAGCGGCCTGTCCCGCTATCGTCCCGACGAGGGTTACCTGCGTCTGGGCCTGAGTGGGCGCATCAGCTACCGCTTTGCGCCCGACTGGAGCATTACCGGCCTGGCCGGCATTACCCAGCTCACCGGTGACGCGAAAGACAGCCCCATTGTTCGTCAGGCGGGTGACGCTACCCAGACCCTGGCCGGTGCGGTACTCAGCTACCACTTCTAAGCAGACTTGCCGATCCCCTATCGGCTGACGGCACAAAGAGGCAACCCGGTTGCCTCTTTTACTGCTCCCTCGGTCATGACCCGCATACTATCAGGTGATCCGCCGCCCCACTCCTGACCGACAAAATTCATTAGTGATGAAACCATATTGCGTCATTCCTCACCCGCATTATTCCAGGCGCCGTCCCTTGCGCCGAGCTGGACACCTATACTAGCCTCCCTGCCAAAAAACGTACAAATGCCCTAAAAAAGCACCAGTTAAAGATAAAAAACAGAATAATAATCTAGCTTATCAATCACTTCGCAAACCACCGCCGTCACGCAAAATACAGTTGCGCGCATCGACGCCTTGCGTCCGGCCTCGTCTTTTGCCAGTCTATAATGGCCTCAAATGAAATTAGAACTCGAAACGTAGGAGAGCATGGAATGAACAAGCAAAAAGGACTCAAGCTGGCGACCGGGCTGTCGGCGCTGGCGCTGTTCACCTGTACCGCCGTCCAGGCCGATAACTGGCGCTACGCCCACGAAGAATACGAAGGCGACGTACAGGATGTCTACGCGCACAAGTTCAAGGAGTACATCGAGGAACACTCGAATCATACTCTGCAGATTTATCGTTTTGGCGAGCTGGGCGAGTCTGATGACATCATGGAGCAAACCCAGGCCGGCATTCTCAACTTCGTTAACCAGTCACCCGGTTTCACCGGCGCCCTGATTCCCGAGGCCCAGATTTTCTTCATTCCCTACCTGATGCCCACCGACATGAAGACGGTGGTGAGCTTCTTTCGGGAGAGCAAGGCCATCAACGAAGACTTTCCCGAACTTTATGCACAAAAAGGTCTGGAACTGCTGAAAATGTATCCCGAAGGCGAAATGGTCATCACCCTGGATGAAAAAGCCACCACGCCGGAAGAGCTGAGCAACAAGAAGATTCGGGTCATGACCAACCCGCTGCTGTCGGAAACCTACTCCGCCTTCGGCGCCACGCCGACGCCCCTGCCCTGGGGTGAAGTCTATGGCGCCCTGCAGACCAACATGATCCAGGGACAGGAAAACCCGATTTTCTGGATCGAATCCGGCGGTCTGTATGAAGTGTCCCCCAACCTGATTTTTACCGGTCACGGCTGGTTTACCACCGCCATGATGGCCAATCAGGACTTCTACAACGGCCTCTCTGATCAGGATCAGCAGCTGGTGCAGAAAGCGGCCGACCACGCCTTCGAAGAAATTATCGAGCACATCGATGGCCTCGCCGACCGTTCGCTGGAAAAAATCACCAGCAACAGCAAAAAGGTTACCGTCACGCGGCTTGATGGCAGCCAGATTGCCGCCTTCAAGGCTAGGGCTCCCCAGGTGGAAGACAAGTTTATCGACATGACCGGCGACAGTGGCAAGGCGCTGCTGGGTCAGTTCAAACAGGATCTGAAAGATCTGTAAATAATAATGAGCCTGCGACCCCACCAGATACCCCGGTGGGGTCGTCTTAAATCCCGCCCGAGGCAAGGCTGCCACCGGGACAGGGATGGCCTGGGAGCACAACCATGTCTGAGCACAATCCTGAACTAGACGATGACACCGCTTCCTATGACTCCGGCCTGCCCGGTGTTCTCGGGGTGATTGACGAATGGATCGCTCGATTCGAAGCCGTGATGCTGGCATCCGGCGTCCTGCTGATGGCCATCAACACCTGCGCCAATGTCATCGCCCGCTTCGTCTTTGGCGAGGGCTTCTTTTTTTCCGGCGAGATTAACCGGATTCTGATTATCTTCATCACCTTTGCCGGCCTCGGCTACGCCGCCCGTCACGGCCGCCATATCCGCATGTCTGCGCTGTACGACGCACTGCCCGCCAAAGCGAGAAAGGTGCTGATGGTCTTCATCGCGCTCGTGACCGCCCTGATCATGTTTTTTCTCAGCTATCACGCCTACGGCTACATCGAAACGCTCCACAGTCGTGGCCGTATTCTGCCGGCACTGGGCATTCAAATCTGGTGGATTTACGTCTGGGCTCCGGTGGGTTTCGCCGTTACCGGCGTTCAATATCTGCTGACCGCCATCAAGAACCTGACCAGCACTAACGTCTATCTCTCTACCGGTGTGATGGATGACTACGGCGATACCGAAACCCATACCGAAACCAAAGTTTAATTCCAGGCGGCAATCGAGCGCCTGGCGTCAATAACCATAAAAAGGCATAACGCATGGCAACGCTGCTAATGGCCATCATGATTGGGCTGCTGCTGTTGGGTTTTCCCATGATGATTCCGCTGATCACGGCCTCCGTGGTCGGCTTTGTGATGATGTTCGACGGCTTCGGCCAGATGGGTACCTTTATTCAGCAGATGATGGGCGGCATTCGTCCGGCCTCGCTGATTGCGGTGCCGATGTTTATTCTTGCCGCCGACATCATGACCCGCGGCCACTCCGCCGACCGACTGGTTAACATGGTCATGGCCTTTATCGGCCACATCAAGGGTGGACTGGCCATCAGCACCGCCACCTCCTGCACCCTGTTCGGTGCCGTGTCCGGCTCCACCCAGGCCACGGTGGTGGCGGTGGGGTCACCACTACGGCCAAAAATGCTCAAGGCCGGCTATTCCGACTCCTTTACCCTGGCACTGATCATCAATGCCAGCGACATCGCCTTTTTGATTCCGCCCAGTATCGGCATGATCATCTACGGGGTTATTTCCGAAACCTCAATCGCCGAACTGTTTATCGCCGGCATCGGCCCCGGCCTGCTCATTCTGGTGATGTTTTCGCTCTATTGCCTGTATTACGCCCATAAAAACGACGTCCCTACCGAGCCGAAAGCCAGCTGGTCCGAGCGATTAAGCGCGGTTCGAATGGCACTGTGGCCGCTGTTTTTTCCGGTGATTATCGTCGGCGGCATCTACGGCGGCATCTTTAGCCCCACCGAGGCCGCCGCCGTTTGCGTGCTTTATGCCTTTTTGCTCGAGTTTATGGTGTTTCGCTCGCTCAAACTGCAGGACATCTATCGCATCGCCAAGTCTACCGGCCTGATCACCGCCGTGGTCTTTATTCTGGTGGCGGTCGGCAACGGCTTTTCCTGGATACTGTCGTTCGCTCAGATCCCCCAGGCCATTCTGGAGTCGGTGGGGGTTAACGACGCCGGTCCGGTGGGCGTATTGATTGCCATCTGTGTGGCGTTTTTCATCGCCTGCATGTTTGTGGATCCCATCGTCGTCATTCTGGTGCTGACGCCCATCTTCGCCCCGGCCATTCAGGCCACCGGGCTGGATCCGGTGCTGGTGGGGGT
>JAAEZO010000020.1 GCA_018222825.1 Gammaproteobacteria bacterium
GTGCCGAACCGGCCCGGCCGGCAAACAGCAGTCCGGTTACCACAGGTCCCAGCTCACGCAGCAACGACAATGAGACCAGCGGACCCAGGCTGCCTTCGGCACCGAAGTCGACCAGCACGTTGTAACCCTGCAGCGCCAATACCATGCCGATGAAAATACCCGACACCAGAATAATGGCTACCGACTGCACGCCGACGATCTGTAGTTGCTGTACCAGCAATGGAAAATGTTTTCTGGGTTGCGGCCGTCCTACCAGCGCATGCATCAGCATGATGCCGGCACGCCCGCTGGCGGCAATGCCCACCATTCCCTGTCGTCCCAGCCGCCCTATCATATCAATCAACATTGGTTAACGACTCCCTGAAAGAAGGCGCCGGGTAATGAAACGCCACCGGACCATCCGCCTGCCCCTGCAAAAACTGAATCACCTGCGCATCGGTATGCCGGCGCAGCTCTTCCGGTGTTCCGGCGGCAATCACCTGCTTGTTGGCGATGATATAGGCGTAGTCGGCAATGTTCATGACTTCGTCCACATCATGGGTCACCACGATGGACGTCAGCCCCTGGGCCCGGTTCAGCTCGGCGATCAGCTTGACCAACACCGCCATGCTGATGGGATCCTGACCGGCAAAGGGCTCATCATACATGATCAGTTCCGGATCCTGTGCAATAGCCCGCGCCAGCGCCGCCCGTCGTGCCATGCCGCCGGACAATTCGGAGGGCATCAGCTTGGCCGCGCCGCGCAGACCCACCGCTTCCAGCTTCATCATCACCAGGGTACGAATCATGACTTCCGGCAGGCCGCTGTGCTCGCGCAGTGGAAAGGCCACGTTGTCGAATACCGACATGCCGGTGAACAGGGCGCCGCTCTGAAACAGCATGCCCATGCGCTGGCGCACCTGGTAAAGACGAGAGCGGCCCATGGCCGGAATCGACTCGCCATCGAACAGCACATCACCACTGCTCGGCTTGATCTGGCCACCGATCAGCCGCAACAACGTGGTTTTACCGATACCACTTGGGCCCATGATGGCGGTGATCTTGCCTTTCGGGATCTGCAGATTAATCCGGTCATACAGGGTCCGGTCGCCATGGCTGAAGCAAAGATCCCTTATTTCGACGAGGCTCTGGCTCAAACTGATTCCCCAATGAAAAGAAGGAATTGTATGAGTTCCCCGATGGATGGGCAACCAAGCCGCTCGCTTTTCCTTTGCCGATGCGCCATTCCCTGTCCTCCAGCCATATACGGAAACACGGGATTTTCCCAACTCTTACGGTTTTTGTTACATCAGTCGCTTATCGGCACAAGCTTTTCTATAATGGCGCGCCTAAGGTGTGGAGAAAGCTATGACTGCAGAATTTGATTATCGGAAAACCGCCAAGCAGGTACTGGATATTGAAAAGGCGGCCATCGATGGCCTTTATCAATATCTGGACCAGGCGTTCAATCATGCCTGCCGGCTGATGTTCCAGTGCCCGGGGAAAGTCATCGTTACCGGCATGGGGAAGTCCGGGCATATCGCCAATAAAATCGCCGCTACCCTGGCCAGTACCGGCACGCCTGCCTTTTTCGTGCATCCGGGCGAGGCCAGTCATGGGGATCTCGGCATGATCGGCAAGGACGATGTGGTGTTGGCCCTGTCCAATTCGGGTGAGAGCAGCGAAATCATTTCTCTGCTGCCGGTGCTCAAGCGCCGCGGGCTGCCGTTGATCTGCCTCACCGGCAACCCCGCCTCCACCATGGCACGAGAAGCCGACGTGCATCTCTGCACCCGGGTGGAGCAGGAAGCCTGCCCGCTCGGTCTGGCCCCGACCGCCAGCACTACCGCCGCCCTGGTCATGGGCGATGCCCTCGCCGTGTCACTGCTCGAAGCCCGTGGCTTTACCGCCGATGATTTTGCGCTCAGCCATCCCGGCGGTGCCCTCGGCAAACGCCTGCTGCTGCGAGTGGGCGATGTGATGCACAGCGGCGAGCGGATACCTAAAGTCGGACTGAACACGCTGATTATCGACGCGCTGCTGGAAATCGGCCGTACCGGTCTCGGCTTTACCGCCGTGGTCGATGACCGGCAGAAGCTGGTGGGTATCTACACCGATGGCGACCTGCGCCGCACCCTGGACCATAAAATCGATCTACACCACACCTGTATCGAACAGGTCATGACCCGTAGCTGCACCACAGTGCACGCCAGCATGCTGGTGGCAGAAGCCGTCAAATTGATGGAAGAAAAGAAAATAAGCGGTCTGCTGGTGGTGGATGAACAGCAACATCCGGTAGGCGCGTTCAATATGCACGATCTGTTACGGGCGGGAGTGATTTGATGGAACAACCAAGTCTTTACGGTCCGGTGGCCGGCGACGTCTGGCAGCGAATGGCCGAAATAAAATTGCTGATCTGCGATGTGGACGGCGTGCTGTCCGACGGCATGATCTACCTCGGTAATCAGGGTGAAGAATACAAAAGCTTCTGCACCAAAGATGGCTTCGGCATCAAGGCGCTGCTCAACGCCGGTATTCTGGTGGCGGTGATCACCGGGCGGGACTCCCGTATCGTCAGCGAACGCATGGCCTCACTCGGGGTGACCCATGTTTATCAGGGCCAGAGCGACAAGATACACAGCTATCGCGCCCTGCTGGATACCCTCAAGCTCGGGCCGGAGCAGGTCGCCTATATCGGCGACGATGTGGTCGACCTGACGGTCATGCTGGACTGTGGTCTGGGTGTGGCGGTGGCCGATGCCCACCCACTGGTGCTGCGGCAAGCCGATTATATTACCCGCATCGAGGGCGGCCGAGGTGCGGTGCGTGAAGTGTGCGACCTGCTGCTTGAGGCTCGGGGCGAGCTGGAACAGGCGCGGGGCATGAGCCTGTGAGCCGCCAGACCTGGTGGTTTGGCGGCCTGTTTCTGATCGCTTTGGTCAGCTGGCAGTGGTTCAGACCGCTCACCGACGCGCCGGTCAGTCAGCAGGATTATCAGCCGGATTTTATCGCTAAAAA
Source organism: Gammaproteobacteria bacterium (assembly GCA_018222825.1). Classification (GTDB taxonomy): domain Bacteria; phylum Pseudomonadota; class Gammaproteobacteria; order Enterobacterales; family Aeromonadaceae; genus Oceanimonas. The sequence continues at coordinate 2,998 of JAAEZO010000020.1, forward strand.
CCTGCGCAGCGTGCAATACAATCAGCTGGGTCTGCCCTACCGCGGACTGGATGCGGAATATGCGGAGTACTACCAACCGCTGGCCATGACCCTGATGGAAAAACCTGTTATCTTGCTCTATTCGCCCGACGGCCAGCCTCAATGGCAGCTGAGCGGTGACGAAGGCATGATCAACACCAACGATAACGCGGTATTGAACGGCACCGTAGTCGGCCGGGGGCTGCAACCGGATGCCCTGGTGAGAACCCTGACCACCGAATATCTGGAACTGGATTTTATTAAAAATCAGCTGCGCTCCAACCGGGACGTACAGCTGAACAGCCCCACTTATCAGGCCCAGGGCAAGGGGCTGCTGGGCAAGCTTGATCAACAAACGGTGGAATTACTGCATGAAACCCGGGCAACCTACTTTACTCCTTAGCATCGGCGGCCTGCTGGCCCTCAGCCTGGGCCTGGCCGAAGCCAAAGAGGCAGACTTCAATCAGCCGGTGACCATCGATGCCGGTCGTCAGCTGGTGGAACTGGCCGACAACAAGGTGACCTTCAGTGACCGGGTCGTGGTCAAACAGGGCACCATGGATGTGCGGGCCGACAAACTGGTGGTGATTCGTAACGACCAGGGCCTGCAATCGATGACCGCCCACGGCGCGCCGGCTACCTACTATCAGGTGCTGGACAGCGGCGAGCCGGTCAAGGCCGAGGCCCGGGAAATCCACTACGATATAAAGGCACGTACCATCACCCTGCTGAAGGCCGCCAAGCTCACGCAAAACGACAATATCGTGACCGGCTACCGTATTCGCTACCATATCGACAAAGAACAGATGGAAGCCGAAAGCCAGGGCGGAAATGACCGCGTCACCACCATTTTTCTGCCCGAACAGTTGCAGAACATGAATAAAAAAGAGACGCAGAACTGATCATGGCAACACTGAAAGCCCGCGGGCTGCAGAAGAGTTACAAGGGCCGCCAGGTAGTGGCCGATGTCAGCCTGACCGTCAACACCGGCCAGATCGTCGGCCTGCTTGGTCCCAACGGCGCCGGCAAGACCACCTCCTTCTACATGATAGTGGGCCTGGTACAGCGCGATGCCGGCAGCATCACCATCGACGAACAGGACATCAGCCATGAGCCCATGCATGTGCGAGCCCGGGCCGGTATCGGTTACCTGCCCCAGGAAGCGTCCATTTTTCGGCGCCTGAGCGTGGCCGACAACTTGATGGCGGTGCTTGAAACCCGCAAGGATTTGGACGCCGCCGGCCGCGACGAAAAGATGGAGCAATTGCTGGAAGAGTTCAATATCACTCATATCCGCGACAGCGCCGGCATGAGCTTGTCTGGTGGCGAGCGCCGCCGGGTGGAAATAGCCCGGGCGCTGGCGGCCGATCCGCGCTTCATTCTGCTGGATGAGCCCTTCGCCGGGGTCGATCCCATCTCGGTGATCGATATCAAGAAGATCATTCTGCATCTGCGCGATCGCGGCCTGGGCGTACTGATTACCGACCATAACGTACGTGAGACCCTCGATGTCTGCGAGCGGGCCTATATTGTCAGCCATGGTCATCGTATCGCCGCCGGCACGCCGGCCGAAATACTCGCGAACGAGCAGGTCAAGAAAGTCTATCTTGGTGAACAATTCAGCCTCTGAGCTGGCCCGCTGAAGACCCATGCGGTTGACATAGAAGGACTTTTCCAACGATGAAGCCAACTCTTCAGTTACGTCTGGGGCAGCAGCTGACCATGACCCCCCAGCTGCAACAGGCCATTCGCCTACTGCAGCTGTCGAGTCTGGAACTACAACAGGAAATTCAGCTGGCCCTGGAAAGCAACCCCCTGCTGGAGCAGGAAGAGCCGGACAGCATCGAGGTGGCCGACGGCGGCAACGATGAGCAAGTCGCAGCCGATACCGCCATGGAGCAAAGCCAGCTGTCCGACGAACTGCCGATGGACACCCACTGGGACGATATCTATACCGCCTCCTCCGGCAGCAGCGGTAACGGCGGCTTGCCCGAAGGAATGGAAGATACCGTCTATCAGGGGGAAACCACCGAAACGCTGCAGGGTTACCTGCTGTGGCAGATGCAGCTGACCCCTTTCAGTGAGACCGACCAGGCCATCGCCCTGGCCATTATCGACGCTATCGATGACGCCGGTTATCTGACCCAGGATCTGGAAGATATCCTGCTCGCCGTCTCCGGTGGCGAACAGGATATCGAAGCGGACGAGGTGGAAGCGGTACTGAAGCGCATTCAGCATTTCGACCCTATCGGCGTCGCCGCCCGCAGCGTGCAGGAATGCCTGCGCATTCAGCTGGAGCACTTTCCCGCCGACACCCCCTGGTTGAACGAGACCCGCCAGGTAATTGATCAGCACATGGATCTGCTCGGCAACCGGGACTATCGTACCCTGCAGCGTAAAGCAAAATTGAAGGAAGAAGAGCTCAGAGACGTGCTGGCCCTGATCCAGCAACTGGAACCCAGACCCGGCAACAGCGTGATCCAGAGCAGCTCCGAGTACGTGATCCCGGATGTGGTGGTGACCAAGCGTCAGGGCGGCTGGGTTGCCGAACTCAATCAGGAGGCCATGCCGAAGGTTCGGTTGAATCAAACCTACGCTGCCATGGCGCGCCAGCCCAGAAACAGTGAAGACGGCCAGTTTATCCGTAACCATTTGCAGGATGCCAAATGGTTTATCAAGAGCCTGGAAAGCCGAAATGAGACCTTGCTCAAGGTTGCCAATTGTATTGTTGAACAACAACAGGCATTCTTTGAGTATGGGCCCGAGGCCATGAAGCCAATGGTGCTGAATGATGTGGCCGAAGCGGTGGAAATGCACGAATCCACCATCTCCCGGGTGACCACGCAGAAATTCATGCATACCCCCAGAGGGGTGTTCGAGCTGAAGTACTTTTTCTCCAGCCATGTGGGTACCGACAGCGGTGGAGAATGTTCGTCGACGGCAATTCGCGCCCTGATCAAGAAACTGGTCGGTGCGGAAAACCCGGCCAAGCCACTGAGCGACAGTAAAATTGCCCAGTTGCTGGCCGAACAGGGGATACAGGTGGCCAGGCGGACCATTGCCAAGTACCGGGAGTCGCTGGCCATCCCCCCTTCCAATCAGCGTAAACGCCTGATTTAAAGGCAGATCTAGAAGGAAGACGATATGCAAATAAATCTGACTGGACACCATGTAGAAATCACCGATTCACTGCGTGACTATGTGAACAGCAAGTTTTCCCGGCTGGAGCGTCACTTCGACAACATCACCAATGCACACGTCATCCTCACCCTGGAAAAATTTCAGCAGATCGCCGAAGCCAATCTCCATGTCAGCGGCGGTGAAATTTTTGCCAACGCCCAACATGACGACATGTACGCCGCCATCGATGGCTTGATCGACAAACTCGATCGCCAGATCATCAAACACAAAGAGAAGCTCAAGCAAAAATAATCATGGAAGTCGCCGACATACTGAGCAGGGACTGCACTCGCAGTGCAGTCCCCTGCACGAGCAAAAAACGTGCGCTGGAAATCATCAGCGAGCTGGCCGCCCAACATCTCAACATCAGCAGTCAGCAGTTGTTCGACTGCCTGCTGGCCCGGGAGAAAATGGGCAGTACCGGCATCGGCAATGGTATCGCCATTCCTCATGGCCGTATCAGCGATGACAACCAGGCGACGGCGGTGTTACTCACCTTTGCCGAGCCAGTGGAGTTTGATGCCATCGACAATCAACCCGTAGGCCTGGTGTTTGCCCTGCTGGTACCGGAACAAGAATGTAAACTACACCTGAAAACGCTGTCATTGATTGCCGAAAAGCTCAGCAACAAGCAAGTCTGCAAGCAGTTGCGCCAGGCCGGCAGCGATGACGAACTCTACAACATCATGGTGTCTTCCTGAGGAGAACAATATGCAGCTGGTGATCGTCAGTGGTCGTTCGGGCTCGGGAAAAACCGTAGCCCTGCGTGTGCTTGAGGATCTGGGCTATTACTGTGTCGATAATCTGCCCGTCGAGTTGTTGCCCGAGCTGGTAAAGATGCGCCGGCAAAAACCCGGCGAGGTGGCAGTCAGTATCGATGTACGCAATTTGCCCGACAGTACCGACAAGCTGGAAGCCTGTCTGGCCGACGTCGGCGCCATGGAAGGGGTCAGCATGTCCAGCATCTTTATCGATGCAGACAACGCCGCCCTTATCCGTCGCTTCGGTGACACCCGCCGACTGCACCCGCTGTCTCGTCTCAGTCTGACGCTGGACGAAGCCATCCGGCAGGAAACCCACCTGCTGGCGCCCCTGTCTTCCGCCGCCGATCTGCGTATCGATACCTCCGATCTCAGTATTCACGATCTGAGCGAGATTATTCGCGCCCGCATTCTCGGCAAGAAGGAACGGGAGCTGAACTGGGTATTCGAGTCTTTCGGCTACAAATACGGTATTTCTCAGGATGCGGATTTCGTGTTCGATGCCCGCTTTCTGCCCAACCCCCACTGGATAGCCGAGTTGCGCCCCTTTACCGGCCGGGACGAACCGGTCGCCAGCTATCTGAACAGCCAGCCCGAAGTCACCAAATACCTGTGGCAGATTGAAAATCTGCTGGTCACCTGGATGCCGCATCTGGAACGCAACAACCGCAGTTACGTGACCGTTGCCATCGGCTGTACCGGTGGCAAGCACAGATCCGTGTATATCGTCGAACAGCTCGCCCAGATATTCCGGCAGATGGGCAAAAGCGTACAACTGCGCCACCGCACCCTGGAAAAGCAACATGTCGAGAATTGAACGGGATCTGCAAATCGTCAACAAGCTCGGGCTCCACGCTCGAGCCGCCATTCAGCTGGTACAGTTAACGCAGCAATTCGATGCCACCGTGACCGTTTGCAACCAGGAAAAACAGGCCCCGGCCAACAGCGTCATGGGCTTGCTGATGCTGGAAACCGCTCAGGGGCATGCCATTCGCGTCGTCGCCGAAGGGCCGGACGCAGAAGCGGCCATGGACGCCGTATCCCGCCTGGTCGCCGACCGCTTCAACGAAACAGAATAATTCCCCTATCGCCTTCCATCGAACAAGGCTGGAGTCCGGATGACAGAATCATTAGAAAAAACCAGGACGCCGGATCATCTGAACAGCATTACCCAGGCGCTGAACAGCGGCATGTTCGTGCACGTTCGCCGCATGCTGCAACAAATGCGCCCCGGTGACGTTGCCTGGCTTCTGGAGTCCTCACCTTCTCCCAGCCGTAAAGTCTTGTGGCAGCTGATCGATCCGGATGAATACGGCGAGATCCTGGAAGAACTGTCGGAAGAGGTCAGAGACGGCATTATCCGGCTGATGGATCCGGGAAAACTGGCCGCCGCGCTGGAAGACATGGAGTCGGACGATCTGGCCTATGTACTGCGGGATCTTCCCGAGCAGCTGTTCAATCAGGTGCTGACCCAGATGGACGAGCAGGACCGACAGCGGGCAAAACAGGCGCTGTCGTATCCGGAAGACACCGCCGGCTCCATCATGAATACCGAGTTCATCACCCTGCGGGCCGATGTCAGCATCGAGGTGGTACTGCGCTATCTGCGCCTGCATACCGAGCTGCCGGAAGGGACCGATACCCTCTATGTAGTGGATAAGGATAACCGGCTGCTGGGCGATATCTCTCTCGCCAGCCTGGTGGTGCAGGATCCGGCCACCATGGTGGCCGAGGCCATGGACACCCAGGTCGAAGCCATACCGCTGACCATGACCGACACCGAAGTCGCCAACCTGTTCGAGCGCCACGACTGGCTGTCGGCACCGGTGGTCGACGAAAACTATCAGTTACTGGGCCGTATCACCATCGATGACGTGGTCGATATCATCCGTGAAGAAGGCGAGCACTCGATGATGGGCATGGCCAAGATGGACGATGACGAAGACACCTTCGCACCGGTACTGACCAGCGCCCGCCGTCGCACCATCTGGCTCACCGTCAACCTGGGCACGGCCCTGCTCGCCGCCAGTGTCTCCAACATGTTCGAAGAAACACTGTCGCAGCTGGCCACCCTCGCCATTCTGATGACCATAGTGCCTTCGATGGGTGGTATTGCCGGCAACCAGACCCTGGCACTGGTGATCCGTGGCATGGCGATAGGTCATATCAGCGACAGCAACGCCCGCTGGCTGCTGACCAAGGAGGCACTGGTCGGGCTGTTCAACGGCATGCTGTGGGCGGTGATGGTGGCAATAGTGGTCAGCCTGTGGAAAGACAGCTGGGAAATCGGCCTGGTGCTGGCCACGGCCATGTTCATCAATCTGTCGGTGGCGGGTCTGGCCGGCGCCGCCATTCCGCTGATCATGCGCAAGCTCAATATCGATCCGGCGCTGGCCGGCTCCATGGCGTTGACCACCATTACCGATATCGTCGGCCTGTTCTCCTTCCTCGGCCTTTCGACCTTGATCCTGCTGCACTGAAGCCATTTCAATAAAGCCGGCGCAAAACAAAAAGGGCCGCATATGCGGCCCTTTACGGCTTATGGCTTAACGCCTTTACTGCCCCGCGATTTTCATTTCGCCGATCAATACCGAGCCGGTCTGCAGGCTGGAACGGGTTTCGACATCGGTGCCGATAGCCTGAATGCCCGCAAACATCTCTTTCAGATTACCGGCGATGGTGATTTCTTCCACCGGATAGGCGATTTCGCCGTTTTCCACCCAGAAGCCGGCCGCGCCGCGGGAGTAGTCACCGGTGACGATATTCACGCCCTGGCCCATCATCTCGGTCACCAGCAGGCCGGTACCCATCATCTTCAACAACTGCTCCAGGCTCTGGCCGCTGTTTGCCACCGTCCAGTTGTGAATACCGCCGGCGTGTCCGGTCAGCGCCATGCCGAGCTTGCGGGCCGAATAGCTGGTCAGCAGATAGGTTTTCAGCTCACCGTTTTCGATGATATGACGATCGTGGGTGCGTACCCCTTCGTTATCAAACGGCGAACTGGCCAGTCCCTTGTGCTGATGCGGCTGCTCGTGAATGTCGAACCAAGCGGGGAAAATCTGCTCACCCAGCGCATCAAGCAGGAAGGACGATTGGCGATACAGGTTACCGCCGCTGATCCCCATCACCAGGTGGCCGAACAGACTAGCGGCCACATCCGGGTGAAACAGCACCGGCGCCCGAGTGGTATCGATTTTACGCCCGCCCAACCGGCCCAAGGTACGGCTGACCGCTTCATCTGCTACCTGCTCGGGCGTCCAGAGATCCTCGAAGCTGCGCGCCGAGGTATAACCGTATTCCCGCTGCATGTCGCCATCCTGCTCACCGATCAACACACAGCTCATGCCGAAGCGGCTACCGGCGTAGCCCTTGATAAAGCCGTGGCTGTTACCGTAGACCTTGATGCCCAGGTTGCTGGAGAAACTGGCGCCATCCGACTGCTTGATGCGAGGATCCCGGCCCAGCGCCTGTTGTTCGCAGCGCAACGCCAGTTCGATGCCGTCGGCAGGCTCAAGCTGACGAGGAAAGCACAACTCAAGCTCGGGTGCATCCCAGGCCAGTGCATCCGCATCGGCAAGACCGGCGAAGGGATCGGCGGTGGTATAACGGGAAATATCCAGTGCCGCCGCCACGGTGCGGGCGATGGCGTCGGGGCGTAAATCGGAGGTAGAAGCCGAGCCCTTGCGGCCGTCCCGGTAGACGGCGATCCCTAGGGCACCGTCCTTGTTGAACTCGATATTTTCCAGTTCACCGTTACGGGTGTTGACCGAAAGCCCGGTCTGCTTGCTGATGGACACTTCGGCGCTGTCGGCACCCAGTCGCTTGGCGCTGTCCAGGGCCTGCTCTACGGCCAGCTCTAGCTGGCGCTGTTCGGTTTGAATTTCTGCTGGGGTCATGATTCACATCGCTGGCTCAGTTTGGAGTTAGCATAACAGACCCCTGCGCGCCTTGGGAGAAGCTGGTAATATATATGTAAATGTTAATCGAAACGGAAAAACTATGAACCAGCACGACGATCCCAGCGGCCACGATGATGAAATCGAATGGGTCAGTAAAAGTGAGATGAAACGGGAAAGCCGCGCCCTGCAAAAATTGGGTGAGTCACTGGTCAAGCTTCAGCCTCATGAACTGGCCAAGGTGCCACTGGACGAAGATCTGCAGGAAGCCATCGAACTGGCACACCGGCTCCATAACAAGCGGGAAGGTCTGCGCCGACACATGTCCTATATCGGCAAGCTGATGCGCACCCGGGACGTCACCGATATCCAGAAAGCATTGGCGGGCTTCGAGCACAAGAGTGCCGTCGCCAATGCCCATTTCCATAAGCTGGAGCTGTGGCGGGATCGTCTGATCAAGGAAGGCGACAAGGGCGTCAATGCCCTGCTGGCAGAGCACCGCAATCTGGATCGACAAAAGCTGCGTCAGCTTGCGCGTCAGGGCCGCAAGGAACTGGCCGCCGGCCTGCCCCCGCAAGCCTACCGCGAGCTGTTCCAGTATCTGAAGCAGACTCTGGGCTCCGAACCCTCGTAATATTGCCACACAGCAGACAGCATAACGGGAGCCTAGGCTCCCGTTATCATTGATGGACGCTGCATGACATTAGAAACACATGTCTGCCGGCTTTTTCCCCATCTTACGTAGTTTTTCACATTCACGGCGATCCACGCCGTCGCCCCCACTTGCCATTTCCTGCACTACAGGCTGCTGCACACTCAGCACCGAACCGGCCTGAGCCGGCATCAACATCAACCCAAGAACAGAGGCAAAGGCTATCGATAGCAATGTTTTCATCATTATCGCCTCCAGTTTGCTGTCACGCGTCACTGCGGTTCAGCAAACATTAGACACCGCCTCGCCCCCTAATCGTGCAGAAAAAAACCGTCAACCAGTAGTTAATAATCGATCAGCTCGCTTACTGAGTACCACCCACCGTCATTCGATCCAGCTTGAGGGTCGGCTGACCGACACCGACCGGTACGCTCTGGCCGTCCTTGCCACACACGCCCACACCGGCATCCAGCGCCAGATCATTACCGACCATCGACACCTGGCTCATCGCCTCGGGGCCATTGCCGATCAGGGTGGCCCCCTTGATTGGCGCGGTCAGCTTGCCGTCTTCGATAAGATAGGCTTCGGAGGCGGAGAACACGAAACGTCCGGAGGTAATATCCACCTGGCCACCACCAAAGTTGGGCGCGTAGATGCCCTTCTTAACGCTCTTGATGATCTCTTCCGGCGGTGTCTCACCCGGCAACATATAGGTGTTGGTCATGCGTGGCATCGGCAGGTGGGCGTAAGATTCCCGTCGGCCGTTGCCGGTGGGCGCCATGCCCATCAGCCGGGCATTGAGCTTGTCCTGCATATAGCCCTTGAGAATACCGTTTTCGATCAGCACATTATAAGCACTTTCGGTACCCTCATCGTCGATGGTCAGCGAGCCCCGGCGGTTGGCCAGAGTGCCGTCATCCACTATGGTGCACAGGCTGGAGGCAACCTGCTCGCCGATGCGGCCGGCATAGGCGGACGACCCCTTACGGTTGAAGTCGCCTTCCAGACCGTGACCCACCGCCTCGTGCAGCAATACGCCGGGCCAGCCGGCCCCCAGTACCACCGGCATGGTGCCGGCCGGGGCGTCTATCGCTTCCAGGTTGACCAGCGCCTGGCGCACCGCCTCTTTCACGTAGCTCATGGCTCTGGGCTGGCCATCCAGCTCTTCCAGAAAATAATCGTAGCCGACCCGGCCACCGCCGCCGCTGCCGCCCCGTTCGCGCCGCCCCTTACGCTCCACCAGTACCGAACAGTTCAGCCGCACCAGCGGGCGTAAATCGGTGGCCAGAGTACCGTCGGTGGCCATGACCAGTATCTCTTCATACACACCGGAAATGGAGGCAATCACCTGGGTGACCGCCGGATCCAGGCTGCGGGCAAAGGCATCCATCTGCTGCAACAGGGCAATCTTCTGCTCCCGGGTCAGGCTGTCGAGTGGATTGAGGCCGACATAACGCGGCGTGATGACACGCTCGCGCCCCACCTGAAAGCGGCCGTCGCCCCCCTGCTCGGCAATGCCGCGGGCCGCGCTCACCGCCTGATCCAGCGCCGTCGCGGTCAGTTCGTCGGAATAGGCGAACCCGGTCTTTTCACCGCTGACTGCCCGTACGCCCACGCCCTGCTCTATGTTGTAGCTGCCATCCTTGACGATGCCGTCTTCCAGCACCCAGGACTCGTGCACGCTGTTCTGAAAATAGAGATCGGCAAAATCGATTTGATGCCGGCTCAGTCGGGCCAGCTGGGCATCCAGCAGCGCCATATCCAGTTCGTTCGGGATCAGCAGGCTGCGATTAATCTGTTCAATACTCATGCTTGTTTCTCCAAACCGCGCTCAGGCGGGCATGTTGTGCAACCGGCATCTGACGGCGAATGCGTGACAGTCGTTCCGAATCCAGCGGGGCAACCACCAGCCCCTCTCCCTTGGGCAGACAGGCCTGAACCTCGCCCCAGGGATCGAGAATCACCGAATGGCCCCAGGTCTGGCGATCCCCCTGTTCACCGTAGAGGCCCGCCGCCAGTACATAACACTGGTTTTCGATGGCGCGGGCCTGCAGCAACGGCAGCCAGTGTGCCTGTCCGGTCACCCGGGTAAAGGCCGCCGGCACCATCAGGATCTCGGCGCCTCGTTCACGCAACGCCCGGTATAACTCGGGAAAACGTAAATCATAACAGATAGACAGCCCCAGACGCCCGAAGGGACTGTCGATCACACACAGTTCGTCGCCGGGTGCATAGGTGGCCGACTCCCGGTAACGGCCCTGGCCATCGGCCACATCCACATCGAACAGGTGCAACTTGTGATAATGACCGACTCGCTCGCCTCTATCGTTAAAAACCAGACTGGTGGCATGCAGCCGTTCGCTGTGCTCTATGGTGGTCGGCATGGAGCCAACCACCAGCCAGATGCCCAGCTCGCGTGCCCACCGGCTGAACTGGGCCTGTATCGGGCCTTCGCCCAGCGGCTCGGCCAGTTGCTGTGCCGCCACCTTGCTGCCGAATACCACGGCATTTTCGGGCAGTTGCACCAGCAGCGGACGAGCAGAAGGTAATTGCCGCAGCCAGCTTTCCAGTCTGGCCCGGTTCTCCGGCCAGTCGGCCCCGGCCGTTATCTGTATCGCAACCAGTTCCATGGCATATTCCTTATTCGTTACCGGGTACCGCGACCCGTTTTCGTTCCCGCCCCAGCTCGGTCACCCTTGGCTGATCCAGCGGGCCGTCTATCTGGTAGCGAATACGGGTAAACACATCCACCACCGGACCCAGCACCTTGGACAACGCCAACACATAAAGCCCGGTTACCGGGGTGACCGCAAAGGCCGCCAGCACCGGCAGATTGCCGGTCAGATTCGGCGTAAATTCAAGACGATAATCGAGCCGTTCCGCCCCCAGATCGAGTCGACCGCTACCGCGCAGGTTACCGGCCGCTCCATCAAGGGCTAAGTCGTCGTTCTGCAGAATTCCGTTCTGCAGCTCGCCGCTGGCGCTGATACGGTCAAAATAGAAACCCTGCGCGAACACGTCACGAAAGTCCAGCCGCAGCCGACGCAATACCGACTCCATGCTCAGTACCGACAACAGACCGGCGCCCTTGTCATTCACTTCGCGCAGCACACCGGCATCGGTGTCGGCGCCGAGCCGGCCGTTCAAGCTGGCCAGTTCCGGTCGCCAGGGCACATCCAGCCAGCGCAGTTGTCCCTCGAACCGGGCCGGCGTTTCGCTGAAGGGTGATTCTTTACCCACGGCTTGCCACAATCGCTGCAGCGATGGCGTGCTGCTCTGCCACTCCAGTCGACTCAGGTTACCGCTCTGATGTTGCAGCCATTGGCCATTGGCCCTGGCCTGCAGCAGAGGTCCATCCAGACTCAGATCGGTCAGTTGCACGCCATTCTGCTCGGGCTGGGGACGCAATTCAAAGGCCACCTTGCCCAACGCCAGCTGCTGCCAACGGCAATCGTCACATCGAAATTGTACGGCCGGCAGTAGGCCTGGGTTTATCCCGTCTGGCACGGCAGCGGATTTTACTGCTGATACATCGCCTGGCTCACTCGAATTCGGCGTTAGCCAGAGTCGCTTGAACTGCGCCTGCACTGGCTGATTATCACCCCAGCTCAGGGTGCCATCCGCCTGTTCGGCAGTCACTCTCAACTGTTGCCTCGGCCCTTTGCTCGGGCCGACCGTCAACCGCAACTGGTTAAGGGGATACTGCCAAAGCCTGGCCCGACTGGCCTGCACCGACACCCGGTAGGGGGTCGGCCACGTAATCCGGGAGCTGGTACTCGACGGCACGGAAGCATTGGAGCGGGAAGACGCCGGTTGTACATCCTTTAACAGCACCAGCCAGTCATCCAGCGGCAAATCCGGTACCCGCACCGCAATATCCAGTGGCGCCCGGGGTAGTGTGGGCTGCGCGCCTGCTCCCGCCGACAGCCACAGCCGCTGCACGTGCGCGCCGTTCGGCCCAAAGCCCACCCCGGCCAGCCCTCGAATCTGCTCGCCCAGAGTCAGCTCAATCCGTGCCTGTTGGCCATCGCCCGTCACTTCGAGGTGGCTGGGCCAGGATTGTTGGCCGGTCTTGTTCAAGGGTGATGGCAAGCGGCTGGTCAGCCCTTGCAACGCCGAGTCGGCCTGAAAGCGATAATCCAGCTTGCCTCCCTCCGCCAGCGTCAGCTTGAGTTTGCCGCGCCAGTCGGCCGCGCCGTCCAGCGCTCGCAGCGGCGAGTAATCTCGCGCCAGCTCGGCAGCCTGCAGTTGCCCCCGCATGTCGATGTCCACTTCATAGCCGGCGGCAGTCTGCTGCCCGCGGTAATCCAGCTGCAGCGGTTGTCCGCTCCAGTTAGCCTGCATGCCCTCGAAGCGGGTTTGCCGCTCATCAAACAGCAGGCGGCCGCTGACCTCGTCGAGCGGCAGGTCCAGCGGTTTGACCCGCACTCGATTGCGAACAAAGTCGACCTGCCCCTCTACTGCCACCGGCCCGCCGTGCAAGGGAATGTCCAGCGCCAGCCGGCCCGTCAGCGGGCCCGTCACCTGCACCTGCTCCAGAGTGGTTCCTACCGAGGCCGCCAGCGGAGAATCCTGCAGATAAGCGGTGACCGCCTCTCCTGCTCCTGCAATGTTGGCACTGAGTTCAAGTTTGGCCGCCTTGTTCAGCGGCACGATGCGCGCATCGATGGCGCGGGCGTTCACCGCACCCAGCCGTCCTTCCGGCCCCTGCATGTAGAGACCATCATTTTCAAACAGCAGATCCAGGCTGAGATCGGTCAGCGGCTGCCAGTGGGGATCGAAGCGAAACTCGGCCTGGCGCAGCGGCACCCGGGCCTGAAAAATACCGCTGCCATCGTGATAGGGAAACCCCTTGAGTCGCCCGTACCAGAGTACTTCGGCCCCGTCGGCCTGGCCGCCACGAATGGCCCCCTGCAGATAGTCCACCAAACGCGAGCCCATCAGTGGCTCGGGAAAATAACTGAAGGCCCGCTCGGCCCGTAATACATCCACCCGCGCCGAGGTACTGAGCAGAGCTGCGCCCCGATTCGGTAACTGCAGGCTGAACCAGCCCTGCAGCGCCAGATCGGCGGTATTCACCTCCAGCTCGTCGCTCCACAGCAGCCAGCCGTCCGCCTGCCTTTGCCAGCGCACCTCAGTCGACAACCGCTGCATCGGCCAGGGTTCGCGAAAGGCACCGTCATAAACCCAGTCGGCCGCCGCTTGCTGGTTCAGGCTCAACTGACCATGAGCGGCGGCCAGCAAAAAATGACCGTTGAGGCCACGGGTTTGTGGCGTCCATTCAAAGGCGCTGGTGCTGACGTCTTCCAGCTCGCCCTGCCAGCGCCAGTCGTCACCGGCTGCGGCAGAGGAAAAATAGAGATTGGTCAGATAGCCGCGGGGATCGATGCCGGCCAGCTGACGGGCGCTGGCCGGCCAGAAGCTTTCGCCCCACTGGGCCAGCAGGGCCAGATCGGTAAAGGTCAGTCGATCCAGGTAACCGTGCAATCGGTCTTGCTGCCGGTCCAGCTGAAGATGCCAGCTCGGCCAGGCATCACCGTCGACGCTGATATCGACATCGCTGCTAGCCAGCTGCCAGCCGGCGGCGGTCGGCTGCCATTGCACCCGGCCTCCGCCGATCGACACCTGATGATCATCGCCCCAGCGCAACCGGTTTTCACCCAGGTCGAGCAAGCCGGCGCTGAGCCGCCCCTGCTGCCATTCCAGCCATAATTCGAAGTCGAGATCGGCGCTCACCGATGAATCGGCGGGGCGAATACGGGAGAGTACGGCTGAGGCATCGACGTCATCGGCGTGCAGATAAATACTGCCGTCGAGCCGGTCAACCGGCCCGGTGAAACGGCTGCTGAGGCGCACCTGCTGGTTGGCATCGGAACCAAAACCCAGACGGCCCTGGCCCTGGTGCAGGCCGGGCGCATTCATCCAATTCAGAGCAGGAAGGTGCAGCTCGAACAAGTCTTGCTGTGGTGTGGTCACCACCAGCAGGGCATCGTTGAGGGAGAAATGTTCTACTCCCTCAAGGGCCAGCTGGGGTAGCCAACTCAAGTCGGGAGGCTGGGCGGCATCGCGTTCGCCGCTCAGATTCAGCGGCAGACGCAGGCCATCCAGGGTCAGTTCATTCAGTACCGGCCGCCACTGACGCAGACTCTGCCACAACTGCACACTCACCAGAGCACGACGCAGGGTGATGGCCGGCGCATCCTGCGGGTGCAGGCTGACCTCGTTCACCACCAGCACAGGGCCGTAATCCTGCCAGCGCAGACCCAGACTGCCCACTTCCAGCGTCAACTGCTGCTCACTCGACAGCCGGTCCAGCCATTGTTGCTGCCAGCCGGCCAGCCAGGGCGAGCCGAAGCGCAACAGGGTAACCAGCACCGCCAGCAGCACAGCCGTAACCGCCAGCCCCAGCCAGGCCCAGTTCAAGCCCCGCCTGAACAGCACAGACACTACATCATCACCACGTCGAACTGCTCCTGGTTATAGAGCGGTTCGCTGCTCACCTTGACCTGCTTGCCGATAAACACTTCCAGCTCGGCCAGCATGTGGGACTCGTCTTCCTGCAGGGCGGAAGCCACCGCCAGCGAGGCATAGACCACAAACTTGTCGGCGTCATAGGCCTTGTTGACCCGCGTTATCTCGCGCAGTATCTCGTAGCTGACGGTTTCCACCGTTTTGACCCGGGCCCGGCCATTGCACTCGGGGCAAGCGCCACAGAGCACATGTTCCAGGCTTTCCCGCGTCCGCTTGCGGGTCATCTCCACCAGCCCTAGCTGGGAAAAGCCGTTGACGTTGGTCTTGGCCCTGTCTCTGGACAACGCCAGTCCCAGGCTGTGCAGCACCCGCCGCTTGTGGTCTTCGTCGTACATATCGATGAAATCGATGATGATGATGCCGCCCAGGTTGCGCAGCCGCAGCTGGCGGGCAATGGCCTGAGTGGCTTCGGTGTTGGTGTTGAAGATGGTTTCTTCGAGATTACGGTGGCCGACGAAGGCGCCGGTGTTGATGTCGACCGTGGTCATGGCCTCGGTCTGATCGATGATCAGGTAACCACCGGATTTTAGCTCGACCTTGCGATCCAGCGCGCGCTGAATTTCGTTTTCCACGTCATAGAGATCGAAAATCGGCGAACTGCCATGATAGTACTCGATCTTGCCGGACAGTTCGGGCACGAACTCCTCGACGAAGGTACACAAGGTCTCGTAGGTGGTACGCGAGTCGACCCGAATCCGATCCAGCTCGGTGCCGACAAAATCCCGCACGATGCGACAGGCCAGTCCCAGATCTTCATACAGCATGGAGCAGGAACGATATTTACCGCGCCGCTCCAAAATCTTGCGCCATAACCGTTTCAGAAAGGCGGCATCCTGCGCCAGTTCGTTCTCGCCGATACCTTCGGCGGCGGTGCGGATAATGTAGCCACCCTGTTCGTCGACGTAACCGCCCACTATCTGCTTGAGACGCTCCCGTTCCTGCTCCGAGTCGATACGCTGAGAAACCCCAACGTAGGCGCTGCCGGGCATGAACACCAGGTAGCGGGAGGGCAGCGTGATATCGGTGGTCAGACGAGCGCCCTTGGTACCCAGGGGATCCTTGACCACCTGCACCATGATGTCCTGGCCCTGGCGAACCAGCTCGGCGATATTGCCGGCCTGAAAGTGCGCCTGCTCCCTAGTGTCCACACATTCGGTATGGGGCACTATGTCGGAAGCATGCAGAAACGCCGCCCGTTCACCGCCAATATCGACAAAGGCCGCCTGCATGCCGGGCAGTACCCGGCTGACCTTGCCTTTGTAGATATTGCCGACGATGCCACGCCGGGCCTGTCGCTCCACATGCACTTCCTGCAGAATACCGTTTTCCACCAGCGCCACCCGGGTTTCCGCGGGGGTCATATTGATTATCAGTTCTGCAGACATGCGAGCTCCGCCCATAGGTGAATTAAATGGCCTCTAAACTACCATAGAATGGCGGACAGATAAGGGATCAGGCCGACAAAACCCCACCCCGGCGCAACAGGGCTTCGGTTTCCACCAGCGGCAAGCCGACCACGGCGGTGTAACTGCCGTTGATACGAACCACAAAGCGGCCCCCCAGGCCCTGAATACCATAGCCGCCGGCCTTGTCGATCGGCTCGCCACTGGCCCAGTAACGCTCGATGTCGGTGTCGCTCAGGGGACGAAAACTGACCTCGGTGGTGACCAGTACCACCTCGATATTGCCCTGCCAGGCCAGCGCCATGGCGGTCATCACCTGATGACTGCGCCCGGACAGCCGCCGCAGCATGGCCAGACCATCGGCCTTGTCGGTCGGCTTTTCCAGCACATCGCCATCCAGCACCACTATGGTATCGCCGGCCAGCACCGGCAGCGGCTCGGTCGCCATCGCCGCGCCGGCGGTAGCCTTGTCCCGGGCCAGGCGCTGCACATAGTCGACCGCCGTTTCCGTGGGCCGACGCTGCTCTTCGACCCGAGGCAGGACCAGCTCGAACGGCACCTCCAGCTGAGACAGCAGTTCACGGCGACGGGGCGAGGCGGAAGCAAGGTAAAGCAGAGGGGACATGAAAAGACTCACGACAGGGCGAATTGCCGCCGGCATTTGCGCAGCAGCAGAAAAATCCAGGGCCAGAACACCATGCTGCTGACGATGGACCAGAAATAGTGGTAATCGAGCTGGATATCCCGGTTCACGTAGGCGGCCCAGAAAACCAGCAATTTATTTAAAATCGCCAGGGCGCCAACCACAAAGGCCTGCTGCCAGACCGAGTAGTTGCGCATACGCTGAAACTGGGCGGCGGCAAGATACACCGGTATCACCAGCGCCAGCGCATGAACGCCCAGCACAGAGCCGAGCAGCAGATCCAGCATCAAGCCGGAGAAAAAGGCCGTGCCCACGTTGGCCCGGTGCGGCAGGGCGATGGTCCAGTAAATCAGGGTAACCAGCAGCCAGTCGGGCCGAAAAGGCGCAATCAGCTCAGGCAGCGGCAAAATAGACAGGATCAGCGCCAGCAGCAGGCTGGTACCAATCACCAGCCGCCCTTTCAGGGAAAAGGTTCTCATTGAACTCATTGAGCGGCTCCTTCTGCCGCCGGTGAGGGTACGGCGTCATCCACATCGATGATCTGGGGTTCCGGCCACAGCAGCAGCAGGTAACGCACCCGGTCGAGGGCGGCGAAGGGCTGTACTCGAATATCGGCAAAGGGCTGGCCTTCTTCGTAACCGACCCGGCTGACCCGCCCGACCGGATACCCTTCGGGAAAGCGTCCCGCCAGGCCGGAGCTGAGCAGTACATCCCCTTCGCGGATATCGGTGTTACGGGTAATGTTGTGCAACAACAGTCGATCGAGCTGACCACTGCCACTGGCGATGGCCCTGATGTCGTTACGCGCCACCCGCACCGGTATGCCATGACTGGTGTCGGTGATCAGCAGCACCCGGCTGGTGGTCTTGCCCACCGAAATCACCTGCCCGACCACGCCCTGCTCATTGAGCACCGGCTGACCTTCAAATACCCCGACCAGGCTGCCCTTGTCGATCACCACCTGATGAGAAAAGGGATCCGTATCCACCGCCATGATCTCCGCTACCATGCGCCGGGTATCGAAACGCACCGGCGACCCGAGCAAGTCACGCAGACGCTGGTTTTCCTGCGAGAGATGGCGCAGGCGCAGCAGATCGTCACGCAGCAGAAACAGCTCCTGCTCCATGCGTTGCGACTGGGCCAGCAGTGACTGGCGTGACATCAACTGGGTGGAGGCGGAGTCGAGCAGCAGTCGCGGGCTATTGGCCACATACTGCAGCGGGCTGACCAGCGAGTTGAGATAGACCTTGGCCTCGGTAAAGCTGTGGTAGCGGCTGTCGGCAATTATCAATACCAAAGAGGCAACCACCGCCAGTGCCAGGCGGATAGGAAGGGAAGGTCCACGACCGAAAATCGGTTTCATAAGAGAATAGACAGGCCGGTTATCCCGGCCCCGTTATCAATCGTAATGGAACAGATCTCCGCCGTGCATGTCGATCATTTCCAGTGCCTTGCCGCCGCCACGGGCAACACAGGTCATGGGATCATCGGCCACCACCACGGGGATGCCGGTTTCTTCCATCAGCAAGCGGTCCAGATCGCGCAGCAGGGCGCCACCGCCGGTCAGTACCATGCCCCGCTCGGAAATATCGGAAGCCAGTTCGGGCGGTGACTGCTCCAGCGCCACCATAACGGCGCTGACGATGCCGGAAAGCGGCTCTTGCAGCGCTTCCAGAATCTCGTTGGAGTTCAGGGTAAAGCTGCGGGGAACCCCTTCGGCCAGGTTACGGCCGCGCACTTCGATTTCCAGCACTTCATCACCCGGATAGGCCGAGCCCACCGCGTGCTTGATGCGTTCGGCAGTCGCTTCACCAATAAGAGAACCGTAATTGCGGCGCACATAATTGATGATGGACTCGTCGAAGCGATCGCCGCCCACCCGTACCGACTGGGAATACACCACGCCGTTGAGGGAGATGATGGCCACTTCGGTGGTACCACCACCGATGTCCACCACCATGGAGCCGGTGGCTTCGGAGACCGGCAGGCCGGCACCGATGGCGGCGGCCATGGGCTCGTCGATCAGGTAAACCTCACGAGCACCGGCACCGAGTGCCGATTCCTTGATGGCCCGGCGTTCTACCTGGGTAGAGCCACAGGGCACGCACACCAGCACGCGCGGGCTGGGGCGGAAGAAATTGTTGTCGTGCACCTGCTTGATGAAATGCTGCAGCATTTTTTCGGTGACATAAAAGTCGGCAATCACACCGTCTTTCATCGGACGGATGGCGGCGATATTGCCGGGAGTCCGTCCCAGCATCTGTTTGGCGGCATGGCCTACGGCGGCAACACTCTGGGCCGAACCGGCTCTTTCCTGGCGAATGGCCACGACAGAAGGCTCGTTCAGAACAATGCCCTGATCTTTCACGTAGATGAGGGTGTTGGCCGTTCCCAGGTCGATCGAAAGATCGTTGGAAAACATGCCTCTTAGCTTTTTAAACATATGCTGAAGGGGATCCTGGAATTGAAAAACCGGAAAGTGCGGCTAACTTTATCAATGCAGCCGGTTACAGGCAAGGAGCACGCGCAGCTAAAGCCGCTCACTAACGGGGCTAGCTTGAATAACAGGATAAGATCCTTACACTTGCACTCTCATTCCTGTGGTAATCATTTTCGTGTCCGATCCTTCCTGCTGGCAACAATTGTATCAACGACAGCCCCCTTCGCCACTACAGCGCCTTCACCACCCTCTGTTGGAGCAACATCGGCTGACCCTGTGGATCAAGCGCGACGATCTGTTGCATCCGTTAATCTCGGGTAACAAGTGGCGCAAACTGAAATACATACTGCGCCAGGCATTGTCGGAGCAGGCCTCCGGCATACTCAGTTTTGGCGGTGCCTATTCCAATCACCTGCACGCCCTGGCCGCCGCCGGCCACCGGCTGGACCTGTCTACCGTGGGCGTGGTGCGCGGTGAGCCCCAGAGCAATAATCCCACCCTTGTCGACGCCCGCCGCTGGGGTATGACGCTGGAATTTGTAGACCGGCAGCAGTATCGCCGCCGCCAGGACGCCGACTGGCTGGCCGAACTGGCCCGGCGATATCCCGGTTATGTCATCGTTCCCGAAGGCGGCAGCTGCCCGCAGGCCCTGCCCGGGGTGACCGAATTATGGCAGGAGCTGGAACGAGAACTGCCCGCACTGGATGAGCTCATACTGCCGGTAGCCAGCGGCGGCACTCTGGCGGGCTTGCTCTCGGCCCGCCCGGCCAGCACCCAAGTGCGCGGCTATGCGGTCTTGAAGGGGGCCGGCTGGCTGAAAGAAGAAGTATGTCGGCTGTATCCGCCGGCGGCGCAGGATCACGGTTGGAAGCTCGAATTGAGCCATCACGGTGGCGGCTATGCCAAAAGTTCGGCCACCGACAAGGCGGCCATCGCCGAGCTGGCGAAGCAGCTCGGCGTGCCGCTGGAGCCGATTTACAGCGGCAAGGCCCTGCTGGGGCTGCTTCGGGATATCGAAGCCGGCCGGTATGCCGCCGGCAGCCGACTGCTGTTTGTGCATACCGGCGGTATGCAGGGTGCGCGCGGTACCTTATAGCAAGTTAAATCGTTCCGGGCGGGAGAAGAAATACCCCTGACCGGCATACACCCCCAGCTGATGCAGGCATTCCCATTCGGCTTCGGTTTCAACGCCCACCGCAATCACCCGGGTTCGGCTGCCGACGCTGTTGCCGACCAGGCTTCTGACTGCCATCTGGTTGACCGGTTTGCTGTTGATGTCCCGCACCAGGCTGGGATGCAGCTTGAGATAATCCAGGGCGTAATCCTTGATGTATTGCGCACTCACCACATCCTGCCCCGCATGATCCACCGCCAGGCTACAACCCAGCGCCTTGAGCGCCCGCAGCGGCTTGCCCAACACCTGAAAATGTCGGCTGACCTGAGCCTCCGACAATTCGATGATAAGTCCGTTGAGCTGCACCTTGGGCAACTGGATCAGTTCAAAAATCAGCCAGCGATGAAAACCGCCATTCAACAGACTGGATGCGGAAATATTGAGTGCCAGCGGCGAACGCCGGTCGCTTTCCTGCAGCAGGGTCAGTGTGCGCAGCACCATGGCACAATCCAGCTCCTTCAACAGGCCACATTTTTCCGCCATCGGCAAAAAATGCCCGGCCGACAATTCCCTGCCCTGCTCGTCATGAATGCGGGCCAGCAGCTCATACATAATCGGTTCCTGCCCCGCCCCGGTATAAATGCCCTGCCGGTCGAGCCGAACCCCATCCTGCTCCAGTTGACGTCCCAACAGAGTGCGCCAGCGCACCGTTCCCTTACCACTACTCTCTTCGGTCACGCCCTTGTAATACATGAAGTAACCATCACCGCCCTGCAAACCGGCGCTGCGCAGCGCCAGCTCGGCTTCTTCTTCCACCTGCGGCAACAATTCACCACAGCGAAAACAGACGCCGCCGATAAACAGCGACGGCTCACGTACCGCATCCGGCCAATGCAGGCGGCGCAGCAGCTTCATCACCTGCCGGGCCGCTTCCTGCGCTTCACTTTCCACCAGGTTGGGAAACAGCAACGCGAAGGTATTACCGGTATAGCGCGCCTGCAAGGCTCCGGGATAACGGCGGATGAGGTGTCCCAGATAGACGGAGGCAGAAGCCAGCAACTCGTCGCCCCGTTCATACCCCAGGTGATAATTGATGTGTTCCAGATCCTGCAGTTCCACCAGCAACAGCGCCCCGGAGTGACTGGACGGATCATTGAGTGCCGCTTCCAGCCGGTTATCGAAGAACACCCGGTTACCGATACCGATTTTTTTATCGACGAACACATTCGCCCGCATAAAGGTATCGAACCGGCTGCGCTCCTTTCCCGCCTCTTTCAGCTCGCCGAGCAGCTTGTCCAGCGCCTGACTGGCCTGATGCGGCCATTCTTCCTGCGGATTATGCTGCAACATGCCGAGCTTGCCTTCGAGGATCAGCTGACCGCGTAAATCGAGTAGCTCGGCGCCCCGCAACTGGCGGCGAAACCAGCGCAGGCTGAACAGCAGACCGACGAACACCAGTGTGATGGCGGCGGTCACACCGGACAGCGCAGCCAGAGAATGATCGATTTCATAAAAAGGGGGCCGCAGCACCAGATGCACCTTCAGGCCCGGATGCGCATCCAGCTCATGCCAGTATTCCAGAGAAAGCTCTTCGGCCGACAAGGGAGTATCGGACTGGTAACGATACAGCGGCGTCGACTGCTCCTGCACCGCAAATTCGATGATATCGTTGACATCAAGCAGCGCCGGCAGCCAGCGATCGATACTGTCCTGTTGCTCGGCACCACTTTGCCAGCCCTCGTTGACCAGGCGCACCACCGAGTCGACCTGCCGCTGCTGATAGGCGGTGCCCATCTGATAGAAGCTGATCCCGGCTCCCACCAGCACCATCAGCACGGCCGCCAGAATGCACATGGTGATGGTGGCAATAAACTGATTGGTAAATCTCATTGAGGTTCCCTGACTGACTCCGGCTGATTCCGGCGTTCCTTCCCTGGTGTTCCGTTATCGTGAGCCCGTCGCATAGAACGAGACCGAAAATGCGAGTCATTCTCGTAGCCCAATCTGAAAGATAAGGCTTTTCGGCCATAATCGCCAGAACAACAGCTAATAAAAAGCCCCTGATAACAGGGGCTTATATGGCATTTTGACGACTTACCCTCAGAAGGGGATATCGTCATCAAAGTCCATCGGCGGTTCATTGTAAACCGGAGCCTGACTTTGCGGCTGGCTCTGGGGTTTGGCCGCCGGCTTGTTCTGCTGACCGTACTGCGGCTGGCCCTGAGGTGCCGCCTGCTGCTGGCCGCCCTGTTGACCCCAGTTGCCCTGCTGCTGACCACCCTGTGGCTGACCGCCTTGCTGCTGGCCCCAGCCGCCCTGACCGCCGCCTTGCTGGCCACCACCCTGTGGGCGCCCGCCCAGCATCTGCATGGTGCCGCCCTGATCCACGACCACCTCGGTGGTATAACGATCCTGACCGTCCTGTCCCTGCCACTTGCGCGTCTGCAGGCGACCTTCCACATAGACCTGGGAGCCTTTGCGCAGATATTCACCGGCAATTTCGGCCAGTTTGCCGAAGAACACCACCCGGTGCCATTCGGTACGCTCTTTCTGCTCGCCGGTCTGCTTGTCGCGCCAGGTTTCGCTGGTGGCCAAAGTAATATTGGCCACGGCGTTACCGTTGGGCATGTAACGCACTTCCGGGTCCTGGCCCAGGTGGCCGATCAGGATAACTTTATTGATGCCTCTATTGGCCATAACTCGCTCCGTACTCACAGGTTGATCAGGCGCCGGGCCTGATCCAGTTCAAAAATATTGCCGTCTACCTTCAGGTAGGCGGACCCCTCTTCGGGGATAATCAAGGCTTCATGCACGCCGGGCAGGGCCATCAGCCGCTGCAACAGCTGCTCGCGCCGATCATGAGTTTCTATATTAACACCGATGGACAGGATATGAGACCGAACCTTGCTGACATTGGTCATGCCCGCCGCCAGCCAGAACCACACCGCCATGCAGGCCGCCACCAGCAAAAAGACGCCGCTGCCGCCAAGTTGTTGAAACAACAGACCGCCCAGCACACCACCGAGAAAGGCACCAAAAAACTGACTGGTGGAATAAATACCCATGGCGGTGCCCTTGGCACCCGCCGGTGCCAGCATCGACAGGAACGCCGGCAACGAGGCTTCCATGAAGTTGAAGGCGGTAAAATACAGCACCATCGCCAGTGCCAGCAGCCAGATCTGGCCCTTGCCCGCCGCCATCAGCAACAGGGCAACCATCATCACCACAATGGAGGCCTGAAACAGCTGCTTGTTCATGTTGCGCCGCGCGCCCAGAATCAGGAAGGGGATGATCAGCACAAACGACAACAGCAAGGCCGGCAGATACAGCCACCAGTGATGCTCCGCCGCCAGCCCCGCATCGAGCAGGGTCAGCGGAAAGGCCACGAACACCGCCGTCAGGGTCAGGTGCAACAGCATGATGCCGAAGTCCAGCCGCAGCAACTGCTTGTCTTTCAGCAGGCGTCCGAACAGCTCGGGCGCGGCGGTCACATCACGGATCTGGCCGCGATGAGCCGACTCCGGCAGCAGGAAGCGCACCATCAGAATACCAACCAGCGCCAGCAGGGCCGTGGTCCAGAACACCCCGGACAAGCCGAACAGCGACGCCAGTACCGGCCCCAGCACCATGGCGATAGCGAAAGAAATGCCGATGCATACTCCTATGATGGCCATGGCCTTGGTACGGTTTTCTTCCCGGGTGATGTCGGCGGCCAGCGCCAGAATGGCGCCGGCAATGGCTCCCGAGCCCTGCAGCACCCGCCCGACGGCCACGCCGTATACCGAATCGGACAGCGCCGCCACCACCGAGCCCAGGGCAAACAGCGTCAGACCGGCATAAATCACCGGCTTTCGGCCGATACGATCCGACAGCCAACCGGCGGGAATCTGCAACACCGCCTGGGTCAGGCCATAGATACCGATGACGATGCCGACCCACAAGGGTGAAAACCCGATGAGATCCTTACCATACAAGGCGAAAACCGGCATGATCATAAACAAACCAAGCATCCGCATGCCGAAAATGCCCGCCAGGGTAAACGAGGCCCGCCGTTCGCGGGGGCTGAAGCCTTGCTCGTCGCTCATGGATATTCTTCCGTCGTTAACAGGATCAAAAAGAGACCTAGTTTAGCACGGGGACACTGTCAAGATTAATGCTTATTGTCCCTTGGCTGGCTATTCATCCAGTGCCATACTAGCCGGTCGAATTTACACCAAGGTGATGCAGCAGATGGATAAAATCGAAGTTCGCGGGGCCAGAACCCACAACCTGAAAAACATCAGCCTGGACCTGCCGCGGGACAAGCTTATCGTGATCACCGGTCTGTCCGGCTCGGGTAAATCGTCCCTCGCCTTCGATACCCTCTATGCCGAGGGCCAGCGGCGCTACGTAGAGTCGCTTTCCGCCTACGCCCGCCAGTTTCTCTCACTGATGGAAAAACCGGACGTGGATCATATCGAAGGATTGTCACCGGCCATCTCCATCGAGCAGAAATCGACCTCCCACAATCCGCGCTCGACCGTCGGCACCATTACCGAAATCTACGACTACCTGCGTCTGCTGTTCGCCCGGGTGGGCGAGCCCCGCTGCCCGACCCATTCGCTGCCGCTGGCGGCGCAGACCATCAGCCAGATGGTCGACAAGGTGATGGAGCAGCCGGAAGGCTCACGACTGATGCTGCTGGCACCGGTGGTCCGCAACCGCAAGGGCGAACACAGCAAGCTGCTCGACAATCTCTCAGCCCAGGGCTTTATTCGCGCCCGCATCGACGGCGAGGTCTGCGATCTGTCGGATCCGCCCACGCTGGAGCTGCAAAAGAAACACACCATCGAAGTAGTAGTGGATCGCTTCAAGGTGCGCGACGATCTGCAGCTGCGACTGGCGGAATCGTTCGAAACGGCATTGGAGCTGTCCGGCGGCATCGCCTCGGTGGTGTCGATGGACGACGCCAATGATCCCGGCCTGGTGTTTTCCGCCAACTTCGCCTGCCCCGAGTGTGGCTATTC
>JAAEZO010000218.1 GCA_018222825.1 Gammaproteobacteria bacterium
CGGGCTGATGACGGTGGCCGGAGAAAACGAACGCATCTTTCGCGTCTACATGGACTTGATCCCCCGTCTGTTCGAATGCACTAGCGTGCACGAGCTGGAACGGTTGATGCGCCGTACGCTGCAAGAGCAGCTGCGTATTTCGGCGCTGCGGCTGGTGCTGGATCCGCGTACCTATCCGAGTGAACAGAGTCCGGCCGGTGAGCAGCTGGAGCGGCTTTATCGTGAGCGAATGGCGAGCCAGGATGTGTATCTGGGTCGGCTCGGCAAGGACGAGAAATCCCGGCTGTTTCAGGATGCCATGGTGAACTCCTGTGCCCTGATCCGGCTGGGCAAACGGGGTGAAATGGGCCTGTTGGCGTTTGGCAGCATCGATAGCGGGCATTATCGCTCGGGCATGGATACCCTGCTGATCCGCCAGCTGGCTGATATTCTCGCGTTGTTGCTGCCCAGGCTGGTGTTACCGGCATCGGTGACCGATGACGACCGCTGAGCTGACTCCGGAGATCACCGAGTTTCTCGAATACCTGCGGGTAGAGCGCCAGTTGAGTGTGCATACCCGCGACGGTTATGGCCGGCATCTCAACGCCATGGCCGGGCAACTGGCCGAGTTGTCGTTGCCCTGCTGGTCGGCGCTCACGGTCAGTCATGTGCGGGGCATTGCCACCCGCATGCACAAAAGCGGCTTGTCGCCGCGATCCATCGCCACCAAACTCAGCAGCCTGCGCAGTTTTTGCGACTGGCTGACCCTGCAGGGGCAACTGTCTGCCAATCCTGCCCGGGGTGTCAGCGCGC
Source organism: Gammaproteobacteria bacterium (assembly GCA_018222825.1). Classification (GTDB taxonomy): domain Bacteria; phylum Pseudomonadota; class Gammaproteobacteria; order Enterobacterales; family Aeromonadaceae; genus Oceanimonas. Next base: position 793 of record JAAEZO010000218.1, read on the forward strand.
CCAAACAGGGGCGGCCGCTGCCCAAGAATCTGGACGTGGACGAGCTGCATCAGCTGATGAACATCGACGAGGCCGATCCCCTCGCGGTGCGCGATAGGGCCATCATGGAGTTGATGTATTCATCCGGCCTGCGGCTGGCCGAACTGGTTAACCTGAACCTGGGGGATATTCAGTTTGACGAGCGTCAGGTACGGGTGATCGGCAAGGGCAACAAGGAGCGGATACTGCCGGTGGGCCGTATGGCGCTGGAGTGGCTGAGCAAGTGGCTTTTGGTGCGTGGTGCCCTGGCGAGTGCCGACGAGCCGGCGCTGTTTGTCAGCCAGCGGCAGCGGCGCATCAGCCACCGCAGTGTGCAGTTGCGGCTGGCCCAATGGGGCGGCAAGCAGGCGTTGTCGAGTCATATTCATCCGCACAAGCTGCGCCATTCCTTCGCCACCCACATGCTGGAGTCGAGCGGCGACCTGCGGGCGGTGCAGGAACTGCTGGGTCATGCGGATCTGGCCACCACCCAGATCTATACCCATCTGGATTTTCAGCATCTGGCCAAGGCCTACGATCAGGCCCACCCCAGAGCCAAACGCAGCAAGGACGAAGACGCCTGACGTCTGGATATTAAGTATCTACTCATATTGAGGCATCAGGCCAGAGGCAACACAGCCGCCTTCCTCGACACGCCACTGGTAAATGACACTCACCGTTGCAGCCTACTGCGAACATTCACTGGATGTTTGGTCAGGCTGCAACCGTTCGTCACGGCGAGACAAGCTCGCCCCCTGGGGGCTCGGAAATGCCGTCCCTGGGCATTTCACGGTCGTGGGAGTCGTTCTCTGTTGCCTCTTCTTGAACACCGAGTGGTCCGCAGACGGCGCCAACAGGGCACGCCGGTGTATAAGGGAGGACAAAGGGATCTGCTTCTTCGACCATCACATGACAGGGATGTCATGTGCTGAGCGCCACAAGGAGGTGCTTGAGCGGGTCGAAGAAGCGGGCCCTTTGGCCGATGTTTTCGGCAAATTCAACAAGGCTCCGGATGTTGAGCCTGCTTTTTGGTTAGAATCCCTCATCTCCCGTTATCAGGAATCCTCATGCGCTTTTACAAACGACTGACTCCGGTCAAGGTACTTAGCTTCGATCTGGACGATACCCTGTACGATAACGAGCCGGTCATCGCGGCGGCGGAAGCTTGGTTGCTGACGGCGCTCAAGCAGCAGCATCCGGAGTCGACCCTGCTCGGCAAAGACAATCTGGCGGCGATCAAACGTAAGATTTTGCTGGAGCAACCCGAGCTGAGCCACGATGTCAGTGCCTGCCGTCTGCGGGTATTGAGCGAAGGCCTGCAACAACAGGGACTGGACGCCGCGCGGGCCGCCGCCCTGGCCGAGGAGTTCTATCAGGGCTTTCTGGATCAGCGTGGCAAAATCACGGTGCCGAAGGCCACCCATCGAGTGTTGTCGGCTCTGGGCAAGAAGTACCGGCTGGCGGTGATCACCAACGGCAATCTGCCGATTGAGCATACCGAGCTGGCGCCCTATTTCGATATCGTGCTGCGCGCCGGTCCCGATGGCCGCATGAAACCGGCACCGGATTTGTTCAATCGACTGGCCGAGCAAACCGGAGTGAGCCTGTCGGAGATCCTGCACATCGGTGACCATATCAATACCGATGTGGCCGGCGCTGTGCACAGCGGTTGTCAGGCCATATGGCTCAACGACCATGGCCGGACCGAGGCGGATCTGCGTTGTTTGCCCCATGTCGCCCTGGAGCGGTTGGAGCAAATGCTGGAGCTGTTATAATCGCCACCATACTGTAAATATTCCCAGGAGTTGTAATGGATGTATCCAGCCTGCTTGACGGCATGAACGACAAGCAACGGGAGGCCGTCGCCGCCCCCGCCCAGAACATGCTGGTGCTGGCCGGTGCCGGCAGTGGCAAGACCCGGGTGCTGGTGCATCGCATCGCCTGGCTGATGCAGGTAGAGCAGGTTCCGGCCTCCGCCATTCTGGCGGTCACCTTTACCAACAAGGCCTCGGCCGAGATGCGCGGCCGGGTCGAGCAGTTGCTCGGCGGCCGGCTGTTCGGGCTCTGGCTCGGTACCTTTCACGGTCTGGCGCACCGGCTGTTGCGGGCGCATCACCTGGATGCCAATTTGCCGCAGGACTTTCAGATCCTGGACTCGGACGATCAGCTGCGCCTGCTCAAGCGCATCCTCAAGGGCATGAACCTGGACGAAAAGCAGTGGCCGCCCCGGCAGGCCGCCGGGTTCATCAATGCCCGCAAGGATGAAGGCCTGCGCCCCAAAGACATTCAGGTACTCAACGATCCGCCGCAAAAAACCTACCAGCGTATCTATCAGGTCTATCAGGACACCTGTGACCGGGCCGGGCTGGTGGACTTTGCCGAGCTGTTGCTGCGCGCCCACGAGCTGTGGCTGCATAAACCCCACATCCTGGCTCATTATCAGGACCGCTTCCGCCATATTCTGGTGGACGAATTTCAGGACACCAACAGCATTCAGTACGCCTGGTTGCAGATGCTGGCGGGGCAGCAGGCCCGAGTGATGATAGTGGGCGACGACGATCAGTCCATCTACGGCTGGCGCGGCGCCCGGGTCGAGAACATCGCCCGTTTTCTGCGTGACTTTCCCGGTGCCGAGACCATACGGCTGGAGCAGAACTACCGTTCTACCGGCACCATCCTCAAGGCCGCCAACACCCTGATTGCCAACAATGCCGAGCGCATGGGCAAGGAATTGTGGACCGACGGCGAAGAAGGCGAGTCCATCGCTCTCTATGGTGCCTTCAATGAAGTGGATGAAGCCCGCTTCGTGGTCGAGCGCATCAAACAGTGGCGTCAGCAGGACGGACTGCTGAGCGAGGCGGCCATTTTGTACCGCAACAACGCCCAGTCGCGGGTGCTGGAAGAGTCGTTGATCCAGGCGCGGCTGCCCTATCGCATCTACGGTGGTCTGCGCTTCTTCG
>JAAEZO010000219.1 GCA_018222825.1 Gammaproteobacteria bacterium
TTGCGCTCGCCACTGGCAGCCTGATCCGTGACCGGGAAGCCTTCCAGCGCCTGCAACGGTAACTCGGATCCGGTCAGCGTACGTATGGCGGTCAGCGCCTCAGACTCGGCGTGACATGCCAGCGAAATAGCCAGTCCACTGCGACCGGCGCGGGCGGTACGGCCCACGCGATGTACATAGACAGGGGCGCTGGTCGGCAGGTCCAGATTGAAGACCACCGGCAGCGCGGTGACATCGATGCCCCGTGCCAGCAGATCGGTCGCCACCAGTACCCGCAAGCGGCCGTCTTTAAACTCGGCCAGCGTTTGCTCCCGCACTTGCTGATCCTTGTCGCCGTGCAGCGCTGCCGCCTGAATACCGGCCTTGTTCAGCTTCTTGGCGAGGGCATCGGCGCTGTCGCGTGCATTGATGAACACCAGCACCTGCGACCAGGTATTTTGTTTAAGCAGGGCAATCAGCGCCTGCGCCTTGCTGCCCTTGTTGACCAGATAACAACGCTCTTCCATTTCCGTGACCAGGCTATTGCCGGCATGGGCTTCGATACGACTGGGGTTAGTGAGCAAATGGGTCGCGATATCATCCAGCTCGGCGGGCAGGGTTGCCGAAAACAGCAGGGTCTGCCGCTGCGCGGGCAGCCTGGCCAATATTTTCTGAATATCCGGCCAGAAGCCCATTTCCAGCAGGCGGTCGGCTTCGTCCAGCACCAGCTGTGTAATGGCATCCAGGCTGAGCAGCTGCTGTTCCAGCAAGTCCAGCAAGCGACCGGGTGTGGCGACCAGCAGTTGCGGGCCAGTCGCCAGCGCGGCCAGTTGCTGCTCTTGTTCCACTCCACCACAAAGCGTCACTATGCCGATCTTCATGGCCTGGTCAAGCGGCTGTAACACCATGCTGATTTGCGTGGCCAGCTCGCGTGTGGGCACCAGTACCAACGCCTGGGGTTGAGTCTGCTCTTGCTGAGACTGTATTTGCTGCAGCTTTGTTTGCTGTAACAAGGGCAAGCCAAAGGCGAGGGTTTTGCCACTGCCGGTCTGGGCCAGCGCGAGCACATCCTGTCCGGTCAGGATCACCGGAATGGCCAATTGTTGAATGCGGGTTGGCTGCTGATAATGGCTCGGCAAGGCGGCCTGCAGATCAGGATGAAGCTTTAGCTCGGAAAAAGTCATGGCAATACCAACAGAGAGAGTGGAGCGAAAGTCTAAACAGCGAACGCAGACAAGTAAACGGCCTTGATTAAGGGCATGTAAGTAGCACAAAAATCTGCATCGCCGAGTATAGCCCCGGGATAATCGCAGACCATGCAGAATAAAATGCTGATATATGACTGATTTGACGGGCAAGGAGGCCAACCCGGCATTAACCTCCCTGCATGAGCTCAGATAAAGGTGGAGCGAAAGCGCTGCTTGCGGTTCATCTTGCTGTTCGAATCACGCCAGCTTGTTCTGCACGCTGGTCACCTTGTCTGCCATGGTCTGTGCTCTGTCTATTCGGGTACCGAGCTTCATGTGGCTGGTAATACGCACGGCGCCGGCCGCATGAAGATCTTCGTGGCAGCGTTTTACCGCCGCCATCACCTCTTCCCATTCGCCTTCTACATTGGTGCCGTAGCCATGCATGCTGTGGGTGAGGCCTGCTTGTTCAAAAATTTTCTGGCACATGGCCACATAAGGTGAAACCGAGGTGCCCACGCCGCCGGGTGACACCATGATATCCATCAATACGTACATCAACATTTCCTCGTAACTAGTGGGAGTGAGGTTATCTTCGGTTTGATGACGACGCAGGCACAAGGGCCAGTCTGGTCGTTTGTACCGGCCAGTTGAGCCATTAGAGGACAGAGCGCTAACCCAAGTGAAATCGAATGTGGCTGGCGCCAGTGAATGCAGTCGAATAAACGTCATAGGCACATTAATTATGCCAACATGAAAACTATTGGTCAGCGACTTACTTCCCAGATCTTTTCAAATTGCGATGATAATTGACTAAATGTGAATCAAAATGAAGACTTTTATATAATCAGTAACAACAATGAATGGTAACTTAGGCTAAAATCATTCTTGATGGCATTGTGTGCAAAATGTTTGTTTATTGCATACAGCAAACAATAAAACTAAAAATCACGCTTTGGGAGCGATACGGGTGGCAAAACACGGAGTTAATCGGATATTTCCGGTTATATGCAGGCTATGGAGCATGCTGTATCACGGTCGGCAACGGCTGATGCTGATACTTTTTCTGTCTGTCAGTATCACGGCATCGTATGCGGCCGAACGACCCACCTATATCTACGCATTGAATCAGCAGTCACTTCCTTTTGAAGCAAACACTAGCTCCAATCAGGCCATAGGGTTCAATATCGAGCTTATCCGTGAGATAGGGAACGTGATGGGGTTTGAGGTGGAATTCCAGGCTATGCCCTGGGAGGACGTGCTAAGCCGGTTGAAGAAAGGGGAGGTCGATATGGCGACCATGATATCGTCCCCGGAGCGTGAGCTGATATATGATTTTGCCGATCCGCATCATGTCTCGCCTATTGCCATTATCGTGCGAGATGACAATCACGATATCTATCATCTCGATAATTTGCATAACAAGGAAGTCATCACCATCGCAGGTGGCTTTGCGTATCGTTACTTACTGAGCCATCAACCCGATCTGATGACAGTAGGGGTGCCAGACATCACGGCGGGGTTAAAGCTGTTGGCCGCCGGACGACACGACGCCATCATAACCTTGCAAAGCATCGCCTTGTATCAGGTTCAGCAACATAAACTGACCAATCTGGTGCTGGCCGGGGCTATCACCTCTCCTTATTCCTACAGCTTTTCGGTAAGTAAAGGTAACCAGACGTTGCTGGCGCAAATCGAGCAGGGACTGGCGATCCTGAAACGTAACGGAACCTTTCAGCAATTACATGAAAAATGGCTGGCAGGCGGACGGAAAGCAGACCAACAGCAACAGGCATTGATCCAGTTTTTTGTTATTACCTTGGTTATTATTCTGATACTGGGTCTGGTGCTCTGGAAATGGAAAACAGAAGAGGTCCGAGAGCAGCTTGAACGGGCCCACCACGATGCCCTGACCGACTTGCCTTCTCGAACCCTGCTGATGGACAGGCTGGCGCATGCACTGAGCCGGGCAAAGCGTATTCAATCCCAGATGGCCGTGCTGTTTCTCGATCTGGATGGCTTTAAAACGGTTAATGACACCTTCGGGCACGCGGCCGGAGACCGTTTGCTGCAAATAGTGGCCAAACGGCTGTTATATTGCACTAGAGAAGAAGACACGGTAGCCCGGCTGGGTGGTGACGAGTTCGTGATCCTGCTGGAGCACATCGACCAAATCGGTGACCTCGGTGTGATCGCCGACCGTATATTGGATGCCTTGGAACAGCCCTTTGCCGTTGCCAATCAGCAGGTACACATCAGTGGCAGTCTGGGGATCAGCCGGTATCCCCAGAACGGCACCGATGCCGATACCCTGTTACGACACGCCGATGAAGCCATGTACCAGGCCAAGCAACACGCGGATCGCCGTTTTACCTCCAACGTACGACATCTTGTTGATGATACGGCCACGCAAACGGATTCTCGATGAGAGTCGTACGTAACAGAATCCGCTCGCAACAGGCGGGGCAGAGGAGGGCGGCATCATTAATATTCACGATAATGTTTGACGCCACTGCCTGCCCCGCGTAGAGTGCGCTCCAGCATAGAGTTTCAAGTTAGCGCGGCCTTTGTATATTGTT
>JAAEZO010000220.1 GCA_018222825.1 Gammaproteobacteria bacterium
CCACACATCACCTGCAACAGCAGAGTACTCTTGCCCGCCCCCGGGTTACCGCCGATCAAAATCGCCGACCCGGAGACCATGCCACCGCCCAGCACTCGATCCAGCTCGTTGAAACCACTGTTGAGACGCGGAATTTCGGTCAGCGAGATCTCGTCTAGGGTCTGTACCTTGTTGTCCTGGGCACCGGCGTAGCCGGAGAAACGGCTGTTACGACTGGTTGCGGTCGATGAAGCGGGCGCCAGTCGAATTTCGGTAACGGTATTCCACTCCTTGCATTCGGAACACTGCCCCTGCCAGCGGGGAAATTCGGCACCACATTCGCCGCAAACAAACGCCGTTTTGGACTTGGCCATGCATACTCACTCATTTATTAACGAGCTGTTATACTGGCGCAAGTTTTTCGCCTACTCAACCCCAGGCCAGAATGGATCTCAGCCCCTACAAAACTCTGCTCAATAAATTGGTGCCGCTCAGCTACCACCATGAACTCGATGGCCTGCTGGATAACCTGCTGCCGGGAGCCGATACCGAGACCCGCTTCAAGCTGCAGGCCGAGGTGCGCCGCCTCACCAGCGTCTGCCTGCGGGTACTGGACTTGCGCACTCTGTTTCCCGAACAATGCCGGCTGGTACGTCATCAGGGGCTGGATCACTGGCTGCCCGAGCAGCTGGAACAGCGTTTTCAGGCCCTGCTGATCGACTTTAACCACGAATACACCCGCGGCCTGTACGAAACCCTGATTGCCGAACTCGCGACCCTGCGTAAGCTGCCCGCCCAGTTCAACACGCCCCCCTGGCATCTGCCGGCGATGGGCGTCCGTCGCAAAGAACATCGTCTGCGGTTCGTCACGCCGGTCTGGCTGCATCTGGACAATGAGCCATTACAGGGCAACAGCCTGGATATTTCGGCCAACGGACTGCTGGTGCAGTTGCCTGACTCGCAAGCACTGCCGGAGCAGGTGATGGTGTCCTTTCCCGAGTTGGCCAGGCAGCCGGGCCTGAGCTGTCTCGCCACCCCACAGCGTTATCGTCTGAGCCAGAGTCAGGACGAGCCCGGACGGCTCAAGATGCAACGACTGGAAGAAGACCCCGAGCAACAGCAGGCGCTGAGCACCTTTATCGAGCAAAGCCGTCCCCGTTATGGCCTGGATGCGGAAGACCTGTACAGTACGGTGCAGGCCCAGTGCTGGGGCCAGGCCCTGCTCGAAACCAGCCTGAGTCTGTCGCTGTTTTTTGATAAGCAGGGCGAACTGCAGAATGCGCTGACCAACCGCCAGAGCGGCAAGGTGCTGTCGTTATGGCAGCAGGAGACGCCCGGCGATCTGCTGACGACGCTGTTGCCTCCCGAGCGAATACTGCAGATGAGCAGGCAGCCGCAAGGCTCGCTGCTGCTGTATGGCTTTCGACACCAGGGCCAGAGCCAGAGCTTTCACTTTGTTGCCGACCAGCATGAACTCGAGCAGCATCAGGCCTACTCCGCTTTTATCAGCGAAGGATTAAAAACCGGTACCCTGCAGTGCTATTACCTGAGTCTTCGTTCGGTGCACTTTGCCGATCAGACCATAGAAGCGCTGGATCTGCAGGGCGTGCGCCAGTTGCAGCAGTTGCAATGGCAGCTCTGGCTGACGCCGTTGCCGGTACAAATCCCACCGGCTCCCGCCGAGGGGAACATTCAGCAGCTGGCACCCTTTATTCGTAAAGTGCGGCAACGCAGCATCACGGTGACGCCGGCAGGACGGCAGGCTTCCAAACGTCAGGAGGCGCGCTTCAAATATCAGAGTGGGGTCGAGTTGACCATTGCCGGGCAGGCGCATGCCGGGCATACCGAAGACTTGTCCAACTGCGGCCTGCAGATCTCGCTGGCGAAGCCGGTACGGCTCGACATTCCCTGTCTGGTTAACGTCAACCTGCTCGATCTCAGCACCCGCAGCCGCCAGTGGAAGCTGAAAAGCCTGCCTTACCGAGTCATCAATCAGAGCGGTAATGGCCGGATATTGCATCTGCGGATAGAAGGGCCAAGAGAAACTCACCCCGGCTTTCAGTTTTTTTCGGCGCTGCTGGAACAAAACCAGGACAAGCTGCGTGCCCGGCCGGAGAGTAACCATACCCCGGCCTGGCTGAGCTGGCTCAATCGTCAGACCCTGCAACAGCCACCGGCACCCACCTTCATGCTGGGTCGCAACGACGGCGGATTTTATGTGCAGGGGGCCATCGCCTGTCTGGCGCAGCGCGATTTGATGAGTTTTTTGTCGAACGAATATCAGCAGGCCCATTTAAGCAAGCTGGTTTCCCGTCAGCTGTTGCAGTCGATTATTACCGAGCTGCTGCGGCCGACGGGAAAAAGTCACCAGTGCCTCGAGATCTGGACGGCTACCGCCACCGACGGCAGCGGCAAAACATGGCAACGGCTTGCGCCGGATGCCACTCAGCGCGCCTTTTTACTGAATCCTGAACAGGCCAAAGCACTCAGGGTGAGCCTGCTGGTCGTCAATCGGCTGCAGCTGCGGCAGCTGGATTATGTGGTGCCTGAACGCAATAGCCTGACCCAGACCTCGCTGCACAAGGCCCAGTTGCTCGAGCAGCAACTGGCAGAGCTGGCCGCCATGAGCCAGCTCTTCGACATTACCGACATGGTCAGGTGGCGGCAAACGCTTACCGCGCCTGCAGCAGCGCCAGCACCCCTTCCAGACTCAGCAGGTTAAGGCACACCGGCGCCTTTTCCTGCACCAGCGGCTTGGCGTGCAGGGCCACGCCCAGTCCGGCCTCGGCCAGCATCAGCAGATCATTGGCACCGTCGCCAATGGCCACGGTCTGGCTGAGCGGAATCTGGTAGCGCTCGGCCAGTTCGACCAGAATGCGCGCCTTGGCCTCGGCATCGACGATGTCACCCAGTACCTCGCCGGTAAAGCGGCCGTTGTGAATTTCCAGGGTGTTGGCAAAGTCTGCATCCAGTCCCAAAGTCTGGCGCAAATGACCGGTAAAGGGCGTAAAACCACCGGAGGCCAGCGCCACTTTCCAGCCCATGGCTTTCAGCCCTTCTACCAGTACCAGCAGACCCGGCATCAGCGGCATACGCGCGATCACCTGTTCGATAATGGCGGCGTCTGCACCTTCCAGCGCCCTGACGCGGCGGCGCAGACTTTCAGAGAACGGCAAGGCACCTTCCATCGCCGCCCGGGTGACAGCCGCGACTTCTTCACCGACGCCGGCCAGCAGGGCGATCTCATCGATACACTCCATCTGGATGGCGGTAGAGTCCATGTCCATCAGTACCAGACCCGGCTTGTCGGCTTCCGGCAGGGCCGGCACACACGCCAGATCCCAACCGTCGGCCACCGCCTGCAAGCGGGCCTTGAGCGCCGGTGACCAGGCAGACAGACGCAGGCTCAGCACATCTCGCTCGGCTACGCGTTTTACCCCGGAGACTTCCACCTGAACGCCTGCGTCATCCAGTACCTGCAGGCTCGATTGCAAGGCGGATTTATGCAACTGTTCCGCCAGCAGTATCAGGTGCCCGGCCGGTGTGGCCAATTGCCCCGCCGTCAGCTTGCCCGGCTGCCAAAGCAGGGTGCCGTGGGACAGCATCTCGGGCCAGTCAGAAACCTTTTCGGGTAAAACATCCATTAACAGTGCCACTCGCTATTCCTATGCTCACAAAGACCGACGCTCAGGGTAGCGTATTGCTTTTTCG
>JAAEZO010000221.1 GCA_018222825.1 Gammaproteobacteria bacterium
GCCGCCAGCTGATGCACTTCGGCGGCATTGCGATAGCCTTCCACCACCTGACCGATTTCGGTCATCGCAGCCTGCACGTCCTGTCCCCGGCCGAGGGCCAGGCCAAAACGACGGTTGCGCGACTGATTGTCGGTGCAGGTCAGCACCAGATCACCCAGCCCCGCCATGCCCATGAAGGTTTCCTGCTTGGCGCCCAACGCCACGCCCAGGCGCTGCAGCTCGGCCAGACCGCGAGTGATCAAGGCGGTGCGAGCGTTGGCACCAAAACCCAGACCGTCGGCCAGGCCAGCGCCGATGGCGATGACGTTTTTCACCGCCCCACCGAGCTGCAAGCCGACCATGTCGTCGTTGAGATATACCCGGAACGAGCGATCACAGTGCACCAGATCCGCCAGATCACCGGCAAAGTCGCTGTCGGAAGACGCTAGCGAAATGGCGGTGGGCAGTCCCATGGCCAGCTCTTTGGCAAAGGTCGGCCCCGACAAGACCGCCAGCGGAATCCGGTCACCCAGAATGTCTCGCGCCACGTCCTGCAACAGGCTGCCGGAAGTCGGATCCAGACCCTTGGTGGCCCAGGCAACGCGGCTGTCTTTGCGCAAAAACGGCTTTATCTGTTTCAGCACATCGGCAAACACGTGGCTCGGTACCACCACCAGCAGATCGCGACTGGCCTGCACCACTCGCTTCAGGCTGGCTTCGGGAATCAGGCTGTCGGGAAAGGTGGCATCGGGCAGAAAGACCTTATTGCAGCGCTCGGCAGCCAGGGTCGCCACCTGCTCGGGCCTGTGACTCCACAGCAGGGTCTGGTGGCCATTACGCGCGATGGCAATGGCCAGTGCCGTACCATAGGAGCCGGCACCCAGAACCGAGATGGCGGCATCCTTATGCATCAGGCATCCGCCTGCTGTTGCTGCTGGGCACGCTGTACGTGGGCGGCAAACAGGGCATCGAAGTTCACCGGTGCCAGGTTCAGCTGCGGGAAGGAACCGCGACCTACCAGGCTACCCACGGTTTCACGGGCATACGGGAACAGGATGTTGGGGCAGAAGGCACCCAGGCAATGCGCCAGTTGCGGCTCGGCCATGTTGCCGATGGTGAAAATACCGGCCTGCTGAATTTCGCACAGGTAAGCGGTTTCGCCTTCGCCCATCTGACAGGTTACGGTCAGGGTCAGTACCACTTCGAATACGTTGTCACCCAGACGGGCGCTCTTGGTATCCAGGTCCAGCTTTACTTCGGGCTTCCATTCTTTCTGGAATACCAGCGGCGTGGACGGCGCTTCGAAGGACACATCCTTCAGATAGACACGCTGGATCTGAAATTCAACCTGTTGCTGGGCCTCGGTGTTGGCGGCGCCGTTTGCTTCGTCAGCCATGAAGATATCCTTATTTTTATGCGTTGAAAGATTAACGTTTGGTTACCGGCAGGTTCTGGGTACGCCAGTCTGCCATGCCGCCACGCAGGGCGTGAACCTGCTTGAAACCGGCCTTGGTCAACAGACGACCGACACTGCTGGTGGTCATACCGGTTTCGCACACCAGTATTACCGGCTTGTCCTGGTATTTCTCGATCAGGTTCAGGTTATTGGCCTTGAGCTGAGCGGCAGGCACGTTGATGGCGCCGGCAATGTGGCCCTTGCGGAATTCTTCGGCGGCCCGAACATCCACCACCACGGCGTTTTGCTTGTTGATCAGCAATACCGCCTGCTGGCTGGGTACTATCTGTACCTTGGTCAGTTTGGACATCAGGGTCATGTAGATGATTACGGCAACCAGGCCCAGCCAGACCATGCTCAGCATGGGGTGACTGGCGGCAAAATCGAGGTACTCTTGCATAATGTTACTTCTTTAGAGTCAAAATACGGAAAAGCCCGAGTATACATGGGGCATCGGTAAATAACAGCAGCCCGAGCCCAATCGCCCTTCTTCACCTTTGTTGCCGGAATGGCCGCCGGTCTTCGGCTGGAGACCAAATCGGCAACTGTAGTAATATAAAGTCGGTTAAGCCGCCTCGACCCGTCTTTTACAACAAATAACAACATAGGTTTACACTATGAACTCGACCAAAAAGCCCCTGGTTCTCATCATTATGGATGGATGGGGTTATAGTGAAAAAACGGAACATAACGCCATTCACACCGCGCATACTCCGGTGCTCGACGGCCTGATGAAACACCGCCCCTCGATGCTGATTTCCACCTCCGGTCACGACGTGGGCCTGCCCGAAGGCCAGATGGGCAACTCCGAGGTGGGTCACGTCAACATCGGTGCCGGCCGCATCGTTTATCAGGATCTGACCCGCATCGACAAAGCCATCGAAAACGGGGACTTCTTCACCAACCCGGTGCTGACCGCCGCCATCGACGGCGCCGCTTCTCGGGACAAGGCCGTGCATATCATGGGCCTGCTGTCGGCCGGTGGCGTACACAGCCACGAAGACCAGATAGCCACCATGATTCGAATGGCCGCCGAACGCGGCGCCGAGCATATTTACCTGCATGCCTTTCTCGATGGCCGGGACGTGGCTCCCCGCTCCGCCCAGCCGTCCATCGAACGTGTCGACAGCCTGTTTGCCGAGTTGGGCAAGGGCCGCCTGGCCTCGGTGGTGGGTCGCTACTTCGCCATGGACAGAGACAACCGCTGGGATCGGGTACAAAGCGCCTATGATTTGCTGACCCAGGGCAAGGCCGAGTATCACAGTGCCACCGGTGTCGAGGCGCTGCAGGCCGCCTATGCCCGCGAAGAAAACGACGAATTCGTCAAGACCACCACCGTTGGTGAGCCGGTTTCCATGCAGGACGGCGATGCGGTCATCTTCATGAACTTTCGTGCCGACCGGGCCCGGGAACTGACCCGCGCCTTCGTACAGGACGACTTCACCGGCTTTCAACGCACCCAACGGCCGGCCCTGAGCAACTTCGTGATGCTGACCGAATATGCGGCCGACATTGACACCCCCTGCGCCTATCCGCCCGAGGCCCTGCCCAACACCCTGGGTGAATGGCTGGCCAAGCACAACAAGACCCAGCTGCGTATTTCCGAAACCGAAAAATACGCGCACGTCACCTTCTTCTTCAATGGTGGCCGGGAAGCCTGCTTCGACGGCGAACAGCGCGAGCTGATCCCCAGCCCTCAGGTGGCCACCTACGATCTGCAGCCGGAAATGAACGCCGAGCTGCTTACCGACAAACTGGTTGCCGCCATCAAAAGCCAGGCTTATGACGTCATCATCTGCAACTACCCCAACGGCGACATGGTCGGCCACACCGGGGTGTTCGAGGCGGCAGTCAAGGCCTGTGAGGCGGTCGACCGCTCCATCGGCCGGGTAGTGGAAGCGCTGGAAGAAGTGGGCGGCGAAGCGCTGATCACCGCCGATCACGGCAATGCCGAACAGATGGTCAACCCGGTCACCGGCCAGGTACAAACCGCGCACACTAACCTGCCGGTGCCGCTGATTTACATGGGCCGCGATGCGGTTCCGGCAGAGAAGGGAAGGCTGTCGGATCTGGCTCCGACCATGCTGAGCCTGATGGGGATGGAAACACCGACGCAAATGACTGGCAAGCCTCTGATGGTTCTGAAATAATCTAGCCCATATGGGCAAACAACGACTGATCGTTTCATTATTACTGCTAAGCACCGGCCTGATGGCCGGTGCTTT
>JAAEZO010000021.1 GCA_018222825.1 Gammaproteobacteria bacterium
TCGATGGTAACAACCGGATTCAGCGTTTCACGGTGATCGAGTCCGGCGGCCAGCGTAGCGAATTTACCCTGAAGCAGGTGAATACCAAACCCGCGACCGCTGCCGACACCTTTACCTTTACGCCCCCGGACGGGGTGATGGTCGACGATCAACGTTGAATAACTATTAGCTTTAAGCTCTAAGTCTCTATTGGCTACAAATCTGCCTCTTCTTGACGCCGGAGCTAGCTGTTGGCATCACCAACAGACGATGCAGAAGCTGGAAGGCGGAAAAGGGGAACTGCTCAGCCGACCTTCCGTTTCAGGGGCGAAACGGAGATCGTACAGGGATGTATTCATCGCGAGTCGGCGGAGCAGGCCCTTTGGCCGACATGCAAACATTGAGCTAAAAATTAAGCTGCTCTCCTACTTTGGAAGTGTGACCAAGAGACAGGCTTAAAGCCTACCGCTTTGTTTTATGGGGATGAAATGACATGAGCACCCTGAGTCTGGACTTTGAACAGGATGACTTTCGCCCGTTGGCGGCGCGCATGCGCCCTCAGCGGCTGGAGCAATACCTGGGCCAGGCGCATATTCTGGGGCCGGGAAAGCCGCTGCGCCGGGCATTGGAAGCCGGCCACTGTCATTCCATGATCCTGTGGGGGCCGCCGGGTACCGGCAAAACCACCCTGGCGGAGCTGATTGCCCACTACTGCGATGCTCAGGTCGAGCGGGTCTCGGCGGTCACTTCTGGCGTTAAGGAAATCCGTGCCGCCATCGAGCGGGCGCGGGAGCACAAACTGGCCGGCCGGCGTACCATTCTGTTTGTGGATGAAGTACACCGTTTCAACAAGTCCCAGCAGGATGCCTTTCTACCCCATATCGAGGACGGCACCGTCACCTTTATCGGCGCCACCACCGAAAACCCTTCTTTCGAGCTGAACAACGCACTCTTGTCCCGGGCCCGGGTTTATCTGCTCAAGCGGTTGGCGTCGGCGGAGGTCGAGCAGATGATTGCTCAGGCGCTAACCGATGAACGCGGGCTGGCCGGGCAGGGCATAGTGCTTGCCGACGGGGTGCAGCGGGCGCTGGCCGAGCTGGTGGACGGTGATGGTCGCAAGGCGCTGAATTATCTGGAGCTGCTGGCGGACATGGCCGAGCAGCATGAGGGCGTGCGGCGTATCGACAAGACCCTGCTGGCGGAGGTGACCGGCGAGCGGCTGGCCCGATTCGATAATCAGGGCGATCTCTATTACGACCTGATCTCGGCGATACACAAGTCAATCAGAGGCTCCAACCCGGACGCCGGCCTGTACTGGTATGCGCGCATGATTACCGCCGGCTGCGATCCGCTTTATATCGCCCGTCGCCTGCTGGCCATCGCCTCGGAAGACGTGGGCCTGGCCGATCCCAAGGCGATGGAGGTGGCGCTGGCCGCCTGGGACTGCTTTACCCGGGTTGGCCCGGCGGAAGGAGAGCGGGCCATTGCCCAGGCGATTGTTTATCTGGCCTGTGCCCCCAAGAGCAATGCCCTCTATACCGCCTGGAAAGCGGCGCTGAAAGATGCCCGCGAGCTGCCCGATTACGAGGTGCCGGTGCATCTGCGCAACGCGCCCACCAAGCTGATGAAAGAGCTGGGCCATGGAGCCGAATATCGATATGCCCACAATGAGCCCGGTGCCTATGCGGCCGGCGAAGTGTATTTGCCGGAGGCGCTGGCACAACGGCGCTATTACGAGCCCAGCGAGCGAGGCTTCGAGCAAAAGGTCAGGGCCAAGCTGGACTACCTGAAAAGTCTCGACGAGCAGGCCGGTGGCTAGTTGGCTCCTGCCCCGCTAAGCTGATAAACTTGACGTCGATTTAGTGACTTCCGACCCTGCGTATGACACGCAGTACAAGCATCAAATAAGGTAACTCATGCTGGACTCCAAATACCTGCGCGGCGATATCGCCGACACGGCGGCGCGGCTGGCAAGCCGTGGTTTTACACTCGACATCGACTTGTTCAACAGCCTCGAAGAAAAGCGGAAGTCTCTGCAATCCCGTACCCAGGAACTGCAGGCCGAGCGCAATGCCCGCTCCAAGGCCATTGGCCAGGCGGCGCGCAGCGGTGAGGACATTGCCCCGCTGAAGGCGGCGGTCACGGCCATTAATGACGAGCTGGACGGCTGCAAGGTCGAGCTGGACCAGTTGCTGAACGAAATTGAAGCCTTCGGTGCCGCCATTCCCAACCTGCCTCACGAGTCGGTGCCGGTCGGTAAAAACGAGGATGACAACCTGCAGGTGCGAGTCTGGGGTGAGCCTACCGCCTTCGATTTTGAACCGCGCGACCATGTGGCGCTGGGCGAAGCTCTGGCCGGTCTGGACTTCAAGGGCGCGGTCAAGATTTCCGGCTCCCGCTTCGTGATCATGCAGGGCCAGATTGCCCGCATGCACCGGGCCCTGGCGCAGTACATGCTGGACCTGCACACCAACGAGCACGGTTACATCGAGTGCTACGTGCCTTATCTGGTGAACAGCGACAGCCTGTACGGCACCGGTCAGCTGCCCAAGTTTGCCGCCGATCTGTTCCATACCGCCATCGAAGGTGAAGGCGACGAAGCCGGCAAGACCCGTCGTTTCTCGCTGATCCCGACGTCCGAAGTACCGTTGACCAACATCGGCCGGGACGAGATCTTCGATGCCAAGGAACTGCCGCTGAAATTTACCGCCCATACCCCTTGCTTCCGCTCCGAAGCGGGCTCCTATGGTCGTGATACCCGCGGCCTGGTGCGCATGCATCAGTTCGACAAGGTGGAAATGGTACAGCTGGTTCATCCGGATCACTCCTGGGATACCCTGGAAGAGATGGTTGGCCACGCCGAGAAAGTACTGCAGGGGCTGAATCTGCCCTACCGGGTGATGGCACTGTGTACCGGTGACATGGGCTTTGGTGCCACCAAAACCTACGATCTGGAAGTGTGGCTGCCGGCCCAGAACACCTACCGGGAAATCTCGTCTGTGTCCAACTGCGGCGATTTCCAGGCGCGCCGCATGCAGGCGCGGGTACGGGGTGCCGACGGCAAGCCCCAGTTGCTGCACACCCTCAACGGCTCCGGTCTGGCCGTGGGCCGCACCCTGGTGGCAGTGCTGGAAAACTACCAGCAGGAAGACGGCCGCATCGCCGTGCCCGAAATCCTGCAGCCTTATATGGGTGGTCTGAAGTTCATTGGCTGAATCGCGTTTAGTCGCTGACTAAAAAACGGGGCCTTATGGCCCCGTTTTTTATGGCTCGCAGTGCGTGACAAAGCCGGTGGTCGAACATAGGGTTCGATCCCATTTCAGGCTTTCATTTGTGCGGAGGATAGTTTCATCTTGAATGAAATTTATCCGCTTTTTCTTCGCCTTTTGCCGCCCTACTTTGGTAGAATGCGCGGCATTCAAGAGGTTCCCGGCATTAAATGATGGTTTGGATAGACTACGTAATTCTCGGCATTATCGGCCTTTCTGCACTCATCAGCCTGGTCAGGGGATTTGTGAAAGAGGCAATGTCTCTTGCTACCTGGTTGGCCGCTTTCTTCGTTGCCAGTCGCTTCTACGCCGATCTGGCCGTTCATCTCGATATCTCCGATCCCTTGTTTCGCAACGGCGCCGCCATTGCCATCCTGTTTGTATTAACCCTGATTCTGGGCGCACTGATTAATTACATTATTGGTGAGCTGGTGACCAAAACCGGGCTTTCTGGTACCGACCGGGTACTGGGCGTCTGTTTCGGGGCTGTGCGGGGCGTGCTTATCGTAGCGGCCCTGCTGTTATTCATCGATACCATGACGGCCTTTTCACAGAGTCTGTGGTGGCGTGAATCCCAGTTGATTCCGGAGTTTGGTATCGTGATCCAGTGGTTTTTCAGCCTGGTGCAAAATTCATCCAGCTTTTTACCCCCCAAGCCATAGTGAATTGAGGAAATTAGGACATGTGTGGGATTGTCGGAATTCAAGGCACGACCCCGGTAAATCAGGCGCTGTATGACGGCCTGACGGTACTTCAGCACAGAGGCCAGGATGCTGCCGGCATCGTTACCATTTCGGGAAATACTTTCCGCCAGCGCAAGGCCAATGGTCTGGTGCGGGATGTATTTGAAGAACGCCATATGGAGCGATTGATCGGCAATGTAGGTATTGGCCATGTGCGTTACCCTACCGCGGGCAGCAGCAGTGTCGCTCAGGCGCAGCCCTTCTATGTGAACTCTCCGTTCGGCATTGCCCTGGCGCATAACGGCAACCTGACCAATGCCCGCGAGCTGAAAGAAGAGCAGTTCCGCGTGGCCCGTCGTCACATCAATACCACTTCCGACTCGGAAGTGTTACTGAACGTACTGGCGCACGAGCTGGATCAACAAACACAAACCCTGCACCTCGAGCCGGGCCATGTGTTTGCTGCCGTGAGCAAGGTGCATGAAAAAATACGCGGTGCCTACGCCACCGTGGCGGTGATTATCGGCCATGGCATGCTGGCATTTCGGGATCCCAACGGTATTCGTCCGCTGGTACTGGGCAAGCGCGACGCCGAAGACGGCAGCACCGAATATATGGTGGCATCTGAAAGCGTGGCGCTGGATGCGGTGGGCTTCAGCCTGATCCGTGATGTAGCTCCGGGCGAAGCCGTTTATATCACCAAACAGGGCGAACTGTTCAGCCAGCAATGTGCCGCCGAACCGCAACACCATTCCTGCATCTTTGAATATGTGTATTTCGCGCGCCCCGATTCCTTTATCGACAAGGTATCGGTTTATGGTGCCCGAGTACGCATGGGTCAGAAGCTGGGCGCCAAAATCGCCCGGGAGTGGGAAGATCTGGATATCGACGTGGTGATCCCGATTCCCGAAACCTCCTGCGACATCGCGCTGGAAATTGCCCACAACCTGCAACTGCCGTACCGTCAGGGTTTTGTGAAGAACCGCTATATCGGCCGTACCTTCATCATGCCCGGCCAGCAGCAGCGTCGGCAATCGGTGCGTCGCAAGCTCAATGCCATTCCGTCGGAATTCGCCGGCAAGAATGTACTGCTGGTCGATGACTCTATCGTACGCGGCACTACTTCCGAGCAGATTATTCAGATGGCGCGGGATGCGGGTGCCAAGAAGGTATATTTTGCTTCTGCCGCTCCCGAAATTCGCTTCCCCAACGTCTATGGCATCGACATGCCTTCCGTGAACGAGCTGATTGCCTACGGCCGGGAAGTGGAAGAAATCTGTCAGCTGATTGGTGCCGATGGCCTGATTTACCAGGAACTGGAAGATCTGGAAGACGCGGTGCGTCACTTCAATCCGGAACTGCGCCGTTTCGAAACTTCGGTATTTACCGGCGAGTATGTGACCCAGGATGTGAACCAGGAATATCTGGATGAACTGAATGCGTTACGTAACGATAATAGTAAACAGAATGACTGTATCGACAACAGTCATCTGGAAATCTATAACGAAGGTCAGTCGTAACGGCGACGGGAAAAAACAGTAAAAAAAAGGGGTCTGCGGACCCCTTTTTCAATGCTGAGACAAGTTGATTCATTGGGTGTAAATCGGTCCAAAGCCCCAGCTCCAGACGATAACGGAGCCGACCATGATGCAAACCAGCAACACCAGGCCAGAGGTCACCACCGAGCTGGCGTAGATAAAACCGCGCTCTTCGGGAATATGCATGATGATGGGCACACCGGAATACAGCAGATAGACCGAATAGCTAAGCCCTGCCAGCCCGACCATCATCAGAAAAATGGGCTCGGGATAAAACAGTGCCAGCCCGGTCATGAACAGCGGGGTAGCGGTGTAGGCGGCGAGCTCTACGCTTTGGGTAAAACTCGGATTGGCACCAAAGGTCTTGGCCATCCAGAACGTCAGGTAGGAGAGGGCAAAGACACCGGCTATCAGGGTAAAGTACATGCTGACGGACATCACCAGCGCGCTTTCTGTGGTGAGCATGATGGTCGTATTGGTGCTGGATCCGAAGTTCCAGCCAATCATGCTGGCAGAAATATAGGCAGATACCGAGGGTATCAGTGCGATAAACATCAGGTGTACCAGGCTGTAGCTCAGGCTCTCGTGGTGGTGGTCTATGGTATGCCATTCTTCTTTGGGGTGCGCATAAAGACCCCATATATGGTTTAAAATCATAGCATTATCCCCTCAAACGTCTTAACTGCCAGACGGCTCCTGCCAGGTGGCTGACCCAAGAATAAAACGGATATTGTCCGCTCTTCTCTCTAACTAGTTATTGGCCAGAGTCTCGGGGTCGTCAAGTTTGTCTACGTATTAACCACAGGTTTGCAGCCTGACTCAAGCTTTGGCAATGGTGTTCAGGTGTCTTCCGTCAGGCTGTTATGGCAATTTCAGCCCGGCGTGAACGCCGATATTCAGAAGTAGTCGATTGGGTTTATTGAGTTCAGACAGTATAAAAATGGGCGAGGCGCTCTGGGGTGACAGCAGACTGAATAAGCTGCTTCAGTCTGAGTAATAAAAGATGACACCTTTGTTGCAGGGACTGATTCATGCATTTTGCGAATTGACAAGCGACATGGTCATTATTTGCTTTTATTTGCCATAACGCCATGAGCTTTATATGGGTATTAAACAAGGCTTCTGTTACACTTTTATGATTACGCCGTATCAATAGATTAAAATAATATGACTGCATCTGCCATTTACCGGCCCCTATCTACTCTTCTACAGTCATTTCCCTTCTTATGCTGATATCTGTTATTGAACAGGCCATTCTCATTCTTGCCTCGGGTTGGCTGCTGACCATGAACATTCGCCGAGGCCAGCATTATCCGCGACTGATGGTACTCACTACCGGTTTCTGGTTTGCGGCCATTACCATTGCCTGCATGTCGTTACCCTTCATGCTTGGTCCTGGCGTACTGCTGGATGTGCGCGATGCCGTGTTTTTTGTTGCCGGTTTATTTGGTGGCCCTTTGGCGGGAGGGCTGGCGTTACTGATTGCCGGCGGATTCCGTTTTTGGCTGGACGGCGCGGGTATGATCGCTGGTGTCGCGGGCATGATTATTGCGCTGACTGCAGGCCTGGGTATGCGCTATGCGCTCCAGCAGGGCTGGATACGACTGAATGTGTGGTCACTGTTGCCGGTAACGCTGCTGTTACATATGACAAAGATGGGACTGCTGTATCTGATTGTGGAGCCTCAGCTACAGCAGCATATTTTATCGTTGACGCTGCCGTTTCTGATCATAGTGGTACCACTGACACTGATTCTGGTCTTCATTCTCAAGGATGCAGAGCAGAGAGGACGTGAGCAACAGGCCTTGCGCGAGAGCAAGGCCAGGCTGATAGCCATTACCAGTGCTTTGCCCGATACCATGTGCGTTATCGACGAAGACGGACGTTACCTGGACGTGATGGCAGAAAATGCCAGCGAGCTTTATGCGACGACCGGCAGTATGGTCGGTAAAACGGTACGGGATATTTTTCCCGAACAGCAAGCGGAAACCTTTCTTGCCTTTATTCGCCAGACTCTGGAGCTGCAAACGATCAATACACTGATCTATGAGGTTGAGACGGGTGAGGGGCCTCGTACGTTTGAATGTGTGGCACAAATACTGAAAAGCCAGCCCGGTGACAAGGCGGCGGTAGTGACACTGAATCGGGATATCACTGCCCGGGTAAAAAGTGAAGCGGAGCTGCGTATCGCGGCCGTGGCCTTTGACAGCTTTCAGGGCATGCTGGTCACCGATAAAGATAACCGTATTTTGCGGGTAAACCGGGCCTTTACCGAGGTTACAGGGTATACCCAGGAAGAGTTGATAGGAAAATCACCGGCAATATTCAGCTCAGGCAAGCACGACGGCGAGTTTTACCGGCAAATGTGGCACAGCATTAATACCCAGGGTCACTGGCAGGGTGAAATCTGTGATAAACGCAAGTCCGGCAAACTGTACCCTCAGTTGTTGTCGATCAGTGAGGTCAAGGATACTCAGGGACAACTTAGTCATTATGTGGCCCAGATCAACGATATTACCGATCGGAAAAACGATGCGGAAAAAATCAATCACCTGGCTTTTTATGACGCGCTGACCGGCCTGCCGAATCGACGTCTGCTGCTTGACCGTATCGGACAGGCCCAGTTAAACAGTAATGCTCATGGCAAGCTTGGCGCCATGATTTTGATCGACCTTGATAACTTCAAGAATATTAATGATCTCTGGGGTCACTCCGTCGGTGACAAGCTGTTGCTGCAAGTGGCGGGCCGGTTGCGTGAGGTAGCAGGACAACAAGATACGCTGTCCCGGTTGGGGAGTGATCAGTTCGTGCTTTTGCTCGATGCACAATTCGACAACCAGGCGCAGCTGATGGATAGCCTCGAGCATATCAGTCATGCCTTGCTGGATAGTCTCGATCAGCCCTATGCACACGAAGAGCTGAATCTGCGTAGCAGTGGCTGCCTGGGGGTGGTGATACTGGATGCCGACAGCCTCTCGGCAGAAGAGCTGTTACGTCGGGCCGAGCTTGCGATGTATGAAGCCAAAGCGGCCGGCAAGGGGGAAATGCGCTTCTTCGATCCGGAAATGCAGGAAATGATTTCCCAGCGGTTGTTGCTGGAAGAGGACATTGTTCGTGGTCTGAATGCAGGTGAGTTTCATGTCTATTTTCAGGCTCAGTTCAACGACGATGGTGACATGACCGGCACCGAAGCACTGGTGCGCTGGCATCACCCCGAGCGGGGTGTGCTGGCTCCCGGTGCCTTTATCGAGGTGGCAGAAGCCGCCGGCTTGATGAACCAGATAGACCATGTTGTGCTGCAGCGCTCTTGCGAGCAAATGGCTTGCTGGGCCCGATTGGCGGCCTTCAGGGACGTCACCGTATCGGTGAATATCAGCTCCATTCAGTTGTATCAGCCCGGTTTTGTACAGGAGGTACTCAATATTCTGCAACAGACCGGAGCCAACCCGGCACTGCTAAAGCTGGAACTGACCGAGTCGATGCTGCTCACCGACATGCCGCAGGCCATCTCCCGTATGAGGTTGCTCAAGCAATCCGGCATTCGCTTTGCCATCGATGACTTCGGTACCGGCTATTCGTCGCTGCATTATCTGCAACAGTTGCCACTGGATCAGCTGAAGATAGATCAGTCTTTTGTGCGAGGTCTGCCTGACGACAGCAACAGCCTGGCCATTATCCGGGCGATTATCGCCATGGCCAATAGCCTGGAGCTGGAAGTGATCGCCGAAGGCGTAGAAACCGAAGCACAACGAGCGATGCTGTTGAGTAATGGTTGTCACTTGTACCAAGGGTACTTGTTTGCCCGCCCCGGGCTTGCCTCACAGGTAGAAGCTCTGGTGTCAGAGGCTGAGGAACATCGCTATCGTAGTGAGGCGTAAATCAGCCGCCTGCTGGGCAAGCACATCACAAAAAACGGCCAGGCCATATTGGCCTGGCCGTTTTATCGTGTGGTAGTCAGATGGATTCCGTCATTACCGAGCGGTTGCGGCCTTGCTGCTTGGCCTGATAAAGCGCCTTGTCTGCCCGTTTCAAGGTGTCGTTTATAGAGTGATTTTCGCCGGACCAGTAGGCGATACCGAGCGAGATGGTAATAAAGCCTGCCGTTGGCATTTCAAAATCGGCAACCTGTAACCGCAAGCGCTCGGCGATATCGTTCGCAATGGTCAGATCGATTCCGGGCAGAAAAATCATGAACTCTTCACCCCCGCTGCGACACAGGGCATCTCCTTTTCTGGCATGGGTTTTCATCAGTCCGGCCAAGGCCTGTATGACCTTGTCGCCGACGTCGTGGCCATGCGTGTCGTTTACCTGTTTGAAATGATCGATATCCAGGGTAATGATGGAAAACGGTTGTAGCTGTTTCTGATAACTGTCCAGAACCTGCTGCATGCCCCGCCGATTGAGCAAGGACGTCATGGCATCGGTATGGCTATCGGTATGTAACTTGCTGATTTTATCATTGAGCAGACCCATGCCCTTGAGAATGGCACGTTTGAGCTCGGCCACTTCGAAATACCAGCCATGAATGCCGGAAATATTTTCCTGCACTTCTTGTCTATCCATCAATCTGGCGTTGCTGGCCAGTTGCCACAGCGGCCTGGAAATAAAGATGGCTGACAACCAGATACCGGCCAGAGTAAATAATACCAGCGGTACGCTCTTCATAAAGACAGCGCTAATGTGGCCATCCAGCCCTTCTAGGGTCGACGATCTGGGGCGTTGGGCGACGACTCCCCAGCTGGACTTTGTGATGGGAGCAAAGCCTGCCAGCATGTCAATACCCTGCGAATTAACCGTGGCGAGGGCATATTCCGTGCCGGCGAGTACCTCATCGATGGCGGCATTATTCGCTATTTGCTGCCCTATGCGCTGTTTGTCAGGATGATAGATCAGCGTTTTATTAGGGTCGGTCACATAGATATAGGAACCGTCATGGTAATAATGCTTGCCCAGGATACGGTTCAGTATGTTCCCCTCCTGCAGATAAATGGTGCCGGCGATATAGCCGAGATAGCGGCCACCTTTCGACATGATCGGGTGCGAGATACTGATAAGGTAATTGCCGGCAGGAGAGACAAAGGGATCGGTAATCAGCGCTTTCTTGGCTTCAAGTGACTGGCGAGCACTGGGGGAAGTCAATGTTAATCCCTTTACTTCAAGGGTCTCTGGCGAAGTCGCCACAATGACAGCATCTTGATTGACGATGACCACCGAGTTGAAAGAATTGGTTTGTTTATGCAGGCGCCGTGCCTCGTTCATCAGGGCGGCATCATCATCCATCTGTGAGCCGAGCAGGCCTGCGCTGTAGGCAAGCTGATCCTGTGCCGACTCGAGAAAAACATCCGTCATCTCTGCCAGCTTGGCGGCATACACCCGGTTGGCTTCCAGCGTATTGCTGATCAACAGATCACGCTGAACCTTGTAGGTTGCATAAAAGCTGTTGCCTAGGGTGATCAGTACACTAACGACTGCCAGCAGCAGAATCAGGCTGCGGAGATTGAGTTTCAAAAGCGAAGTAAGGGACATTAGAGTGAGAAGCCTGTAAGTAAGCAGCCGGACACGGTGGTGTTATTATTAGAAGGGATTCTAATGAAGCTAGTTATGAAATGCTACCGTGTGCAGCATTACCTTGGCCGTACGCAGTGATACATGGGAAACGGCGAGCAGCTTCTGGGCGGTGCAGAGGTTTGGTAACTATTTGATGCATAATAAAAAGGCCCCTTGCGGGGCCTTTCCAATCGATTGGTGGAGCTGGCGGGATTTGAACCCGCGTCCGAAAAACCTACGTCGTCGGTACTACATGCTTAGTCAGTCATTGAATTCGCCACCTGCTGCGGACAGACACGCCACAGAATGACTAGCCTAAATTGGTTTTAACGCTTCAACCGTTAGGCACGGCATCCACGCGATTCTGTGAAGGATGACCTTCCAATTCCCTAAGTCACAGACAAGCTAGGGTAGAAGGGCTCTAACAGGTTATTAAGCTGCTAGTGCGTAGTTTTCGTCGTTTGCGACTATTTTTTTGCGATTTTTTAACGAGGCCTATCGCACCTCGGCATGCACCTAGGAGTTCGAGAATCTCGTCGAATCCAGAATCAGCCCCAAGTAAGCTTATGGTATGGCAATTATTACCAAATCACAAGTGTTAGCGATTTTTATGCTTCATCATGCGATCTTTTTCTCGCTTCCAGTCGCGTTCCTTCACGTCCTGGCGTTTATCGTGGTGCTTTTTACCTTTCACCAGACCGATCTCGGCCTTCACCCAGGACTTGGACCAGTAAAGTGCCAGGGGCACCAGGGTATAACCTTCGCGGTCAAGCAGGCCAGACAGGCGGTCGAGCTCGCGCCGCTTCATCAGCAGCTTGCGAGAGCGATGAGGATCGCATACCACATGGGTGGAGGCTACGTTGAGAGGCACTACGGTGGCCGCAAATAAAAAGGCTTCACCGTTTCTCATGAACACGTAAGCATCACCGATGTCCACCTTGCCGGCGCGCATCGATTTTACTTCCCATCCTTGCAGTTCCAGCCCGACTTCGTATTTTTCTTCTACAAAGTATTCGTGTCTCGCCTTCTTGTTGAGGGCGATGGTGCTGGAACCGACTTTTTTCTTGGCTTTGTTTTTTGTCATAGTGACGCCATTATACGGGCCCGGTCGGAGGTTTGGAATTGCCTATACGGCAACTGCTTGTTTTTTGTACGGATGTGGTGATGAGCCCTGCCTGGATTAATGTTAAAATCAGGCCGTTCTGCTGCCAGGAGAGGTTATGCCCAGTATTACCCGCAGTGCGTTGGTGATGTTCAGCGCAAAACAGATGTATGAATTGGTGAACGATATAAACTCGTACCCGCAGTTTTTGCCCGGATGTGTGGCCAGCCGTATTGTATCCGAGTCGGCCACGTCGATCACGGCGGCGCTGGATGTGGCCAAGGTGGGGATCCGCAAGACCTTCACCACGCGCAATGAACTCAAACCTCATCAGCATATCAGTGTGGAGCTGGTGGATGGCCCTTTCAAGACGCTCAATGGCGGTTGGACCTTCACGCCGCTGGATGCAGATGCCTGCAAAGTCGAGCTGAGGTTGCACTTCGAGTTTACTTCCCGCCTGGTTGAACTTGCCTTCGGAGGCGTATTTAAAGAACTGACCAATGCCATGGTGCATTCATTCAGTGAGCGGGCAAGAGAGGTATATGGCCGTGAATCTTATTCGGGTTGAAATAGTGTATGCGCTGCCACAGCAGCAGACGGTGCTGAGTATGAAGGTACCGGCAGGGGATAGCGTCAGGCAGGTAATAGAGCAATCCGGTATTTTGCAGCAATATCCCGAGATTGACCTGGATAGCAATATGGTCGGCGTGTTCGGGCGGCAGGTTAAACTGGAACAGTCTCTGGTTGATGGCGACAGAATCGAGATCTACCGTCCTTTATTAGCCGATCCCAAGGAAATTCGTCGGCGTCGCGCCGAGCAAGCCAAGGAAGAGGGACGAGCAGACAAGGTAACCGGCGGTCGTCCCGATCCCAAGAGAGCCAAAAAGTAACCGGCCATGTGCCGTGAATCACATGGCCATAGGGTCTGTTACAGACCCTGCTCAAAGGCGGCGGGTGCCGGATAGTCGCCGGTGACCGAGATCAGCGCATCATTGGTAAAGTTCAGAATCAGTTGTTTCTGTTCCACTTCACCCCGGCCCGGTTTCAAATAATGAAGGTACACCCAGCGATCATGGTTGAAACCATCCAGGCTCATGGGGTTACCAAGCAAAAAGCGGACCTGTTCCTGGCTCATGCCCTGGCGCAGTTGGGCGACCTGCTTGGCTTCAATATAGTTTCCCTGGGGAATATCGACCTTGTACACGAGGCCGCAACCGGCCAGAGGAAGAGTGAGTAGCAAGGGTAAAATCAAGGTTTTGAGTTGCATGGCTGCATTATATCCTGTGTGACTTGTTGGGCATGATAGCTGCTGACGATGGGCTTGTAAAAGCCGACACCATCTCAATATTCCAACGATGGGGGGGCTGGCCCGTCAACAGCCCACAGGTTCAGTGTCGCCAATGATGGTCATCCGCCAGTCACTGTCCTATCATCTTCGTTTTTAACGCTTTCTTTCGGGAGTCAGTCAATGGCAAAGCACGTTTTTCACTTAGCGATAACCGACGAGGATCTGCAAGGAGCAACGCTTGCCATTATTCCGGGGGATCCGGAGCGGGTAGCGCGTATTGCCGGCCAGCTGGCCAATGCCCGTCATCTGGCCAGCAAACGGGAGTTTACCTCCTGGCTGGGCGAGTTGGACGGCAAGGCGGTGGTGGTCTGTTCTACCGGTATCGGTGGTCCTTCCACCTCGATTGCGGTGGAAGAGCTGGCTCAGTTGGGGGTGACGACCTTCCTGCGCATCGGAACCACAGGGGCTATTCAGAGCCATATCAAGGTTGGCGACATGATAGTAACCCAGGGCTCGGTACGGCTCGATGGTGCCAGCAGCCACTTTGCACCTCTCGAGTTTCCGGCGGTTGCCGATTTTGACTGTACCTGTGCGCTGGTAGATGCGGCTCGGGAGTTAGGGCTTGAGCCTCATGTCGGCATCACCGCTTCGTCTGACACCTTCTATCCCGGTCAGGAGCGTTACGATACCCATTCGGCTCGCATGTTGCGCAAGTTTCAAGGCAGCATGAAAGAATGGCAGAGCATGGGGGTGCTGAACTACGAAATGGAGTCGGCCACCCTTTTTACCATGTGTTCCAGCCAGGGACTGAAGGCGGGTTGCGTCGCCGGGGTTATCGTCAACCGTACTCAGCAGGAAACGCCTGACGATCTTTCACTGCAGCAGGCCGAACAGCAGGCGATAGATATCGTCATCGGTGCAGCGCGCCGCCTGGTTTAGTGCGGTTTAAAGCCCAGATAGCCCGGTTAAAACCGGGCTACTCATTTACAGACCTTACGTCTTATCTTTAATTAATCAGCAGCTCACGTGCATTAGCAAGAGTGTTGCTGGTAATTTTGTTGCCACCCAGCAATCGGGCCAGTTCTTGCAGCCGGCTATGTTCATCCAGTTCCTGCATACGGGTCTGGGTATCGTTGTCGGCGCTGTCTTTGCTGACAAAATAATGCTGGTGACCATTGCCGGCCACCTGGGGCAGGTGGGTAATCACCAGTACCTGTGTCGAGTCGCCCAGTTGACGCAGCAGTTTACCGACCACCGCCGCCGTCGGGCCGCTGACCCCCACATCCACTTCGTCGAAGATAAGGGTAGGGGTTTCGACCTTCTGCGCGGTAATCACCTGAATGGCCAGACTGATACGCGACAGTTCGCCACCCGAGGCCACCTTGGCCAGCGGACTCATGGGCTGGCCCGGGTTGGTGCTGACCAGAAATTCGACCCGGTCGATACCCAGCGGGGAGTAACCGGCTCCGTTATCGGCGGTTACGGTAATTTCAAGGCGACCATGCTCCATGCTCAGTTGATGCAGGCTTTGGGTGATCTGCTGATTCAAGGATTCGGCATAGCGTTGCCGGCTCTGGCTGAGCCGTTCAGCCGCCTGCAAAAACTGTTCTTTAGTCTGTTCGACTTCATCATCCAGCTCTTGCAGACGACTGTCGTTATGATCCATCTCCGCCAGCCGGACTTTGATCTCCTGATGAAAATCATGCAGTGTAACCGGCTGTACATGATGCTTGCGTGCCAGCTCCATCACCTTGCCAAGGCGTGCTTCCACCTCATGCAGCCGTTCAGGATCCAGCTCGAGTCGGTCCAGATAACGGCTCAACTCGCCGTGACCTTCTTCCAGCTGGATCAGGCTGCTTTCTATCATTTCCTGCACCGGGCCGAGCCGGTTGTCCATTTGGTTGAGCTCAATCAAGACCTTCAGGCCCTGACGTAACAGCTGCAAGGCGTTGGTCTCTTCACCGTCAGCCAGCACATTGAGGGCCAGCTGACAGTCGTTAAGCAGTTCGGCACCATTGGCCAGGCGTTTGTGCTCGGCTTCCAGGGTCGGGAACTCATCCTCGGCCAGCGCCAGTTCATCAAGCTCCGCTACCTGGTATTCCAGCAGTTGGCGCTGAGCCTGCCACTGGGCCTGCTCGCTTTGCAGTTGCTTGCGTTCGTTACTGAGTAGACGCCATTGTTGATATTTCTTGCTGACCTGCAGCATCAGCTGATGATGGCCGGCATAGGCGTCGAGCAGGCCGCGCTGATAGTCGGATTTTTGCAATGCCTGATGGGCATGCTGGCCATGAATGTTGATAAGCAGGGCACCGAGGGCCTTGAGTTGAGACAAGGGAACCGGGGTGCCGTTGATATAGCCACGGGATCGTCCTTCGCGGCTCAGGGTGCGGCGCAGAATGCATTCGCCCTGCTCATCCAGCTCCTGCTCACTCAGCCAGGCCTTGACGCGGGGCAATTTGTCGATACGAAAACGGGCGCTGATGTCGGCCTTGTCGGCACCGGGGCGCACCGAGTCGGCATCGGCACGCTCACCCAGTGCCAGGGCGAGGGCGTCAATGGCGATGGATTTGCCGGCACCGGTCTCTCCGGTAATGCTGGTCATGCCTGGACGCAAGTCCAGCTCAAGGAAGGAAACAATGGCAAAATTGCTGATGGTGAGCTGAAGCAACATGGTGGAACCCCTGCACAAAACGATGCTGTATAGGAATACAGTATACTGTTGTTTTGTACAGTGGCAAGTGTTCGAGATAATGCAGGGAGGCAAGGGTGAGGCGTGATGAATATACAAATAAAAAGATAAGTAATAAGCCTCACACCGCAATCATATAGTGTCAGAACAACTTGCTGCCCCAGCCTAGCTTGCTGCGCAGCACTTCAAAGTAATTATGACCACGGGGGTGCAGCAGTTTCAGTTTGTAGGGACTCTTGTTGATATGAATTTCGTCACCGGGTTGCACCGCCAGCGAGACATGACCATCGCAGCTGATCAGCATCTGCTCGGTTTTGTTGTTGGGGGAAAGCACCAGCTTAACCTGAGAATCGGCATCGATGACGATGGGACGGCAACTCAAGGTATGAGGAAACATCGGCACCAGGGTAATGGCGTTGAGATTGGGGGTCACAATCGGGCCACCGGCAGACAGCGAATAGGCGGTGGAGCCGGTAGGAGTGGCCACTATCATGCCATCGGCGCGCTGGCTGTACATGAAGTGGCCGTTGATGTAGACCTCGAATTCGATCATGTGGGCGATTTTACCCGGGTGCAGTACCGCTTCGTTCATGGCGGTATTACTGGCCTTGAGCTGGCCGTGACGGTGCACCTGGGTTTCCAGCAGAAAACGCTGTTCGGCCTGGTAGTCGCCGGCCAGCAGGCGTTCAAGCGGCTGCTCGAAGCTGTCCGGAGACAGGTCGGTCAAAAAACCCAGGTTGCCCCGGTTCACACCGACCACGGCGACATCGAAGCGGGCCAGTACACGAGCGGCCCCCAGCATGTTGCCGTCACCGCCCACCACGATGGCCAGATCGGCCCGCTCACCCAGTTCGACCATTTCCAGCAGTTCAGCCTGATCCAGGCGCAGTTGTTCGCCTACCCGGCGTTCTATCACTACATTGAGACCCAGGCCGACAATATAATTATACAGCGCCACTAGTGTCTGGTTGGCGCCTTCGTGATCGGGTTTGCCGATAAGCGCTATAGTATTGAATTCGGTTTCCATTGATATATTGACCTGACTGAGTAGGCAATGCGGTCATCTGTTCCCTGACCGAGAGATGGGGCCATTCTAAATAACCCGATGACGGTGTGCCACCGACGGTGTCGCGATCGTCAAAATATTCTCTTGAAATATGATCTGCAGCCCCCATATAGGCTGCAGGTCAGTAAACATATACGGGAGACAACATGAGCAAAAAACAACATCAGGTTGATGCGGAGCAAGCCGCCGAGCAAGAACCGCTGACGGTAGACACCGAAGCAGGCGCCAACGCCGAGGCCAGCCAACCGGATGCAGCTTATGTAACCGAGCTGGAGCAAAAGCTGGCAGACGCCACCGCCAGTGCCCAGTCTGAAAAAGACAACGCCCTGCGCGCCCTGGCGGAAATGGAAAACCTGCGTCGCCGTGCGGCACAGGACGTAGAAAAAGCACAGAAGTTTGCGCTGGAAAAGTTTGCCGGCGAACTGCTGCCGGTGATCGACAGCCTGGAACGCGCACTGGAGCATACCGATAAGGAAAGTGATGCTTTTGAGGCGGTGTATGAAGGGGTTGAGCTGACGCTGAAATCCTTGCTGAGCACGGTGGAAAAATTTGGCGTATTGCCGATTGATCCCCAGGGCGAGGCCTTCGATCCGAACAAGCATCAAGCCATGAGCATGGTAGAAAGCGCCGAAGTCGCCCCCAATTCGGTACTGGCAGTGATGATGAAAGGCTATGAGTTGAATGGCCGGGTACTGCGCCCCGCCATGGTAATGGTGGCCAAGGGGCCTGCCATCGATACTCAGGCCTGATTCGAGCCGAAATATCGGCTTTTGGCTAAAAAAATGTGATGTGTATCTTGAAAGCCTCTAGTGGCAACCACATATAGGCTCTAAAGCAAGACACGAAACGCTTACGATTGAATTCAAGATATTGAGAGAGGATTTTATGGGTAGAATCATCGGCATTGATCTGGGTACCACCAACTCTTGTGTTGCTATCCTGGACGGGGATACCCCGCGAGTGATAGAAAACGCCGAGGGTACTCGTACTACTCCCTCCATCATCGCCTATACCGATGACGGTGAGACACTGGTTGGCCAGCCCGCCAAGCGTCAGGCGGTGACTAACCCGCACAACACCCTGTTTGCCATCAAGCGTCTGATCGGACGTCGCTTTGAAGATGAAGAAGTGCAGCGTGATATCAAAATCATGCCGTTCAAAATCATCAACTCCGACAACGGTGATGCCTGGGTTCAAGTAAAAGACAAGAAAATGGCACCGCCGCAGATTTCTGCCGAAGTGCTGAAAAAGATGAAGAAAACTGCCGAAGACTATCTGGGTGAAGCAGTAACCGAAGCGGTTATTACCGTACCGGCCTACTTCAACGATGCCCAGCGTCAGGCAACCAAAGATGCGGGTCGTATCGCCGGTCTGGACGTGAAGCGCATCATCAACGAGCCGACTGCTGCCGCCTTCGCCTACGGCGTGAACAAGGCGCAGGGTGACCGCAAGGTGGCGGTATACGATCTGGGCGGTGGTACCTTCGATATCTCCATCATCGAAATCGATGACATGGACGGTGAAAAAACCTTCGAAGTACTGGCAACCAACGGTGACACCCACCTGGGTGGCGAAGACTTCGATAACCGCCTGATCACTTATCTGGTGGAAGAATTCAAGCGCGAGCAGAACTTCGATCTGCGTAACGACATGCTGGCGCTGCAGCGTCTGAAAGAAGCCGCTGAAAAAGCCAAGTGCGAGCTGTCCTCTGCGCAGCAGACCGAGGTGAACCTGCCTTACATCACGGCAGATGCAACCGGTCCGAAGCACCTGAACATCAAGCTGACTCGCGCCAAGCTGGAGTCGCTGGTAGAAGATATGGTCAAGAAGTCACTGGAGCCGGTACGTATCGCGCTGAAAGACTCGGGTCTGTCCGTGTCTGACATCGATGACGTCATCCTGGTTGGTGGTCAGACTCGTATGCCTCTGGTGCAGAAGACCGTTAGCGAGTTCTTCGGCCAGGAGCCGCGTAAAGACGTGAACCCGGACGAAGCGGTTGCCGTGGGTGCTGCTATTCAGGGCGCCGTGCTGTCTGGTGACAAGAAAGACGTACTGCTGCTGGACGTAACCCCGCTGTCGCTGGGTATCGAAACCATGGGCGGTGTGATGACGGCGTTGATCGAGAAGAACACCACGATTCCGACCAAGAAGTCGCAGGTGTTCTCTACCGCCGACGACAACCAGTCTGCCGTGACCATTCACGTGCTGCAGGGTGAGCGCAAGCGCTCCGGCGACAACAAGTCGCTGGGTCAGTTCAACCTGGAAGGTATTCGTCCGGCACCGCGTGGTCTGCCGCAGATCGAAGTGACCTTCGACATCGATGCCGACGGTATCCTGCACGTGTCTGCCAAGGACAAGGACACCGGCAAAGAGCAGAAGATCACCATTCAGGCCTCTTCCGGTCTGAGTGAGGAAGAGATCGATGCCATGGTTCGCGCGGCCGAAGCCAACGCCGCCGAAGACAAGAAGTTCGAAGAGCTGGTGCAGGCCCGTAACCAGGCCGATGGTCTGGTACACGCCACGCGCAAGCAGCTGGAAGAAGCCGGTGATGCCCTGGCCGCCGACGACAAGAGCGCCATCGAATCTGCTCTGACTGCGCTGGAAGCTGCCGTTCGCGGTGAAGACAAGGCCGAAATCGAAGCCAAGCAGCAGGCGCTGATGGAAGCGTCACAGAAGCTGATGGAAGCGGCTCAGGCCAAGGCTCAGGCTGATGCGTCCGACGCGGGTGAGCAGCCTCAGGGTGCTTCTGCTTCCAACAAGGCCGATGACGATGTGGTCGACGCCGAGTTTGAAGAAGTAAAAGACGACAAAAAATAAGCTAAACCCAGCGTATTAACGCTGCCAGTGGCGGGCGTTGGGATTCCAACGCCCGCCTTTGTGTGAACAGGACTCAGGTAAGCAATCAGCCTATGTCGAAACGAGATTATTATGAAGTGCTCGGGGTTTCCAAGGGAGCCGAAGAGCGCGAGATAAAGAAAGCCTACAAGCGGATGGCGATGAAATATCATCCCGACCGCAACAAGGTAGATGCCGACGCCGGCGACAAGTTCAAGGAAGCCACCGAGGCTTACGAAGTGCTGACCGACGCCCAGAAGCGGGCCGCCTATGATCAGTTTGGTCATGATGGGGTCAACGGTCAGCAAGGCGGTCATGGCTTTGGTGGCGGTAACGCCGACTTCGGCGATATTTTTGGCGATGTGTTCGGTGATATCTTCGGTGGCGGTCAGCGTCGTCAGCAGCGTGCGGCCCGTGGCTCAGACTTGCGCTACAACATGGAGCTGACGCTGGAAGAAGCCGTGCGGGGCGTGACCAAAGAGATCAAGGTACCGACCCTGGTAGGCTGTGACGTCTGTGACGGCAGCGGTGCCAAAGCCGGCACCCAGGCCAAGACCTGTCCGACCTGTCACGGTCATGGTCAGGTACAGATGCGTCAGGGTTTCTTTACCGTGCAGCAGCCGTGTCCGCAGTGCCGGGGCAAGGGCAAGATCATCAGCGACCCCTGCCACAAGTGTCATGGGGAAGGCCGTTATCAGAAAACCAAGACGCTGTCGGTCAAGATTCCGGCAGGCGTTGATACCGGCGACCGTATTCGGTTGTCTGGTGAAGGCGAGGCCGGTGAAGCCGGTGCGCCGGCAGGTGATCTGTACGTTCAGATGCACGTGCGCGACCATGAAATATTTGTGCGCGACGGTAACAACCTCTTCTGTGAGGTGCCGATCGGCTTTACCGCTGCCGCCCTGGGCGGAGAAGTGGAAGTACCGACGCTGGATGGTCGGGTCAAGCTCAAGATTCCGGCTGAAACCCAGACCGGTCGTCTGTTCCGCCTGAAAGGCAAGGGGGTGCGTTCGGCTCGTAGCGGTCAGATGGGCGATCTGGTGTGCAAGGTCTACATCGAGACGCCGGTTAGTCTGACCGACGAGCAGAAAGAGCTGTTACGCAAGCTGGAAGACTCTTGTGGCGGCCTGGCGGCCAAGAAGCACAGACCCAAGACCGAAGGCTTCTTCGAAGGGGTGAAGCGCTTCTTCGATGATTTGACCCGCTAAGTCGACTGTATTAATCTGGCTGTCTGATATGACAGCCAGATGGCTGAAACGGAATTTATGATACGAGCCCTGTGCCGGTTTTTCGGCGGGGCTCTTGTTGTTTTATTGTCTGAAAGGAACCGGGTTTCCACTATGAAGCAAACACCGATGACCATTCGCGGTGCACAGAAACTGCGTGAAGAACTGGATCACCTGAAGTCTGTGCTGCGCCCGCAAATCATTGCATCCATTGCCGATGCCCGTGAACACGGCGATCTGAAGGAAAATGCCGAATATCACGCCGCGCGCGAACAGCAGGGATTCTGCGAGGGGCGTATCCAGGAGATTGAGGCCAAGTTATCCAATGCCCAGATCATCGACATTACCAAGCTGCCGAACACCGGCAAGGTGATTTTCGGCGCCACCGTTGATCTGTTCAAGGTGGATGACGAGAAAGAAATTACCTATCGTATCGTGGGTGATGACGAGTCGGATATCAAAGCCAACATGATCTCGGTCAATTCTCCAATCGCGCGTGCGCTGATTGGCAAGGAAGTGGACGATGTGGCAGTGGTTAAAACACCGGCCGGAGAAGTCGAGTACGAAGTACTCAAGGTCCAGTACCTGTAATACACCGGGCTGCGATAACGACTTTTGGCCACTACGGTCAGCACAAAGGCAGGAGCTATGGCTCCTGCCTTTTATTCATCTGCTCCAGAAACCCCCGGAAGACAAAGTCCGACAGGGTTCGGCAATCGGTCATGGACAGCTCGAATCGTACCGCGGTTAACCAGAATTGTGGACCTTTGTGTTGGCGTACCAGTTCAAGAGTCAGCCTCAGTTGCTGGTCTTGTCGAAGTGTCAATAATACCTTCCTGTGCCGACACCGACCGAATAGCGAGCGGCGCGACAACACGCGCATACCATTAGTGGACAAATCCCTTATTTCTGCCGCCAGCGGCCGCCCATTGGGCTGCCTGAGTTGCAGGCTTCGAGGGTTGGGGAGACGCCAGGCCCGAGGGTGACCGCCGTTGGTGATGATGCGGGGGGAGCTGAGTTCGGCTTGTTCCTGGCTGGCAATCGGGTGTTTCAGTGCGACCGGAAAGCTCAGTTGTATTCCGTCAATATTCAGTTTCAGTTCAAGAGCCGAGGCTTGCTCAAGCAAGGGTGCTATATGGGCATCGAGCGTCAGCGGCAGGCTCAGCAGGGCTTGTGGCCCTTCCTGATGACAGACCTCGTTTAACAGTTCAAGCTCTTCGTCGGTCAGATAGCGATGGTTGGGCATGACAATCACACAGTGGGAGCATATGCTCAATCATAGTGCTGTTGAGGGCAGAGCAGGAAAAGCGGAAGGAAATATCGAAAGGGAAAGCAGGTAGAGCAAAAGGGCAGGGCTGCAAACCCAACCCCTACAGACGGCTCAGGCTCTGGGCAGGCTGATTTTTTTCTCTTCGCTGGCACGATACAGCGTCAGCATGTGGCCGATGTTTTGTACTTTTACCGCGCCGGTTTCACGAACGATGGCGTCCATGATCAGCTTTTTGACTTCCCTGTCTTCGGCGGCAACCTTGACCTTGATCAGTTCGTGGAAATTCAGGGCCAGATCGATCTCGGCCAGTACGCCTTCAGTCAGGCCATGCTGGCCAAGCAACACCACCGGCTTCAGGCTGTGGGCCATGCCTTTGAGGTATTGTCTTTGCTTATTAGTCAGGGTCATTGCAAAATGCTTCAGTTAATAGGTTGAAAGGGGGCTATTGTACCCCCATCTAAGCTTCAATGGTAATAGCAGAGCGATAATTTAATGACTAAGAAAAAACGCTCGGCCAGCTCGACGCGCTGGCTCAAAGAGCATTTTGACGATAAATATGTACAACAGGCGCAAAAAAAAGGCCTGCGCTCGCGTGCCGTATTTAAACTGGAAGAATTGCAAGGGCGCGATCGTTTGCTCAAACATGGCATGACGGTGGTGGATCTGGGCGCGGCCCCCGGAGGCTGGAGCCAGTATTCGGTTGAACAGGTCGGGCTGAAGGGCAAGGTGATTGCCTGCGACCTGCTGGCGATGGATCCCATTGCCGGGGTCGACTTCCTGCAAGGCGACTTCCGTGACGAGGCGGTGCTGAATGCCCTGCTGGAGCGGGTAGGGGAAGACAAGGTCGACGTATTGCTGTCGGACATGGCGCCGAACATGAGCGGTACACCAGAGGTTGACCAGCCCAGGTCCATGTATCTGGTAGAGTTGGCACTGGATATGTGTCGCCAGGTGCTCGCGCCCAAAGGCAGTTTTGTTGTAAAAGTGTTTCAGGGGACCGGCTTCGATGAATTTCTACTGGAAGTTCGCCGGTCTTTCAGTTCGGTAAGGGTAAGAAAACCCGATTCGTCGCGGCCTCGCTCGCGAGAAGTCTACATTGTGGCTACAGGTTTTAAACTGTAGTACCCTGTCGAAGTCATAAACTGTCAGCCGGTGAGGTTAGTAATTTGAGTGACATGGCGAAAAATTTGATCCTGTGGTTGGTCATAGCCGTGGTGTTAATGTCGGTATTCCAGAGCTTCAGCCCGAGTGAACCGAGTGGACGCCAGACGGACTACACCACCTTTGTACAGGAAGTAGCCCAAGGGCAAATTCGTGAAGTGCGCATGGATGGCAATACCATCAATGGCGTAAAGCGTAGTGGCGATCGTTTCACGACTATTCTGCCTGCGCAGGATCCTCAGCTGCTGAATGATCTGCTGAACAACAACGTGCGGGTCGTGGGTGAAAAGCCGGAAGAACCGAGCCTGCTGACGTCTATCTTCATTTCCTGGTTCCCCATGCTGCTGTTGATCGGCGTCTGGGTGTTCTTCATGCGTCAGATGCAAGGCGGCGGCGGTGGCAAGGGTGCCATGAGCTTCGGCAAGAGCAAGGCACGCCTGATGAGCGAAGATCAGATCAAAACGACCTTCGCCGATGTGGCCGGTTGTGATGAAGCCAAGGAAGACGTGAAAGAGCTGGTGGATTACCTGCGTGATCCCAGTCGTTTCCAGAAGCTGGGCGGACGTATCCCTACCGGTATTCTGCTGGTGGGCCCACCCGGTACCGGTAAAACCCTGCTGGCAAAAGCCATTGCCGGTGAAGCCAAGGTGCCCTTCTTTACCATTTCCGGTTCCGATTTCGTGGAAATGTTTGTCGGTGTGGGCGCGTCACGGGTGCGTGACATGTTCGAGCAGGCGAAGAAGTCGGCTCCCTGTATCATCTTTATCGATGAAATCGATGCCGTTGGTCGCCAGCGTGGCGCCGGTCTGGGTGGCGGTCACGACGAACGCGAACAGACCCTGAACCAGATGCTGGTAGAGATGGACGGTTTCGAAGGTAACGAAGGTGTTATCGTCATCGCCGCTACCAACAGACCCGACGTGCTGGATCCGGCTTTGCTGCGTCCTGGCCGTTTTGACCGCCAGGTGGTAGTGGGACTACCCGATGTACGTGGTCGTGAGCAGATCCTCAAGGTGCACATGCGCCGTGTGCCGCTGGGTGACGATGTCAACGCCAGTGTCATTGCCCGTGGAACGCCCGGCTTTAGTGGTGCCGACCTAGCCAACCTGGTGAACGAAGCCGCCCTGTTTGCCGCTCGCTCCGCTCGTCGACTGGTGTCGATGGAAGAGTTTGAAAAGGCCAAGGACAAGATCATGATGGGTGCCGAGCGCCGCTCCATGGTGATGTCCGAGTCCGAGAAGGCGATGACGGCTTATCATGAAGCGGGTCACGCCATCGTTGGTCGCATGGTGCCCGAGCACGATCCTGTATACAAGGTGTCGATTATTCCTCGTGGTCGCGCCCTGGGTGTGACCATGTATCTGCCCGAGCAGGATCGCTTCAGTTACAGCAAGCAGCATCTTGAGTCGATGATTTCCAGCCTGTACGGCGGTCGTCTGGCGGAAGAAATCATCTACGGTTTCGACAAGGTGACCACCGGTGCTTCCAACGACATCGAACGGGCAACCGAAATTGCCCACAAGATGGTGACCCAGTGGGGCCTGTCGGAAAAACTCGGTCCCTTGCTGTATGCGGATGAAGAAGGCGAAGTCTTCCTCGGCCGTACTGCCGCCAAGGTCAAGCACATGTCTGACGAAACCGCCAATGCCATCGATGCCGAGGTGAAAGACGTCATTCATCGCAATTTCGAGCGTGCCAAGCAGATACTGATGGACAACATCGATATTCTGCACGCCATGAAAGATGCGCTGATGAAGTATGAAACCATCGATGCCAAGCAAATCGATGATTTGATGGCACGTCGTGATGTGCGGCCACCGGCAGACTGGAAAGAAGAGTCTGACGACAAGCCACAGGGGCCGACGGCCAGCACCGGTGACAAGGATGCAGAGAAGGCTGACGAGTCCAAGCCTGGCGCTGCGGATTTGAATAAGCCCGGTGACGCCACCAGCAACTGATAATTTATGATAAATTAAGCCCCGGACATCGCTGTCCGGGGCTTTTTATTTTGTGGGAACCTGTCGTTATGCTGTTATCAAGCGCATCCAGAAGTCTGGACCTGTCCTCACCCCGAATCATGGGGATCCTTAACCTGACGCCGGACTCTTTTTCGGACGGCGGTCATTTTGTGGGTAAAGATGCCGCCTTGCGTCATGCCCTGCAGATGGTCGAAGACGGCGCCACCCTGATTGATGTGGGCGGTGAGTCGACGCGTCCCGGTGCGGATGCGGTGGCCGAGCAGCAGGAACTGGATCGGGTTATTCCGGTACTGGAGCTGTTGCGCAAGGAGCTGGATTGCTGGATATCCATTGATACCAGCAAGGCGGGGGTAATGCGGGAGTCGGTCAGGGCCGGTGCGGATTTGATTAACGACATTCGCGCCCTGCGCGAGCCGGGTGCCTTGCAGGTGGCGGCCGACAGTGGCGCCGCCGTCTGTCTGATGCATATGCAGGGGCTGCCCAGAACCATGCAGCAGGCACCGGATTATCAGAATGTCACCCTCGAGGTGGCGGACTTTCTGCGGCAACGACTGCAGGCCTGTGATGATATGGGCATTCCTCGAGAGCGCATTTGCCTGGATCCCGGTTACGGCTTCGGCAAGCGACTCGAACACAACTATGAATTGCTGGGTAAAGTCGGCGACTTGCATGCCCTGGGCCTGCCCTTGCTGGTCGGCATGTCACGCAAGTCGATGCTGGGACAATTACTGGATCGTGAAGTAGACCAACGTCTGGCCGGCGGCCTGGCGGCGCATTTGTTTGCGCTGAGTCAGGGCGCGCAGATATTGCGGGTGCATGATGTAAAAGAAATGGCCGATGCCGTGCGGGTATGGCAACAGGCAGCACAATATCAGGGATAATATAATGAGCAGAAAATACTTTGGTACCGATGGCATCCGCGGACGAGTAGGAGACTACCCCATCACCCCGGAATTTGTAATGAAGCTGGGCTGGGCTGCCGGCAAGGTGCTGTCTCGCACCGGTACCAAGAAGGTACTGATTGGCAAAGATACGCGGATCTCCGGTTACATGCTGGAGTCGGCATTGGAGGCGGGTCTGTCCGCCGCCGGCATACAGGCGGCATTGCTGGGCCCCATGCCGACCCCGGCCATCGCCTATCTGACCCGCACCTTTCGTGCCGAAGCCGGTATCGTGATCAGTGCCTCTCACAATCCCTATTACGATAACGGCATCAAGTTCTTCTCTCATGACGGTACCAAGCTGCCGGACGAGGTGGAGCTGGCGATAGAAGCCATGCTCGATCAGCCGATGGACTGTGTGCCATCCGAGTTGTTGGGCAAGGCCAGCCGTATCAACGATGCCGCCGGTCGCTATATCGAATTCTGCAAGAGCACCTTTCCTTCCGAAATGCACCTGGACGGCCTGACCATAGTGCTCGATTGTGCTCATGGTGCCACCTACCACATAGCCCCGGCGGTATTTGAAGAGCTGGGTGCCAAGGTGATCCGCACCGGTGTACAGCCGAACGGCATCAACATCAATGACAAGGTCGGCTCGACCGCGCCGGCGGCCCTGATTGCCGCCGTAAAGGAACATGGCGCCGATCTGGGTATCGCCTTTGATGGTGATGGCGACCGACTGGCGATGGTGGATCATACCGGTGCCTTGCTCGACGGCGATCAGCTGCTGTACATCATGGCGCGGGATGCAGATCGCCGAGGCACCCTGAACGGCGGTGTGGTGGGCACGCTGATGAGCAACATGGCACTGGAGCTGGCACTGGCGGAGCTCGATATTCCCTTCCAACGGGCGAAAGTGGGTGACCGTTATGTGATGGAGCTGCTGAAAGCGCATGGCTGGAAGCTGGGCGGTGAAAACTCCGGCCATGTCATCAGCCTGGATCACAACAGCACCGGTGACGGCATAGTGGCATCATTGCAGGTGCTACGTGCCATGGTCGATGAACAGCGCAGCCTGCACGAGCTGGGTCAGGAGTTGCAGCTGTATCCTCAGGTGTTGATCAATGTGCGCTTTGTGGCGGGTACCGATCCGCTGGCCGACAGCAAAGTACAGCAGCGGGTGGCCAGTGCAGAAGAACAGCTGGCCGGTGCGGGCCGGGTGTTGTTACGCAAGTCCGGCACCGAACCTCTGATCCGGGTGATGGTAGAAGGGGCCGATGCCGAGCTGGTAAAGCGTCTGGCACAATATATTGCCGATGCGGTGGCCTGAGCAGCGGTGACGGAGCAGGCGAAATGAGTGATGTGCAATATCTGGTGTTTGAACGGACCAAGCGGCTTGTTTACGTTTTTATTGCGACCTTCTCACTCCTTACTCTTAGCAGTTCTGGCGTAAAGCGGTTGTTCCATCATCGTTTTGCCTTCTTTTTATCCACTTGAATCTATTTTTTAAAATTGGGCTTGTATCCGGTCAAGGGTCTGGCTAGTATTAGCCCCGCTCCGGACAGCAGTCTGATGCGGGGCTCA
>JAAEZO010000222.1 GCA_018222825.1 Gammaproteobacteria bacterium
CGAGACCGCGCTGCAAGAGCTGGAGCAGCGAAAACAGGGCTAGGCACCTGGCCGTGGGCGGGGCAGAGCCTCTGGTATGCGCCCTCACTTTCGCGAGGGTGGCACCTTGCCAAAGTGGCATTTCGCGCAAGTGACCAACAAAAAAACGGCGTCATTTTTTCAAATGACGCCGTTTTTATTTGCCCTGGATCAGGAGCCGAAGTAGCGCACGAACTGGGCCGTATCCCGCTCGGGCAGCTTGCGTACCGCTACCTGAGGGGTACCCAGATACAGGAAGCCGACAATCTGATCCTGCTCGGCCAGGCCCAATGCTTGATGCACGCCGCGATCAAAGGCAAACCAGCCGGTACGCCAGATGCCGCTGAAGCCCTGGGCCTGAGAGGCCATCTGCATCGCCATCAGCGCACAACCGGCCGAGATTTCCTGCTCCAGCTGCGGCACCTTGTCGTGGGGTTTTACCTTGGCGACGACGGTGATCACCATGGGCGCACGCAGGGGAGCCAGACGAGCTTTTTCTACGCTGTCTTCATCGTCACCCCTGGCCCGGGTTGCCTCGGCCAGAATGTCACCCAGCTTTTCGCGCTGTTCACCGCTGAACACGATAAATTCCCACGGGGTCAGTGCCGCATGATCCGGCGCCCGCAGCCCGGCCTTGAAAATGGCCTCCAACTGCTCACCGGCCGGGGCCGGCTCGATCAGACGAGGATTGGAGTGGCGATTGAGTAACAGTTCCAGTGCATCCATGAATTAAAACCTTATGTAACAAGCTCGTATTTTGATGTCCGCTACCTTAGCAGCACGGCGCCCGGGCATAAAGCCTTGAAGCGGATGACCAGTCATTGTAGGCGCCGCGTTAGCCGGCGCAAACCCGCCAAGCTCGTAGGGTCCATTTCAATGGACCAGGCGCGCCACATGTAACGATGCGGTCGAATACTCACACCTAAAAATAAGTCGACCCTACGCTGCAGGTTCGGCGTTATGGGTATTGCTACAAAACACCACACTCCCTGCCAGTGGCAAACAACCTTCAAATCACCGCCGCCAGCTCGGCACCCTGGCGAATGGCGCGCTTGGCATCCAGCTCGGCCGCCACGTCGGCGCCGCCAATCAAATGCACCTTGCCACCCCGCTGTTCAAGTGCCGACTGCAGACTGCGTTCCGGCTGCTGACCGGCGCAGATAATGACGTTGTCTACCGCCAGGCACAGCGACTCGCCGTCGCGCTCTATATG
Organism: Gammaproteobacteria bacterium; assembly: GCA_018222825.1. GTDB lineage: Bacteria > Pseudomonadota > Gammaproteobacteria > Enterobacterales > Aeromonadaceae > Oceanimonas. The sequence continues at coordinate 1,232 of JAAEZO010000222.1, forward strand.
CAGCCCTTCATCGTCGATGCGCCGATAGCCAACCCCACCCCACATCTGCACACCGTGGTGGCGCAGGCTGGCCTTGTGAATCCAGCCGGTGGTCTTGCCGAGCCCCTTGCCGGGGTTACCCGCCTTGCGTTGCAGCAGCCAGATCTGCCGCATCGGCACTACCGAGGCAGGCGGCATCAGCGCGCCCGGCGCCCGATATTGCCGGTCGATACCCCACTCCGCCAGCCATTGTTCGGTGCTCTGGTGTGGCGCCACAACCAGAAATTCGGCCACGTCGAAGCCGATGCCGCCGGCACCGATAATGGCGACCTTTTCCCCCACCGGCGCATGGCGGGCCAGCACGTCCAGATAACTGAGCACCTTCGGGTGGTCAATACCGTCAATCTCGGGAGTGCGCGGGCGAATGCCGCTGGCCAGTATCACCTCGTCAAACCCGGCCAGCCGCTCGGCGCTGGCTTCGGTGTTCAGCCGCAGCTCCACCCCGGCTTGCACCAGTCGATAGCGAAAATACCGCAGGGTTTCAAAAAACTCTTCCTTGCCCGGTATCTGCTTGGCGTAATTGAACTGGCCGCCAATTTCCGCCGCCCGCTCGAACAGGGTGACCTTATGCCCACGCTCGGCGGCCACGCAGGCAAAGCTCAGCCCGGCCGGCCCCGCTCCCACCACCGCCAGCCGTTTGGGGCTGGCAGTCGGCACAACGTTCAGTTCGGTTTCGCGGCAGGCTCTGGGGTTGACCAGGCAGGAGGCGCGCTGTTGCTTGAACACATGATCCAGGCAGGCCTGATTACAGCCGATGCAGGTGTTGATAAGCTCGCTTTTGCCCGCCGCCGCCTTGTTGACGAAATCCGCATCCGCCAGAAAAGGCCGCGCCAGGCACACCAGATCCGCCTGACCGGAAGCCAGTATTCGTTCCGCCACCTCGGGAGTATTGATGCGGTTGGTGGCAATCACCGGCACCGACAACGACTGGCGTACTGTTTCGGTAACCCAGCTGAACGCCGCCCGGGGCACGCTGGTGGCGATGGTCGGCACTCGGGCCTCGTGCCAGCCGATGCCGGTGTTGATGAGACTGACACCGGCCTGCTCCAGCGCCAGCCCCAGCGCTATCACCTCCTCCAGACTGGAGCCCTGCTCCACCAGATCCAGCATCGACAGCCGAAAGATCAGGATAAAGTCATCGCCCACGGCAGCTCGCACCGCCTGCACGATTTCCAGCGCAAAGCGGTGGCGGCGTTCACGGTCGCCACCCCAGTCGTCGTTTCTGTGGTTGGTGCGGACACAGATGAACTGGTTGATGAGATAGCCTTCGGAGCCCATGATTTCGACCCCGTCGTAACCGGCCTGGCGGGCCAGCAAGGCGGTATGGGCAAAATCGGCAATGCAGTTGCGAATCTGGCGCTCGCTCATGGCGCCGGGCTTGAACGGGCTGATGGGGGCGGCTTCGGCCGAAGGCGCCTGCAAAAAGGGATGATAAGCGTAGCGGCCGGCGTGCAGAATTTGCAGCGCAATTTTGCCGCCTTCTTCATGCACCGCCTCGATCAGCTGTCGGTGGCGAGGCACCTGCCACGGAAAACTGAGCTGGGCGGCGTGAGGCAACAGCCGGCCGCGAAAGTTGGGGGCGATGCCGCCGGTGATGATCAGCCCCACGCCGCCGCGGGCCCGCTCACGATAAAAGGCGGCCAGCTTGCTGAAACCGCCCTTTTCTTCTTCCAACCCGGTGTGCATGGAGCCCATGATCACCCGGTTTTTCAGGGTGGTGAAGCCCAGATTCAAGGGGGCCAGTAAATGCGGGTAACGGCTCATGATCCCTCCGCCGATGGCTACAGGTTTGACCACTTGAGGCTACTGCATCACTCCTGCATTTTCAAACGCTTGTTTTAGCGTCGGTTTGATCCCAAAGCCGACGCCGCTCGTGGCATTGTGAAGTCACTGCCGTCATAATGGATTGATTCGAAAACTATTCCGATTAAGGCGTTGCTATGTGGTCTGCCATCAAGTGGGTGTTTCGTACTCTGGGTCGGGTGCTGAATGCCGTTCGCATGTTGATTATCAACCTGCTGTTTCTAACCATACTGGTTGCTGTTGTGCTGGTGTTCAGCTCAAAGGATGAATCCCCCACCCTGCCGGCCAAGGCCGCCCTCACCCTCACCCTGACCGGCCCGATACTGGAACAGGATGCCACCGCCAGCCCCCGGCGCCTGGCCGAAAAATGGCTGTCGGGTGACAACACGCCACCGCCCATGACCCTGAGCCAGATAAAGGAAGCGCTGGATCGGGCCCGCAACGACGAGCGCATCGGCGCCGTGGTGCTGCGGCTGCAGAACATGAGCGAGTCCAGCCTCACCAAACTGGATGAAGTGGGCGAAGCCATCGAGGGCTTCAAGACCTCCGGCAAGCCGGTGTATGCCCTTGGCG
>JAAEZO010000223.1 GCA_018222825.1 Gammaproteobacteria bacterium
GAGGATCTGCATCATCAGGTTGTGCGGGGCGTCAAAGTCGGCCTGCGGAAAGCTGTCGGTACCCAGGCCGTCCTGATTGGTGACCATCACCAGCTTGTAGCCTGCGTCCTGCAGCTTGAGCAGGGCCGGGATCACGCCGGGCAAAAAGGCCAGCTTGTCCAGCCGGTCCAGCTGCTTGTCTACCGCCGGCTCTTCTACCATGGTGCCGTCGCGGTCGATAAATAAGATACGTTCCTTAGTCACTTATTGCTCCTGTTGCAGTACCTGAAGTACCGCGTCCATTTCGGCCTGGTTGCCGATGGTGATTCGAATGCAGTCGGAAAGCCCCGGCTTGCTGGCAAAGTCGCGCAATATAATACCGGCCTTGCTCATGCGGGCAAAGAGCTGGGTACCGGGCGTGAAGCGCACCAGTACATAGTTGCCGTTGGCGGCGAATACCTGCGCCACCTGAGACGAGGCGGCCAGTTGTTCGACCAGCGTGGCCTTGAGCGCGTTGATGTCGGCCACCCGGCCACGCATGGTCGACAGACCCGACTCGCTCAGCGCCTGGGCGGCAATCTGGGCCACCGGCTCGGGAATGGGGTAGGGGGCGATGACCTTCAGCAGCAGACCGATAACCTCGGGGTTGGCCAGGGTAAAACCACAGCGAATGCCGGCCAGGCCAAAGGCCTTGGACAGGGTGCGGATCAGCACCAGCTGAGGATAATCGGCCAGCAGTCCGGCCTGAGTGGCGTCGGGGCAGAATTCGATATAGGCCTCGTCCACCACCACCAGGGCGCGGTCTTTGGCGGCGTCGAGCAGACGCAACAGTCCGGCACTGTTCACCAGATCGCCGGTGGGGTTGTTGGGCGAGCACAGAAACACCAGCTTGACGTTGTCCAGCTGTTTGATGATGCCGTCGAAGTCGGGCTGGCGGTCGCTGTTTAGCGGCACGTCGATGATGCCCACGCCGTTGGTTTCGGCGCTGATGGCGTACATGCCGTAGGTGGGCGTGCAGATCAGGATGTTGTCCTGGCCCGGCTCGCAGAAGGTACGGATCAGCAGCTCTATGCCTTCGTCACCGCCGCGGGTCACCAGCAATTGCTCGGGTTCTACCCCGGCGTAGGCCGCATAGGCATTGACGACCTGCGGTGGCTGGCACTCGGGGTAGCGGTTCAGTCGCGAACAATCGAGGCGGTATTCACCGCTGTCGGCCGCTTCGTTGGCGTTGAGCCAGATGTGGCCCTGGCCGCCGATGCGCCGGGCCGACTGATAGGGCGTCAGTGCCTGCACCTGGGTGCGGGCCAGTTGGGTGATGCTCATGCTTGCTTCTCCAGTTTGGCAAGCCGCAGGCTCACCGCATTCTTGTGGGCATCCAGGGTTTCGGTGGCAGCGAGCAGCTCGACTGCCGGGCCAATGGCACGCAGACCGGCCGGGGTCAGTTCCTGCACCGTGAAACGGCGCTGGTAATCGGCCAGCCCCAGGCTGGAATAGGTGCGCGAATAGCCATAGGTCGGCAGGGTGTGATTGGTGCCGCTGGCATAATCACCGACCGACTCCGGCGTCCAGGCGCCGAGAAAGATGGAGCCGGCGTTTTTCAGGTTCGGCAGCAGGGCGCGAGGGTCGGCGGTCTGCACAATCAAATGCTCGGGGGCATAGGCGTTGGAGATAGCCACGGCCTGCGCCAGATCGTTACAGATAAAGGTACGACTTTCGCTCAGTGCCTGGCGGGCGATATCGGCGCGAGACAGTTGTGCCAGCTGTTGTTCGAGCGCGGCGTTGACCTGGTCGGCCAGCGCTTTGCTTGGTGTTACCAGTATCACCTGGGAGTCGGGGCCGTGTTCGGCCTGAGACAGCAGATCCGAGGCGATAAAGTCCGCATCGGCGGTGTCGTCGGCAATCACCAGCACTTCGGAAGGGCCGGCGGGCATGTCGATGGCGGCACCATTCACGTCCGACGATACCTGCTGCTTGGCCTCGGTCACCCAGGCATTGCCAGGGCCGAAAATCTTGTCCACCTTGGTCACGCTTTCGCTGCCGTAGGCCATGGCCGCCACCGCCTGGGCGCCGCCCAGGGTATAGATGGCATCCACGCCACAGCGGCGGGCGGTATAGACGATGGCGTCGTTGATCGGTGGCGGCGAGCACAGTACCACCCGCTCGCAGCCGGCCAGACGGGCCGGAATGGCCAGCATCATCACGGTCGACACCAGCGGCGCACTGCCGCCGGGTACATAGAGGCCGACCTTTTCTATCGGCTGAAAGTGCAGTTCGCAGCGCACGCCCGGGCTGGTGTCCAGCGCGATGGGCGTCGGCAACTGGGCCCGGTGAAAAGTCTCGATGTTGCCGATGGCCAGCTCGATGGCGGCTTTCAGCTCGTCACCGACGCGATGAGTGGCGTCATCGATTTCCTGCTCCGACAGCTGCAGCGTGCTGCGCTCGGCGCGGTCCAGGGTACGGGTCAGTTCAATCAGGGCGGCGTCACCGCCCTGGCGTACTTTGGCGATAATGTCGGACACCTGGGCTTCGCGTCCGCCCTGCGCCAGGGCGGGGCGGCGTAACATCTCGGTCTGCTCGGTGGTGCTCAATTTATTCCAGTCGAGAATATTCATGCCTTACTCCATCATCTTCTCGATGGGCAGCACCAGAATGGAAGACGCGCCCAGCGCCTTGAGGCCTTCCATCGTTTCCCAGAACATGTCTTCGCTGCTGACCATGTGAATGGCCACCTGATTACTTTCGCCGGCCAGTTGCATGATGGTCGGGCGCTCGGCACCGGGAAGCAGATCGATCACCGCTTCCAGCCGATCCTTGGGCGCGTGCAGCATGATGTATTTGCTTTCTCGCGCCTGTTGCAGACCCTGAATGCGCGGCAGCAGCTTGTCGATCACCTGTTGCTTGGCGGTCGGCAGCACGTTGGCGCTTTGAATCAACACCGCCTTGGAGCGGAAGATGACATCGGTTTCGACCAGACCGTTGGCCTCCAGCGTCGCACCGGTAGATACCAGATCGCAGATGGCGTCGGCCACACCGGCGCGGGGCGCCACTTCGACCGAGCCGTTCAGCATCACGCTTTTGAACTTGACGCCCTGACTGTCCATGTAGCGCTTGAGCAACCAGGGGTAGGACGTGGCGATGCGCTTGCCTTCCAGGCTTTGCGGGCCCTGGTAATCGAACTCCTGAGCCACCGCCAGCGACAGTCGGCAGCCGCCGAAGTCGAGCCGCTTGAGTTCACTGTATTCCGAGCTCTCGCCCAGGGACTGGCGTTCCATCAGGGTTTCTTCCAGTACGTTTTCACCAACTACACCCAGGTCGACCACACCGTCCATCACCAGACCGGGAATATCATCATCGCGCACCAGCAGCAAATCGATGGGCATGTTTTCGGCGTGGGCGATCAGGCGCTGTTCACGCAGATTGAGCTTGACGCCACAGCCCTTGAGCAGCTTCTGGCATTCGGTGCTGAGACGGCCGGATTTTTGAATAGCGATGCGAAGACGATTTTGATCCAATGTCATGATGTTGTATTCCCTGTCAGTAAAATAAAGTCTTAAAAATCACGTAAAACGAAAAAACCCCCGGAGCAGTTGCTTCCGAGGGTTTAGTAGTTCTGTCCTGCTGGAAGCCGCCAAGCGATAGGCCTTCCAGAATAAAATTCTGA